>JBGSSO010000090.1:0-16520 GCA_041737015.1 Nitrospirales bacterium
GGGCCTTAGTCATCAAAGAGAAGCAAATTGGACCCACCAATCCACATCTCCTTGGCAGCCTGAATAATCTCGCGCTTCTCTATAGTACGGCCAAGCAATTTTCACAAGCGACGCCTGTGTTGGAACGAATGCTGACTATCAGCGAAGAGGGGTTTGGCAAGGAACACCCCCGGGTTGCCATCATCCTCAATCAATTGGGAGAAATCTACAGGCTACAGGACCAACCTGAGCAAGCCATCCCCTTAATCCAACGCGCCATTGCCATTATTGAAAAAGCAGAAGGACCGGAACATTCGAGCTTGACCGGCCCTCTCAACAATTTAGCCCTACTGTATGTCACCACAGGACAATATGATAAAGCCGACCCCTTGTTTCAAAGAACCATCACTCTCACGGAACAGACCATGGGACCAGACCACTTCCGGGTCGAACGAGCGCTCAGAAATTACACCGCTCTTTTGCGAAAAATGGGTCGTACCGAGGACGCCGTCACGCAGGAAACCCGGGCCAATGCCATTCACGAAAAAAATAACCCTACAGCAACGTCTTCTCCGGGTTAAGCCATCATCCTCCACACATTCGTCACCCGAACCTTCACCCTCAGCGCCTTCTGACCATCTCTCTGACCTTCCCCACATCGATGCGGCCCGTAAGGGGCGCATCGTGACGCCTGCATAGGACCCTTCCGCAAAGATATGATCATCACCATGTGCCCCCAATTCCATGTAGGGTGCGCCCGAACTAAGACAGGTAAAAAAGGATAATTCTCAAATTTATTTCCTTTAAGCGCCATGCGTCAGAAGCCGATCAGTGTCTAGAGAGGACTCACTTCTCGAATGTCAGGGTGCCTCCGTTGCCTACCAATATATAGATGCGGCGTATGCATACAGACACAGAGCTCTATAACGTTCTCTGGCATACCCGATAGTTGCCCATGAGAGGGTAGCGTTTTTGATGATGTGATGGAAGAAGGAGCCACGTGCGGTGCGACACGAAAAATTCAAATATTTCACTAAACTTGGACTTTTAGTTCTGATGGGGATCCTCGGGAGCTTCCTGATATCCGAAGCCGCGCTTCGCCTGATGAACATCTCCTATCCCGTATTTCACGGGTTTGATCCTGTCAGAGGACGAGTCCTTGAACCGGGGATGGAAGGGTGGTTTCGTTATGAGGGAAATGCCTACGTTAAAATCAACTCTGCTGGATTTCGAGATGTCGAACATCCTATTCAGAAGCCAAAGGGGACGTATAGGATTTTGATTCTGGGCGATTCCTATACAGAGGCGAGGCAAGTTAGCTTGGAGAACACCTTCGGAAGAAAAGTCGAGCACCAACTCCAATCATGTGAGCGTTTGCTTCCAAACAAGGTGGAGGTCATTAATTTTGGCGTTCCAGGGTATGGCAATGCTGAAGAACTGATCACACTGCGATCCCGTGGATGGGCCTATGATCCCGACCTCGTCCTGACGATGTTTTTTAGCGGAAACGATCTCATCGACAATTTTCCCCGAGCCGAGTTGCGTGAGCATGAGTATATCCCTCGCCCGTATTTCCATCTTGATCAAGGTGAATTAAAACTAACGTATAACTTTCAAGAGTGGTCGCCACCCCTGCTCAAATATCGACTTCTCCTTTGGGGGGTCCATAACTTTCGTACGCTGGAACTGCTCAACCAGGCCAACCGAGTGTATGCAGCACGGCAAATGGGAGAGGGTCAAGACAACGCATTGAACCAAGCAGGATTGGCAGATTTTGTTTATGCCCCACCACAGACACCGATTCATCATGAGGCGTGGGCCATTACCGAAGGAATTTTGAAGTTGATGCATCAGGAAGTGCGTGAACATCACGCAAAGTTTTTCCTTGTCACGACCACAAGCCCTGATCAACTCGACCAAGACCAGAAGGTATTATTGAGACAGCGTCTTCATGCAAATGAGTTGGACTACCCGGAGCAACGACTTCGAGCGCTTGGCGAAACTGAGGGCTTTCCCGTGCTCAACCTGCTGTATGATTTTCAGCGGCATGCGGAGCAACATCATGTGTATCTTCATGGATTCCCCAATACCAAACTTGGAGCGGGGCATTGGAATGAACAAGGTCACGAATTAGCCGCACAATTGATATCAGAACGGATATGTCAGGATCCTTCCATACTATAAAAGACACCATTGACGTCTCACGATACCTCTATAGCTGAGATACAGCACTACAAACCTTCACTGTCACCCCCAGAGACCTCCTGCTCTCCGTCCCTTACCTGCGCGTCGGTTGCGACTGTTCATATGATGACGGATGAGTTCTCGACGTTCTAAGGAATTCAAGTCGAAACATAATCAAGACCATCATCGATAGTCGCCTAGCGGCCATCATTTTTTTCGTCCCGAGGAGAAACGTGAATCTCCCTTGACACTTTTTTTCCAATCACCTATGGTGCCCCTCAACGCTGGCATCTCCCGATAACCTATGGAGCTTCTTCTCCAGATCAATCCACTGCAGGCAGGATGATGACAAGCTACACTTCCCTCTCCCTCTTGCGCTCCATTACAATTATTTTCAATGTGATCGTCCTGCTCGCCTTCACGCAAGGCTGCACGACGAACCTCAAACCCATTCAAGACTTCGCAAGTCTTTCAGCAGAATCCGCTCAGTACACGACCCTGGTTGATGAATACCTGGATTTTCCCAAGCGGCAAAAACGCTATCAATCTCCAAGTCGTCATGCCAATCTTGATGCCATGGCCCAGGACCGTGCCACCCAACAATCGGCCTTGCTCCTGCGACAGTCCATTCTAGAGGCCTACATGGAATCCCTGGGACGATTGGCGGCTGATGAAATCGTCGATAACACCGAAGAACTGGCAAAACTCTCCGCAGCATTAGAATCTCAAGCCGCCACCAATCCAAAGGAGACAGAAGCCTACAAAAAAATAGCCGGTGTGATTACCACTGTGGCGGTGAAACGGTGGCGGCAAGATCAACTCAAGGATCTCATTGAACAATCCAATCCCCCGATTCAACAGATTCTCGAATCCTTACAACGCATCGTGTCAGACGGGTTTGGCGGAGATCATCAAACAGAAGAAGCGGCCATCCAAAATTATTACACCACCCTGACCATGGAATCACAGGACCCGGCAGGCAAAGCCGCTTTAGCCGAATGGAAAGAATTCAGGATGTCTCAGGTACTCGAACGGGCTGAAGCCGTCAAAACCTACAGTCAAGTCCTGGCCAATATTTCTGAGGGACACCAACGGCTTTTCGATCATCGCAAGGATTTGAGCAAGAAAGAGGTTCTACAACAGGTTGGGGATTCGGTTAAAGACCTTCGGTCATTACTGGAAACCATTAAAAAACTGTAAGCGAGGACTGTGATGCCCTTGAGCGCTGAAGACGCCTTTGAGTTATCCAAACAATTCCGTGATCTTGGCATCAACCTAGGAAATTACCGGTTTGCCAATTGGAATAATCTCACCCCGACACAACGGCGTGATTTAGAAGACGAGGAATGGTCGCTTTTGAACTCCTCTTCGGACATGACCACGAAAGCCGTGGGGTTGGCTTTAGAAGAATCAGAAATCAATGTCCAAAGCATTAAAAGTTCGGTGGGCAAAGCTAAGCGGGCAATCAAAAAACTAGAAAAGGTCGGTGAAGTGATCAAAGTCGCGACCGCTACAGTCGGACTTGCTGCAGCGATCGTAGCCAAAGACCCAGGCGCCATTGCAAAAAACGCCAAACTTGTTCTCGAAGCGGCCGACGCATAGCCTGCCCTGCCCGATCATTCCGATTTTCTCCAATATTATTTACCGGGTCACCGTCGATTGCATCAGACTATTCGCGTGTGGTGGGGAAAAGCCCTGGAAGCCCCTATGCCGCTCGGCAAGTTCGAGGACGGAGAACGCGTGCCCATTGACTTGCTCGGGAACCGTAAAAATCTGCCGTAAATCTCCTCCCCGTTCCCCCACAATCTGTCCCGCAAACTTCACCCCTTTGGCACTCAGCCGTTTAATACTGGCTTCAATATCCGCCACACGCACCGCAATATGGTGTAAGGTTCGATCACCAAAATGCTTCACCCATCCGGGAATAATACTCGTCTTTCCCCGTACACCATCATACGCCTGATCCACAAATAACGCGGGACACCCTGGCGCCCGATAGACCTTGGCCCACCAATCGTCATACTCCAGCGTTTCTGCATAGGCATAGCCCAACAACAGAAATTCCTCAGCGCGTGGATCGATTGACCCTGTGCGTATTGTGATATGATCAACCACCGGAAACAACCCAATGCCAATCTCATCCAAGGCCTGACTCATCATAGTGGCCGCATGATTTCTGGCGACATAGTCATCAATATAGCGAGTGATGACCTGTTCGAGTTCCATCCCCTTCATAATATTTCCTCCCGGTTAGTCCATAGAAAATGTGATGCCTTGCGCCAACGGCAGGGTCGTCCCCCAATTGATCGTATTGGTTTGCCGGCGCATATACGCTTTCCATACATCGGAACCGGCCTCGCGCCCTCCGCCTGTTTCTTTCTCTCCGCCAAAAGCTCCACCAATCTCCGCCCCTGACGTGCCGACATTCACATTCGCAATCCCGCAGTCGCTTCCCTGCCCCGATAAAAACTGCTCGGCATGCCGGACATGTAAGGTGAACAATGAAGAGGACAGTCCTTGCGGGGCTTGATTTTGAAGGGCAATCGCTTCGTCCAGGGTGACGTACGGCATCACATACAAAATCGGCGCAAACGTTTCCCGCTGCACCACCTTCCACTGATTCTCAGCACGCACGATGGTCGGCTCGACAAAAAAC
The DNA here is from genome assembly GCA_041737015.1 of Nitrospirales bacterium. Classification (GTDB taxonomy): domain Bacteria; phylum Nitrospirota; class Nitrospiria; order Nitrospirales; family UBA8639; genus Nitrospira_E. The sequence goes on from JBGSSO010000090.1 coordinate 4,820, forward strand.
CCTTGACCCTCCATCACACCCCCGCCACAGAGAATTTGGCCACCATCCTGCACCACTTCCTCTAGAGCTAAGCGAAATTCCTCCAACGCCCGTTCGTCGATCAGCGGCCCCATTAGCACGCCTTCCTCCAAGGGATTACCCACCCGGACCTGCTGATAGGCCCGAAGCAGACGTTGCACCACCTCATCATAACGTGCCTCCTGCACAAACAACCGGCGGGTCGTTGTGCATCGCTGCCCGGCAGTGCCCACAGCCCCAAAGACAATGGCGGGGATGGCCAGATCCAAGTCGGCCGTCTCATCGACAATGACCGCATTGTTCCCGCTAAGCTCCAACAGGCTACGCCCTAATCGTTGGGCCACGACTTTCGCCACCTTTCGTCCCACGGGCACAGAACCGGTAAACGAAATGAGCGGCAGGCGTTCATCAGCGACCATGGTCTTGGCCAGTTCAACCTGATCCGTAATGAACACGGAAAAAATTCCGTGAACTCCCTGTTCTTTCATAACCTGATTACAGATATGCTGCACAGCCAAGGCGCAGAGGGCTGCCTTGGGAGAAGGTTTCCACACCACGGTGTCGCCGGCGATGGCGGCCAGAAACGCATTCCACGCCCATACGGCGACAGGAAAATTAAAGGCCGAGATCACCCCCACCACTCCGAGTGGATGCCACTGTTCAAACATCCGGTGCTGTGGCCGTTCGGAGTGCATCGACAGGCCATACAGCATGCGGGATTGCCCTACCGCAAAATCCGCCATATCGATCATCTCCTGCACTTCGCCGTCGCCCTCGGTCTTGATCTTTCCTACCTCCATCGACACCAGGGAACCCAGCGCATCTTTTTTGGCGCGAAGCGCCTCTCCGATCAACCGAACCACTTCACCACGCTTTGGAGCAGGAACCTGGCGCCATTCCCGAAATGCCCGTTGGGATTCTTGAATGAGGGCGTCATAATCCCTGCCTGAGCTGCGATTCACCTGGGCCAGGACTTGTCCGGTCGCAGGGTTCACTGAATCCAACAGGCCTTCACTAGTGGTAGGCACCCATCCCCCAGGGCCGGAACAGGCCCCCGCATTTACCGCTCTCAACCCTAATTCATGAAAGACATCCATTGCCCACCCCACTTCCTCACACGTCCCAAAACGATCACAATTACGAATGTTCCGGATCAAACAACTTCCCGAACCGGTTGGCCAGGATTGAGGGGAGATCAAACGTCTCCTGCGTCACAAACCCTCGATACCGCTCAGGTCGGTGGAAAACAAGATCCACCACGCTGCACATCCCGGCCGCCGTCGTCACTTGAATCGCAGACCACAACTTTCCGGCAATCGTGCGCGGATAAATTTTCTGCACAAAATTTTCTTCAAAGAGTTCATCCTTTCGCAAACCTGTGACAGAAGTATAGATCAGGACCACATCTTGCAACGTCTTCGGCACGGCCTTTTCCAAAATACGCTTCAAGGTCTCCCGGTCATCATTGAGCTTCAGATCATTCATCAACAGGTGAATTTTTTCACAATGGCCGGGATAACGAAGCGTCTTATAATTCATCGTTCGCACTCGGCCTGAATACGTATCAGCCAAAGTCCCCAAACCGCCCGAAGTGTTAAAGGCCTCGTATAACAGCCCGTCAATCGAAATGGTTTCATACCCCTCAAGCGGAAGCAACTCAACTTCCCGACTGTTTTCAATTCCATAGCACATATTGCCATACTCATTAATCAAGCCGTCCGTCGACCACGTCAACGAATATTTCAATACGTTGCTCGGATTCACCGGCAACGCCCCTACCCGCATCTTCACCATATCCACGGTATCAAAACGAGTCATCAATTCATGCGCAACAATACTGATAAATCCTGGCGCCAAGCCGCATTGCGGAACAAATGCCTTCTTCGACCCCTCACTGACATTTTTGATGCCCTTCGTGACTTCTACATCCTCAGTTAAATCAAAATAATGAGCGCCGCACGAGCGCGCCATCTCCCCAACTGCCAGATTACAATAATAGGGAAGGCTGGAAATGATTCCGTCAGGTTCGACGGACTCAATAAATCTTCCCAGGGCTTTCGAGTCCTGGACATCGACGGAAGACACCTGAAAATGCTCATGTCCAATGTCCTTTTTCAGGCGAACAACCACCTCTGGATCCACGTCTCCCAGACATACTTCAAAGTCTCCACATTCAACCAATAACGTGGCAATCAGGGACCCTATTTTCCCCCCTCCAAGAATACAAATTTTACCCATAGACATCCCTTTCTCAGAAAAATCACTTTCCTTTCTATTTTACTCCTTTTTGACAGTCTTGGTAGTAGGGTTGAGGCTGAATGAAAATTTTTCTTTCCATAGCATACGACTCCTGGGAAAAACTGGAACATGGGATTGGTTCAACAGGGCATAGGCACCTGACTCAACCCAGGATAGCGTCATCCCATTTTAGACAGAAAAAAACATTCCTCGATGAATTCCACCTTCACCGTGCATTCCGATTATGTTGGTCCGTATTGTTTTTTGCGGAACATCTCATTTTCCAAGTAGCCGACAACGAGGCGTTGACTATGGAATGGATACCCGATGAACTGCGTCCAGTTCCTCAACCCACGTTACGACCGGACGGGGAATACCTTGAACGAGTCTGGGGGGATTCGGTCTATCCCATGGCCGAACGGTTGGGTCTTTCAATCAAAGTTCCGAACATTTCCCCTCAACCCCATACGGGTCTAGCATTTGGACTCGTGCTAGAATCAAGGAAATATCGGGAGCACCATCTGCAGGCTTTCCGACACGCACAAGACGAGAGGAATATCACAGCCGTTTCGACCTTTGTGAAGGGCAACGACAAATTTCAGGGGCTACCCTCTCTTTTACAACTTCGATAATTTCTGAGAAAGATTGAAGACTGAGCATTACAAAAATAAGAGAAAGTGATCGACGTGAAAATGACGAAAAGAATGGTGGCAGGCTTCGTTGCCGGATGCCTACTGTTGGGACCCGCCTTCTGCTTAGGAGGCTCCGAGCCGATTCAGGATTTTCGACTGTGGGCGCCGGTCTATCTCAACTTTCCTGTTTCCGGACCGGTCAAAGGATACATGGAAGCCAATCCACGATTTTCCGACGATGCCTCACAAATCAACCAACTCCTTCTTCGACCGGCTATCGGGTATCAACTGACACCGACCATCTCGCTCTGGCAGGGGTACGCCTGGGTTGCGAACTACGAACCAACCTACAAACAGGAACATCGGATATTCCAGCAACTCATTTACAACAACCAATTTTCAACATTCACATTATTCAGCCGGTCCCGTCTCGAAGAACGGTGGATCCAAGACGCCATCGGAACAGCCGTTCGCGCCCGAACCATGCTTCGAGGAACGTTTCCGCTGCCGGCCTCCCCTGCCCTCGCAATCGCCGTCTATGATGAAATTTTTGTGAACCTCAATACCATTCGCCAGGGGCCTGAAGCCGGATTCGAACAAAACCGGTTTTTTCTGGGCCTCAACTACACCTTCTCCCCCAACCTCAATGTGGATGCGGGTTATCAACTACAGATCATTAACACGCCCCTTTCAGGTACCGTCAACCAGGCTAACCATATTCTTCTTCTGCAGTTTTTCATCAATCTATAAAGTTTCCCACGGCTATCAATGTAAGGTCGGTTAGCTATGATGATGTCCAATAGATCCTCTGATGAATATCAGAAGGTTATCCTGAAAAATCCGTTTCTCAGTCTTTTCTCTGCCCCAACTTTTGTGTTGATCAGCATAGAAAAATTGCGGTTTAATACGGAGCCACTACATGTTTTACCCTATATCCTCTCTAATATACCTTCCTCTAAGATTCACCACCTTTGAAAACCCAATTGGTTCATATAATTTTTTCCCGAAACGACACACCTATACTGTGGAGTAGACTCGAAATACTAGGAGTCAGGTGAGCACACCTGATCTCGTCCAGCCACCCAAGGAGGGGTAATCCCTATGAAGAGGATTTGGATTTTAGTCCGAATACCGCAAGGCATAGAGTATGACCCGACAAATACCCTCCTTGAGTTTTGCAGCCAGGATGACCGCCACCCTTGTCTTTTTTCTTCTCGGATTGTTCACTAGCCCTGTTTTCTCGGCTTCCTCCATCCAACTAGCCTGGATCGCGAGTCCGGAGTCTGACCTGATGGGATACTATGTGCATATGGGCACATCGCAAAGGTCTTACCACACCACGAAAAATGCAGGACTCAACCCATCATATGTTTTCCAAAACCTCCCAGAGGGACTCACCTACTATTTTACGGTCACGGCATATGATCGATCGGGAAACATCAGTGCGCCTGCAGAGGAAGTGGCTATTGCACTTCCAACACATAACACGAACCCGAACCCTCAGAAAAATCAGGACCTGAATGGGGACGGAAAGGCCGACCTGATCTTTCGAAACACGAAAACCGGAGAGGTAGTCGTGTGGCTGCTCAGTGGCACTAGCGGTACGTCCTCAGGGATTCTGGGCCAGTTACCCACCGAATGGGCTCTGAGGGGAGCAGGCGATGTGAATGGGGACGGGAAGGCCGACCTCATTTGGCACAATGACACGAACGGTGCGGTGGCCGTGTGGCTGATGAATGGCTTGACCATCACCTCCACGAGCTTTCCCGGCAGCGCGCCGACGGCTTGGGAAATTCAGGCCGTCGGGGATCTCAACGGCGACGGCAAAGCCGATCTGGTCTGGCGCAACACCCTTGATGGCAACACCGCAATTTGGCTCATGAATGGGACTGCGATTATTTCCGCTGGTTTCCCGGGGGGCGTCTCCTTAGGGTGGCAGATCGCCGCAGTGGGCGATGTGAATGCGGATACCAAGGCAGATATCATTTGGCGCAATGGCACGAGCGGCGCGGTGGCCGTGTGGCTGATGAATGGCTTGACCATCACCTCCACGAGCTTTCCCGGCAGCGCGCCGTCGGCTTGGGATATTCAGGCCGTCGGGGATCTCAACGGCGATGGCAAAGCCGACCTCGTCTGGCGCAACACCCTTGATGGCAACACCGCGATATGGCTCATGAATGAAACGGCAATAGCCTCCTCAGGCTTCCCGGCGACGGTGCTGACGCCATGGCAGATAGCGGGAGCAGAAGATGTGAATGGGGATGGCAAGACAGACGTCATCTGGCGCAACCACAGCAATGGAGCTGTGGCGGTATGGCTGATGAACGGGGTCACCATAACCTTCACCACCTTTCCCGGTTCCGCTTCCACAGACTGGGAAATTCAGTAAACGCAAAAAAAAATACACTAGACCGTTCCCCTGAATGGCCTCATGGCCCAATCCCACCAAGTAAAATTCAAAAAACCCCCTCTCTGCTTCCCTAGGATAAAGAAATCTCTCCCCTATCTGGAAGAATTCTCTCGCCTCCAACATCCTTTCCGCAAAAACGACATCCATCAATGCATAGCCTTTCCCATGAAGGGTAATGCGCAGTTTTTTCATCACACCCACAGAAAATGTTCGACGGAGTCACCAAAATGGTGTGAGCGTGTTCGGATCAGCAGACAGAGTAGTTGCCAACAAATCAATCCCTGGGGTGAACAGCCTGGGGTCATGACGGGACTTGTCCTTTTTTCATTTTTCTTAACGGTAGGCATTAGACATGTCTCCAGGAAATTCACCTGAGAACGGTCCCTTCCGTCCTCTCCTTTCCTAACCAAGTTTAATTTCCTTTCCTTCTTCCCATGATCATTCTGCTCGTTTTTTTATATTATCCGATTTTCATCTGCATAGTTTCTCCATACCCCAATATGATCTTCTCTAAAGTTTTTCCTTACTTCTCCGAAATGTTCGGCAGACCATTTGGGGGTGTAGATAACACAATAGGGAGACAGAGGATAAGAAAAAAGTTGACCAATTCATGAAATCCTCTTCCCGAAACGGCACACCTACTGTGAAGTAGGGTCGCAAAGCCAGGAGTCAGGTGCCCACGCCTGACCGTCCGGCTACCGAAGGAAGACGTCATTCGCAGGGGGAGGAGAGGATGAGGGATTCGATCCGAATACGACAAGGAGTAGAGTATGGTCAAATACATGCCCCCCCTGGGTTTCGGAATCACGCGTTTGGCAGCCTTGACGCTGTTTCTCGCCGGATTGTTTGCTAGCCCCGCCTTTTCCGCTTCTTCCATCCAACTGACCTGGGACGCGAATCCGGAACCGGACTTGATGGGATATTATGTGTATATGGGCACATCCCAAGGTTCCTATAACACCACGAAAAATGCCGGCCTCACCCCATCGCACATCTTTCAGAATCTGCCGGAAGGAATCACCTATTATTTTACGGTCACGGCGTATGATCAATCAGGAAATATGAGTGAACCCGCGCAGGAAGTGACAATAGCTCTTCCGACTCAGGGTGGAAATATCCCACCTCCCGATACCACCCCCCCCACAATAGCCCTCATGGGCCCGCAAAATTCCGCGCCCCTAAGCGGCACCATTACCGTCTCCGCCACCGCATCAGATAACATTGGTGTGGTGGGTGTACAATTCAGACTCAATGGAAACAATCTGGGGCCAGAAGATACCACCAACCCCTTCTCGCTATCCTGGGATACCACCACCCTGCCAAATGGCTCTTCCACCCTTACGGCCACCGCCCGCGATGCCGCAGGCAATACGACAACCGCTGCGCCGGTGACCGTTACCGTATCCAATGCAACTTCGCTTGCATTGAAAATTTCTAACCTGACCGTCGCCAGTGGGCAATCCTATGTCGTGCCCGCAGCAGGCCTCCAGGCTGGGGGCACGGTATATATTGACCGCGCCTTTACGTTTACGACCGTACCCGCCAGCGTCGAGGGAGCCGCCTTTATCCAGACTGCCAACAATGACAAAGCGGCCACGAACGCCGGATTCCTCAGCTTCCATGTTAATCAACCCGTGACCGTCTATGTCGCCCATGACGTTCGTATTACCTCCAAGCCCTCTTGGTTGACAACCTTTACTGATACCGGCAAGGACCTTGGCACATCGGACGCAACCCTCCACCTTTTTGCTCGGGCCTTCCCCGTCGGGACCATTACCCTTGGTGGGAATGCCGGCAGTGATTTGAGCATGTATTCCGTCATCGTCCAACGACAGAACACGAACCCAAGCTCTCCCAAAAATCACGACCTGAATGGGGACGGCAAAGCCGACCTGGTTTGGCGAAACACAAAGACCGGCGACGTGGCCGGATGGCTGCTCAATGGAACAAGCATCGCAACCTCAGACTTTCTGGGCCAGTTGCCCATGGATTGGGCCATGAGTGGAGTGGGCGATCTGAATGGGGACGGCAAAGCCGACCTGGTCTGGCGCAATAACACCAGCGGCGCAGTAGCCCTCTGGCTGATGGACGGCTTGACCATCACCTCCACGGGCTTTCTCGGCACCGTCTCCACGAGTTGGGGCATTCAAGCCATCGAGGATATGGACGGTGACGGCAAGGCCGACCTCCTCTGGCGCAACACCACTGATGGCAATACCGCAATTTGGCTCATGAACGGGACGGCCATTGTTTCCACTGGTTTCCCTGCGGGTGTCTCGTTAGGGTGGCAGATCGCCGGGGTGGGCGATGTGAATGGGGATGGTAAAGCCGATGTCATTTGGCGTCATGGCACCAGCAGCACGGTGGCCATCTGGCTGATGAACGGTTTGACCATCACTTCCACCGGCTTTCCGGGTAGTGCACCGACGGTTTGGGGAATTCAGGCCGTCGGAGATGCCAATGGCGATGGCAAAGCCGATCTCGTCTGGCGCAACACCGCAGACGGTAATACCGCGATATGGCTCATGAATGGAACGGCAATAGCTGCTTCCGGCTTCCCAGGTGCAGTGTCGGTAGCATGGCAGATGACGGGAGCGGACGATGTGAATGGGGATGGAAAAGCCGATATCATCTGGCGCAACCCCAGCAATGGAGGAGTGGCGGTTTGGCTGATGAACGGATTGACCATTACTTCCACGGGCTTTCCCGGGGCCACTTCCACAGACTGGGAAATTCAGTAGCACTAAGGTCACATACACAAGCATGACAATGCCATAGGGCCTCGTGCACAACCTGGGGAATGGAATTCTGAAAATTCCCACCAGGGAAGACGAGGCTAAACCTTTACCTCATATGACCCGGAAATAATAATGGTGAGGAAACCGCCGTGAGGGCAAAATAGCACCTTGGTCGCTCTCACAAACAACAATCACGCTTATCCGCTCCTCATCTGAAAAACCTCTCTCCCACTCTGCAGAAATTCTCTCCCATGCCTCATCTTCTCCGAAATTTGTAGACTTCTCATTCTATCGTAGTCGTGCAACGGGGCCATTTCGAGCACATCGAGAAATCTTTCCTCCTCCATCATGCACGACATGGAAAATCGGAAATCAATCCTCCCTCAAGTTTGGCATTCATTCTAGCCCTTGGCAGAAAGCGACCTGCAAGGCATCGCCTTTCCCGCAATACCATGCCCGGATGCAAACATTGATGCGAATGTATTTTCTCGTTTTGCCAAGAGAGATCCCTGCTTGCAACCAGTAAGGATGAAGGAGAAGTCCTCTCCCTGACCGATACCCCATTGCGCGACCATTCGAAATGAAAAATGGGGTCCATTACTTATCCCAGTATGGATCGCGCAATATTCACAGATCTTAATCTTACTTAGCATTTGTCATGTTTTTATTGTTCCTAATGTTCCTCATTTGACATCAAATTTTCTTTGGACAAAGAGATGCAAAAAGCTCAGTAACGAGCTTCAATTCTTTGCATCAATCCCATTTTCATCCCCTTGGTTTTTAAATTGTCCTCTCATGAATTTGTTGTACTTCCACAAGGCTGCTCCCTCTAAAGTTTTTCTTTACAGGTCCGATATAGTTCGGCAGACCGTTTGGAGGTCTAGTTTCAAGCCAGAGCAACAGACGGTAGCAAGAAAGTCCGCCAATTCATGAAATCCTCTTCCCGAAACGGCACACCTACTGTGAAGTAGGGTCGCAAAGCCAGGAGTCAGGTCCCCACGCCTGATCATCCGGCTACCGAAGGAAGGCGTCATTCGAAGGGGGAGGAGAGGATGAGGACTTCGGTCCGAACACCACAAGGAGTCGAGTATGGTCCGCCACATGATCCCCTGGAAATTCGCAACCAGAAATATTGCAGGTCTTGCATTCTTTGTCATCGGATTATTCGCTAGCCCCGCTTTCCCTGCATCTTCAATCCAACTAAGCTGGGACGCAAGTCCGGAACCGGATTTAATGGGATACACTGTGTATATGGGAACATCCCAAGGTTCCTATAACACCACAAAAAATACCGGACTCAATTCTTCATACGTTTTTCAGAACCTGCCGCAGGGAATCACCTATTATTTTACAGTCACGGCATATGATCAGACGAACAACGAAAGCCTGCCCTCGGAAGAAGTGAGTGTAAAAATTCCCGATATCATGACACCCACAACGCCTGGAAACCTCACATTGAATTCAACATCAAACACCCAAGTGGCCTTTTCATGGACAGCCTCAACCGATAATGTCGACGTAACCGGATATGATGTGGCCCGGAACAATGTGGTTATCGGGCAACCCACCACTAATGCCTTTGTGGATAAAACGACCAGTCCGGGCATGACCTACCACTATACCGTGAAGGCCCGGGATGCCAGCGGCAATGTGTCCACATGGTCGAACCCTCTTGCCGTATCGGTCCCACTCGTCCCACTCCAAGATATGATCTCGCCCTCCGTGCCTCAAAACCTCACGTTGAATTCAGCATCAAACACCCAAGTGGCCTTTTCATGGACAGCCTCAACCGATAATGTTGGCGTAATCGGATATGATGTGGCCCGGAATAATGTGGTCATCGGGCAACCCACCACCAATGCCTTTGTGGATAAAACGACCAGTCCGGGTATGACCTATCACTATACCGTGAAGGCGCGGGATGCCAACGGCAATGTATCCGCATGGTCGGCCCCGCTACAGTTCACTACTCCCCAGGTAATGGCTCAACTGGAGGTGTTCGTCAGCGGTAGTGGATCCGTTGTTTCGACTCCTAACGGAATTAATTGCCCAAGACGAAGTTGCTCAGCCAGCTATCCAAATCAAACCATGGTGACATTGACCCCTATATCACGAAATGGTTGGACATTTTCGGGATGGTCAGGAAGCTGTACTGGGACTGGAGCATGTTCTTTAATATTAACGGGAAACAGGACCGTTAACGCCAATTTCACAAAGGGTTCCCAGTCCGGCTCTGGCAGAGACTCTAGAACTGTTGGAAGACAAAAACGAACGAGATAATTCACTAGCTTCTCCAGACCCTGAATGCAGTGGATTGATAAAAATAACCAGGTATATTGGAGGTGGCACTAAACAAGATCTTTGATGGTGCCGGAGGGGAATCCAGTGGATTCAAAGTTGAAGTGTCAGGTCCGGAATCCAAGAAAGGACTTCAGCCGGCATAAAGAACCGGACGCCTCTGCGCGGATGGCGGATGATAGATAAGTAAGGCGGGCCAACAGGCCACCCCATACTGAATATTTCTCGAAAATTTACTTCCCTCCCATTAGAAAAAAATCCGCCAACAGCCCATTAGTATTTTCATTCCTGCCGCGCCCCCACGCGGCACATCCAATCCAACAAATTCCCTACGTCCAAAGGCAGGTTTCATTCACTTGAATTGAACAATTCCGAATGCGACCTCGTCCTTTTCCTTGCTGCCCGAAGATATCTGAGGCTATTCTAAATTTGGCACTGATCGAACTATTTGTTATGACGTATAAGATGACTTCACAAATTTTTCCTGAGAGAATGCAATATAGTTTTTTGGTAAATTTACGGTTTCGACCATGAGATGTAGAAATCCAAGGTCCTTACATTGATTTCCTCAGCCTCTCGCGACCTATCATTTTATTGTTTCGTCCTGGTGATAGGAGTTTCGGTGGTCATAGGGCAAATTTAATGGCAATGACAATACTAAAGAGGATCAATGAACCAGGCGTGCAACAAAGATGAGAACGATGTCAGGCCAGTAGGCTTAGCATAAAAATTGGCGAGAGGAAGTAACCAGTCGATGCGCACTTCAATACACGAGAAGGAGGTCAATGAGACAGTATGGCTAAACTGATCGAGCAACCCACAAGAATTAAACCTGCAGGAAATAAACCCAAACTCATCGACGAATTTATCGGACGGGTGAATTGCGGCACAGACCAGATCAGCATTGCGCGCATGCAAAGTCCTTCCGGCTGGGAAGAGCCCGGGCAGACGCCTGAATTCGATGAATATACTCTGGTCCTTTCCGGGCAATTACGGGTGGAAACGAAAGAAGGGGTGCTTGAGGTGAATGCAGGTCAGGCCGTCATCGCCTATCGCAATGAATGGGTGCGATACAGCACTCCTGGCCCTGAGGGGGCGGAGTATATCGCGGTGTGTACCCAGGCATTTTCACCGGAGACTGTACATCGCGATCCGGATTGAAACGGATTCCATGAAAGCACACAGGCAGAAAGACAGTCCTCACCGACGGCAAGAAATCCCTCCCCCCGGTGGTACCAGGAGATGTCAAAAACAGGCTAAAGATTTGGATGATTAATGGTGATGATGGTGATGGCCACAGCCAAACCGGAAATTAAAACCTAAGGCGGGCGGCCCATTACCCCAATATCCTGGCCCATAGCCATAAT
>JBGSSO010000116.1:0-5724 GCA_041737015.1 Nitrospirales bacterium
CGCCTTGGTCCAAGGACGCCCCCCACAGTCAAAATTTGTCGTCCCACCTGCACCGGCGGTGATGCCAGCATGAACCATATCCGCCAGTTAGAAGATCAAAGCGTCTATATCCTGCGTGAGGCGTACAAAAACTTTGATAACCTGGCCATGCTGTGGTCCATGGGCAAGGATTCAACGGTGTTATTGTGGCTGGCCAGAAAAGCGTTTTTTGGCCATGTCCCCTTCCCCTTACTCCATGTCGACACCAGCTTCAAAATTCCTGAAATGATTGAATACCGGGATCGCCTCGCACGGGAATGGCGATTAAATCTGATCGTGGGCCAAAACAAAAAAGCCCTGGCCGAAGGGATGAACCACACGAAGGGACGAGTGGAATGTTGCACCGCCTTAAAAACACAGGGATTGAAACAATTACTGGAAGAGAAGGGCTACACCGGGGTCATTTTGGGTGTGCGATCGGACGAAGATAGTACCAGGGCGAAGGAGCGGTATTTCTCCCCGCGAGACAAAAACAATGAATGGGATTTTCGCGACCAGCCCCCTGAACTCTGGGATCAATATAAACTTTCCTTTCCTCCGGGCACCCACATTCGGATTCATCCCCTGTTGGATTGGACAGAGATCAATATTTGGGAATACATCAAACTTGAAAATATTCCCTTTCTGGACCATCTCTACTTGGATCAGGGAACAGGAAAGCGCTATCGGAGCCTGGGGTGCGCCCCATGTACGACACCAATTGATTCCACCTCGAAAAATGTGGATGAGGTCATCATTGAATTACGCAACACCAAGGTGGCGGAGCGGGCAGGACGCGCACAAGACGAAGGACGAGGAATGGAACAATTACGCAAAGATGGATACATGTGAATATGACAGTTACACCAGCCATATCCAAACCTAACGACACCCCACAGGACAATTCCATCCGGGAGAGAATGAATATCGTGATTGTGGGTCACGTCGACCACGGCAAATCCACGCTATTGGGTCGTCTGTATGCCGACACCGGAACGTTACCAACAGGCAAGATCGAAAAAATTCAGGCCATTTGCAAGCAACAAGGCAAAGAATTCGAATATGCCTTTCTTTTTGATGCGTTTTTAGAAGAGCAACAACAGGGGATCACTATCGACACGGCCCGAACCTTTTTCTCCTGGGGAGGGCGACAATACATCATCATTGACGCACCAGGACATAAGGAATTCTTGAAAAACATGGTGTCAGGTGCCGCTCGTGCCGAAGCTGCGCTCTTGGTCATTGATGCCCTGGAAGGCGTGCGCGACCAATCAAAACGCCATGGGCTGTTGCTCTCCATGTTAGGAGTCAAACAGGTGACCGTGGTGGTCAATAAAATGGACCTGGTCAATTATCGGGAAGACACCTTCCAAGCCATCGAAAAAGAATACCGGGAATTTCTCACCCAATTGAACGTGATTCCCCAATACGTCATCCCCGCGAGCGCCAAACAGGGCATCAACATCATCAAATCGAGCCAGGAAACCCCGTGGTACACCGGACCATCGGTGTTGGATTCCTTGGCGCATTTCCATCTGGAATCCAAGCGTGCAGAACAAACCCTCCGTCTTCCTATCCAGGATGTCTATAAGTTCGACGCCCGCAGGATTTTAGTTGGCCGGATCACGGCAGGAAAACTCAAGATTGGTGATCGGCTAGTTTTTTCCCCTTCCAACAAATCGGCCAACATCCAAACCATCGAAGCCTTCAATCTCGATCCCACGCCAACTCAAGCCGAAGCCGGCCAATCCGTTGGCATTACCCTGGACGAACAAATTTTTGTGGAACGAGGGCAAATTGCGACGCACGATGATGCTAGACCGTTGGTCTCCACCCGCATTCGTGCCAACCTGTTCTGGTTAGGAGGGCGTCCCTTAGAAACTCGCCGGCCGTATGTCTTACGACTGGCCACCAGGGAAGTTCCCTGCGAAGTGGCAACGATTCATCGCATTGTGGACGCCACCAATTTAGACGATCGACAGACCCAAACCACCGTCAAACGGAATGAAGTGGCCGATATCACGCTTCGGACCAAATCTCCCATCGCATTTGATCTCTATGCGCAGTTCGAGACAACCGGCCGCTTCGTATTGGTGGATGAGTACGATGTGGCAGGAGGGGGAATCATCACGGAACTGGTCCAGGACGACCAGGAAGATTTTCGAACGGAGGCACGAGAACGGGATTCCGCATGGGTCAAGGGAGATGTGGGAGCAGAAGACCGGGCCCAACACTATGGACATCGAGCGGCTGTGGTCTTACTCACCGGTCCCGATGCCACCGCCAAAGGATTTCTGGCCCGAAAACTGGAAACCGTGCTCGTCGCAGAGGGCCGCCATGCCTATCTTCTCGCGCCGGAAAATCTGCAACGGGGACTTGATGCTGATCTGGTCGACACGAAACCAGATGAAATCATTCGACGGTTTGGCGAAGTCGTGCGGTTGCTGACCGATACAGGCTCCCTGGTTATTTCTACAACCAATGCACTCCATGAACCGACCAAGCACATTGTACAAACTTTACAAACATTGGTGAACCCGATCCCGGTTATCACCATTCATATGGCTAAAGATTTACTCGGGCCTCAGCCGGATACCGATCTCATTTTTGCAGGGCCGGAAAATTTTGACGACTGCACCCACCAAATCATTGAGTTGCTCAAATCCAGGGGGATTCTGGCTGAACCCCCGAGCGGCCGTGCCGACTTCCAGTACTCCATTTAAGCACTCCCCAGTCCCGCACCTTACGTTTCCAGCCTTCCTCTCTTTCTGAAATCACAGGGCAACGAGAAAGAAAATACACAAACCCTTGTTCGATCAAGATGGATCTGACAACTTTAACCCCGCAATGCCCACAATAATGAGGGTAATACAGAATAATCTGACCGCATTTTTCGGCTCATCAAATAACAGAATACCCAAGAGAACCGTGCCCACTGCACCAATACCCGTCCACACCGTGTAAGCGGTTCCCATCGGGATCACTCGAAAAGCTAACGACAAGCAAATCATACTGACGGCCATGGCCACCACGGTGCCAACACTCGGCCATAAACGGGTAAACCCATCCGTATATTTCAATCCCGTGGCCCAGATGATCTCAAAAATTCCTGCCACCACCAACAACGTCCACGCCATAGGCCTCTGCTCCTTCCTCTTCTCTGCTCTTTACATTGAATTGCATCACCCATCCCTAAAAATCATTCTCCACTTAGTACCAGGGGGTACGAGAAAAATCACAACCGAAGTAGATTATCCCAAATGAAGGATCCCAGAACACCTTAAAAAACTTACCTGGAATGAACGGAGATTGAGAGTGCCTCAGACTTCAAAGGGCTCCAGGGTTTCAGCGGAAAAAATGATGACGGAGTTGAAGGTCTTGTCCCCTTGGCGCACAGTCGCTTGATCTTTCTTCATTAGTGGCTATCTTGTGTAGAGAAAGAACAATCCTCCCAAAGATAAAGTTTGTGAATTTAAAGGGAGAATCAGTGTATAATAAGGGAACTCTCTGATTGTCAGGGAGAAAATGTTGAACTTTAATACAAGGGGGTGACTGGCTTCGACGGGAATCAAGAGGTCAACAGAGCGTGTCGAGCTCTCGGAGTCTCGTAAAACCTTCGGGAAAAACTTAATTGCCAACGATAATTTGGCTCTCGCGGCTTAATTGACCGCGACGTCCCTCCTCTCTTTGTCTGCGGGGGGGGAAGGGGCGTCACACTGCAGGCTGGTCCAAAGCTGGTGCTCAGCGGCGGCGGACGAGAAAATTCTGGGCTAGCGGGCGCTCTAAGCCGGTCGGTGGGCGTGGGCAACTGCGAAAAACAAAATCATCGGCTACACACGTAGGGCTGTTGCGCTGAATGTTCTCGGACAGGGGTTCAATTCCCCTCACCTCCACCAATCGGCCTCTGGATTTCACGATCCAGAGGCCATTTTTTTTGGTCCCATCCCCATGTTCACGAAACGTGAACAAAGCAATTCAGTGAACAAAATAAGCCCCACCCACCCAGCCTTTTGGATGTCAAGATCGAGATTTTTTTGGTGGAACCATAAGAGGTAAATGCTATAGTTCCCCAAGCATTTCATAAGGATACATCGTGGGCACCCCACGAACAGTTCGTGGATAGGTAGCAGGAACACGTTCCGAAAAATTGCGGGTGCGGATCCGATAGCAGGATACTCCAGGTCGTGGGCTAGAGCTGCCGCAAGAGCTGCGTGGCAACTGAGATAACCGGAAACTAACGAAAATCAATTCCGACATGTCCCAACTCGAACACATCGAAGCCATTGAAACACGGCTCTGGAGCGCCGCCGACAACCTGCGCGCCAACTCCAACTACGCCAGCAATGAATACTTCCTGCCGGTGATGGGCCTGGTGTTCCTCCGCCACGCCTACAGCCGCTATCTCACGGTAAAGGCGAAGATCGAGCCGACGCTTCCCAGTCGCGGCGGCAAGACGCGGGCGCTGACCAAGGAGGACTTCTCCCAGCAGAGCGCTATTTATCTGCGCCCGCAGGCGCAGTTCGACTATCTCGTGTCGTTGCCCGACAAGGATGATCGTGCAAAAGCCATCATCGAGGCGATGGAGTCCATTGAAAAAGATTACAAAAACCTGCAGGGCATCCTGCCCAAGGGCGAATACCAGCAGCTGGACAACCAGGTGCTCGGACAGTTGATTCGCACCCTCAACCCCGAAGAGCTGAAAACGGTCAAAGGCGATGTCTTTGGCCGCATCTACGAATACTTCCTCACCCAGTTTGCCGACCAGAAGGCCCATGATGCCGGGGAATTCTTTACCCCAGTGTCGCTGGTCTCCCTCATCGCCCATGTGCTCGACCCCGAACGTGGCACCGTGCTGGACCCGGCCTGCGGCTCCGGCGGCATGTTCGTGCAGAGTGCCCGCATCGTCGAAGAGCACGGCGACAGCCCCACGGAAAAGCTCACCTTCCGCGGGCTGGAGAAAAACGCCACCACCATCCGCCTGGCCAAGATGAATCTGGCCGTGCACGGCCTGGAAGGCGACATCCAGAAGGCCATCACCTACTACGAAGACCCGCACGAACTGGTCGGCAAGGCCGACTACGTCATGGCCAATCCACCCTTCAACGTCGATGAGATCGACGCCGACAAGGTCAAATCCGACCCGCGCCTACCCTTCGGCCTGCCCGGCGTCAACAAGGGAGGCAAGGTCAGCAACGGCAACTACATCTGGATCAGCTACTTCTACAGCTACCTGGGCGACAAGGGCCGCGCCGGCTTCGTCATGTCCTCTCAAGCCTCCAGCGCCGGAGGCGGTGAGGCCAAGGTGCGACAGAAGCTCGTGGAAACCGGCGACGTGGATGCCATGATCGCTATCCGCTCCAACTTCTTCTACACCCGCACCGTGCCCTGCGAACTGTGGTTTTTGAATCGCAACAAACCCAAGGCCCACAAAGACAAGGTGCTGATGATTGATGCGCGCAACGTCTACCGCAAGGTCACACGCAAAATCTACGATTTCTCTCCCGAGCAGCAGCAAAACCTGCAAGCCATCGTCTGGCTCTACCGGAATGAAACCGACCGCTACCTGCAACTAGTCTCGCACTACCTGGGCAAAGTCGCCGACGAAGCGCAAGCCTGTTTCGAGGTTAAGGACAACCTGGGCCAGACCTCCCAGCCCCTGCCCGACTTTAGCGCGGCGCTAAAGGCCTTGCGTAACACCCTCGCACC
>JBGSSO010000149.1:0-6670 GCA_041737015.1 Nitrospirales bacterium
TAATGAGAATGACGGGGGGTAAGACGAAGATCTCAAAAATCATCTTTACCCTAGCATATCTGTCAAATTCGGGCTAGAGATACCTGCTCGTTTCTTTAAGCTATTCTAGTTTCTGTATCGGATATCCCTTCGTCAATATTAAGCCCGGTACCTGCTGGCCCGAACGGGTTAGGGATTACGGAAAACTTGGAACTTCCTCTGTTGGGGCTTCTGTTGTTGGAGCTTGAACCGGGGAATTGGTCGAAGGAGTATTCCCTAGGGAAGGTTCCCCAGAAGGGAGTGTGTTTGCCGCAGGGGCACAGTTGGTTGGCGCATTAGGATTGAGCGGATTGATCTGACAGTTGGTGCTTCCCTTGGCTTCGAAACGGATGGCTTGGTACGTCTTGGCACCCTTGAAGACATCTTGATTGTATGGGGTCTCGGTACTGGTACTTCTGACTCCGTGTATATCCGAGCCTATTTTTATAAGCGCAAACTTGTTCCCGGTCATGGGATCAGCGTAGGCCTTCCGGAGGTACCGTTTCGGTGACTTCTTCGTTAATTCTTCAAGCGTTCGCGGCCATTGGTTGGGTCGGGTGGCCTTTTGAATTTCCCAGTCCGACACAAATCGCTCAATGGCTTTCGCAATACTGGTGCCACGAAATTGTAGCTCAGCCTCTCGATCCCGTTGCATAATGACCGACCATTGTTGAGTGACTTCCAACGTTGCAATGGACATGACGACAACCAGCATCATGACGAAAAGGTAGGTGACCCCATCCTGGTTCCCGAGAGAGGCCATCCGGCCTTGTGGGAATTCCTTGAAAAATTTCCTCATTGAGTTATGCTGTCTGCGTGTTGGGGGCAGCATCAGTTTAGTGACAACCGTGCCATGGTGTTGAGTGAGTGTTACTTGAGGATAGTCAGCCGTCTTCGTCCTTTCTCTGTAATGAGCACCCATCCAAAAATGAGAAAGGCGGCGCCAAATGTATCGGCAACTAGATCCCAAATATCAGCCTGACGCTGGGGGACAAACCATTGATGGAATTCATCGGAAATCCCGAATGCGATGACGCAAATGATCGCGAGGCCCATATTCCCAGCGGTCGGGGTTGTATATTTGAATGCTCGATAGAGCAAAATTCCGAGTACGCCATATTCGCACGCATGTAAAAATTTATCATTAATATTGAAAATAAAGGAAGGGAGGTGGAGTTGTTGGGCAGGATTGGATTGGGAGGAGAGATACACAATAGCGAGAGCATAGAGGACAACTGGCCCCCAATACTTCAATAGCACAAATGGTTTAGGTATGGTTTGAGTTGGAGAAATCTGACACGTCCTTTTTTAACGGAGAGTTAATTGGATGATGGTCGAATCGGGGGGTTGAGAAAATACCTGACGTCTTCGATTTGCACGACGGGCAAAATCATCCCCTCCTCTTTCTGATCATGGGAAAAACTATAGATGAGTGATTCATCGGCAACTAGAGTACCAAAAAAAAGGACACCGATGGTAATTTGCTCACCATTTTGTTGTTGAAGGCGAAATTGTTTGGTCGATTCAAGAGAGGGGATGGCCACCAGGTAATCCGGCAATCCCATGGGCTTAAAGCGAACAATACCCCATGATGTGGATGTGAGCTCCGGGCCTAGCGCCACCGAAAATCCCTGGTATTCCGGCAGATATTGCCGGAGAAGGCCTGACCATAAGAAGGCAATGGGTTGTTGAAGGATGTTCCTGTGAATGAGGCGGGCCTCGTCTCGTGCGCGATTCAGTTGGAACAGGCGCTCGCTTTGGTCAGTGTGATCCGGACTCTGTAAGGTGGGCCAATCCGGTGGATAGCCTTCAAGTTCCTGAAGAAATTCTTCCTGTTCTTCTGGAAGCAGGAGGGGACGGATATTCCTAGGGATCAATTGGTGCAAGGACTGGCCTTCCAGTTGGATAAGGGGTTGGATTCCTTTGGCCATGGTAGGTTGTCCACTGACCTGATCAGGAAATTGGAGCCCTGCACATAAATTGAATAACGCAAGAATGTAAAGTAAGGGATTTTGGTTTTTTCCCATGTGGTTGAGTTCTGAAGAGAGGTGTTGGGTGAAAGAATAGGCAGAGTTTCTTAATCGGTGAATCCTGCCCAAGTCAAGTTGTTTAAAGATAAACAACCCCCATTGGCTATATGGGCCATTTTTCTTCCCGCCAGGCCATATCCCAAAACATCCATTCGTATTGCGAACTGATGAGAAAGGCTTCCTCCATCCTGGCTTTTTCTGCCCTGCCTGCGGTCTTGGCGCATCGATCGACGACTTCGCGCATCCATCGGGTGACTTCCGCAAATTCGGGTGACCCATAAAGTTGTAACCATTCATAATACGGATGTGAGGGTTTGGGTGTTGCCTTTTCCAAAAGATGGTGTCCGACTTCACAATAGACCCATGCACAGGGGAGGGCCACCACAGTAATTTCCCCGAGTGTCCCGGTTTGGGCCACGCTTCTCATATGCCGACAATAGGCATAATTCGTTGGGGCAAGGGGGGTGGATCGCATGTCCTTGGGGGAAAGTGCCCATTGCTTTCCATACGATTCATGAAGCCCTCGTTCGACGGTAATCGTGTCTTCAACAAGTTTTACAAAGCGAAGGGCCATATCTCCATCCGTCGCTTTGGCCGACCCTAGAGCAAAGACTCTGGCCAATTCTTCTAAATACCTTGCATCTTGTAAGATGTAATATTGAAACTTTTTTGCTGGCAATGTGCCTTTGCCCAAAGCAACGACGAAGGGATGCTTTAACTGGGCTGCCCAAATAGGCGCTGCACGATTTCGTAATTGTTCTGAGAACGTCATGAGACTTAGTGGTGAATTTTTATCGACGTGTGTGGTGCCACTAGTTTTGTAGAACGGAGCGAGCCACTTGAAACGCTCTATCCATATCCGGCATATGGCCGAGATCAGGAGTGACCTGGAGATAGCGGATTACATTATTCGCATCGACAACCATGACGGCTCGAGCCAGGACATGGGGCCCCTCCAACAGTAATCCATGGGAAGAGCCAAACTCTCCACCTCGAAAATCGGACAGAAATTCAACATTGGTAATTCCCGCTTCTTTCGCAAATCGTTCTTGAGCGAAAGGGGTATCGATACTAATGGTTATCAGTTGTACCTGTTGATCAAGTCCCTGATTCTTTTCACTAAGATAATGCGTTTGTTGTTCGCAAACTTTCGTGTCCAGGGAAGGCACAATATTGATGATGCGGACTTTCCCTTGGGATTCATGAATGTTCACGAGTGATAAATCGCTTTTTGCCAATGGGACGGCATGAAGAGTCTCTCCGGCTTTCACTTCAATGCCACTCAGCGGCAACGGTGTGCCTCGGAATAGAATGGTCGCACCTTCGCCTGTTCTGGCGGTTTCTTTGTCAATTGGAATGTTTTTGTACGAAAACTCGTGTTCTGATTGACCATTAAGGGTCGAACAACTCGGCAATGAAGAAGCCGTCAAGATAAGAAGTAACGAAATAATCGAAATTTTTGGCATCATGATGCTCCTTCTATCCAGATCGATGATTCGAGTTTGGGGTACCGTGTGGTGTCAAGAATGCCCCTCTCTCTTAATCGTGGGTTGCTTAGCCGGTTGAATAATATTCCCTTCAGGAATTTCGTTCTAAAAATGAGAGGATGAATTGATTCACGATAGTGGGTGCTTCCCATTGTGCAAGGTGCCCGGCTTCCGGGATGACATGCCATTCGACATGCGGTAACTGCTCTTTTACCCGTTCACCCACTTCGAGCGGAAACACCCGATCATGCTCCCCCCACAGAAGCAGGACCTGATGAGAAATCTTCTGAAGCCTCTTTCCATATTGTCCCTCCCATGTCTTGATATTGTCCATTAATGAATAGAGGGGGGCAAGAAAGTCGCCCCGTTGGCGATTGTGAAATGAACGGTCAATGATGGTAGGGGAGATGAGTGCTGAATTATAAATGATTTCTTTGAGAATATGTTCCGTGGTCCTTTTCCCTGCCATCCAATTTCCCAATTTTGCGAGCCAGAGGGGAGGGCGGTGATAGAGAAAGCGTTGGTAATGCGGGGACGCGATACTGTTTTCAACGTGGGCAGGAAATCCTGAGATGAGCACAAGTCGTTCCACACGTTCCGGATAGTCAAGGGCCATGGCCATAGCCAACCCGGCTCCCATGGAATTCCCGACTAAGGTGGCTCGTGGAATATTGAGAGCATCCATGAATTCCCGGAAAAACTCCACGAGGTATTTTGGCGTGTACGCAACTTCCGGTTTGTCTGAGAGCCCAGAACCGAGTAAATCTAGGATGATGACCCGGTGAGTATGGGCCAGAACAGAATATTGGTGTTCCCATTGCCACATCGACCCGCCAAATCCATGGATAAGGATAAGCGGTGGACCTTGCCCGACGTCAAGATAGGCAATGCGATGGGTGTTGACTCTGGCGATTTGATAGGTCACACGTTGGATCAGTTCGATTCCGGAAGGAAGTGCCCTGAGAGAGGAACAACCCAAGATCGTCAAGCATCCAAGCACGACCATGAAAAAAAGCAATGATCGAAAGTGAGAACAGCCCCGCATTATTATTCCAGATGAATCAGCGTTTCATCAGGATTCACTTCATCTCCTTCTTTCACGTAGATGGTGATGACGGACCCGGCAATAGGCGATTGGACTCGATTTTCCATTTTCATGGCTTCCACCACCAGCAAGGAATCCCCCACGTTGACAGTTGAACCTTCGGTCACCAGGACCTTGACCACCCGGCCAGGCATGGGTGTGGTCACGTCCCCAGGTTGTGATGGCTTGGGACGTTTTTCCGTCTTTGATGCGTGGGATGGTGGAGGGTCAGGTGAGCCGGCTAAGACTTCTTGAATCGGTTCAAGATACACTTCTTCAAGTTTGTCATTCACCTTAATATAATAGGGTTTCACGCCGTCAACCGTCTGTCCGGATCCCGACACGCGAATATGGTAGGCTTCGCCGTGAACCGTGACGTTAAATTCTACCGGGGCCAAATGAAGATCGTGAGCCACAGCCGGTCCACTTTCCGAGGAGGCATGAAGGGGTTCGGGTTTGAGTTCTCCTCGCTCCCGTTCATCAAAAAATTGTAAAGCCACGGATGGGAGGAGTGCATAGGAGACAATGTCCTCTTCAGCCATCTCTCGCCCGACGAGTTCCTGCTTGGCATCGTCCAGTTCAGGGTCAAGGTTATCAGCGGGACGACCGGACACGGGGATGTCCCCTTCCAAGGCTTTTTGCCGAATCTTGGAGTTGAGGGTGCCAGGTGGTTTCCCATACAACCCCTGAAAATAATTTTTGGTTTCATTTGTAATCACTTTATAGCGCTCGCCGGTTAAAATATTCAGCGTCGCTTGAGTTCCGACAATTTGGCTGGTGGGGGTAACAAGAGGGGGATACCCCATGTCTTTTCGCACGCGTGGGATTTCTTCCAGCACTTCTTTGATTTTGCCCAACGCATTTTGCTCGGCCAATTGGGCCGCTAAATTCGATAGCATTCCACCAGGCACTTGGGAGAGAAGAATGTCAGTGTCGACACCGGTAAAATCGCTTTCAAATTGGCGATAACGTTTTCGCGCCTTGCGTAAT
The DNA here is from genome assembly GCA_041737015.1 of Nitrospirales bacterium. Lineage (GTDB taxonomy): Bacteria > Nitrospirota > Nitrospiria > Nitrospirales > UBA8639 > Nitrospira_E. Next base: position 5,610 of record JBGSSO010000149.1, read on the forward strand.
TTATCTGCAGCCGGAGCAATTTGCTCAAGATTCAGTTTCGTGTCATATGGCGTGTTGCGCAGGGCGGCAATAAACGATTCGGTGGGAGGGTGGGAGGTGCCGCCGGAAAGGGGAGATAACGCGGTATCCAAAATATCCAACCCGCCCATAATAGCCATGAGGGCAGACATGGAAGCCATGCCGGAGGTGTAATGTGTGTGCAGGTGAATCGGGACTCGAACCGTGGCCTTTAATCGTGAAATCAGTTCATAGGCCTCAAAGGGAGGAAGGAGTCCGGCCATATCTTTGATGCAAATGGTGTCTGCCCCAAGATCTTCGAGTTGTTTGGCTTGTTCTACAAAATGATTCAGACTGTGGACTGGACTGACGGTATAACAAATGGTCGCTTCGATATGCTTGCCACAGGCTTTCACCACTTCCATGGCTGGCCGGATATTTCTGATGTCATTCAGCGCATCAAAGATCCTAAAGACATCAATCCCGTTTTGAGCGGATAATTCAATGAATTTTTCAAGGACGTCGTCAGCATAGTGTCGATATCCCACAAGGTTTTGACCACGCAAGAGCATTTGAAGACGGGTTTTCGGCATGGCCTCCCGGAAGGCTCGTAGGCGCTCCCAGGGATCTTCTTTTAGAAACCGGAGACACGAATCGAAGGTGGCACCGCCCCACACTTCTAATGACCAAAATCCGACTTCGTCTAATTCCGATGCCACGGATAGAAGATCTTCTGTGCGCATGCGGGTCGCCAAAAGAGATTGGTGTCCATCTCGTAGAGCCACATCGGTTAAAAAGACCTGGCGCTTCGGAGACGCTTCGATATCCAGAGCGGGGGCGGCATCCAATTTCGTCCGGGTAGGGACGGGACGACTGGGTTTCCTGCTTTTATCAGAGTGTGCTGTTTTTCGTGACATAAGGAGACCTTTCACATGTGGAACGGATCACAACTTTATCATGACGGTTGTTATAATCCTTCAAATGCGGCGATGGCTGCGGACAGGGCAATGACCAGATCCTCCGGTTCTTCCGCCTCTTCATATTCAAAGAGTTCGGGGTGGCGT
>JBGSSO010000171.1:0-8708 GCA_041737015.1 Nitrospirales bacterium
AGGCCTGGCTAAATTGGTCATGGAGGACTGCGATCTCGTCGGAACAGTGGAGGATGGGCGGGCCCTCATTCAGGCGGCTCAGCAGTTGGAACCGGATGTCATTGTCTTAGATATTTCCATGCCAAAATTGAATGGCCTGGATGCGGGCCGTCAACTGAAGAAATTGCTTCCATCGATCAAGCTGATTTTTCTGACCATGCATGCGGATCCGCTCTATGCGAAGGAAGCCTTTCAAATCGGGGCCTCCGGATTTCTCTTGAAAGGGTCTGCGGCTTCCGAGTTGATGCTAGCGATCCATGCGGTTATGAAAGGGCAGTTTTATGTGACTCCGGCCATTGCCAAAGATTTTCTGGGTACCTTCACTCCGGAAATGCCGGCATCTCAGGCGGAGGCGAACTTTCTAACACCTCGGCAGCGGGAAGTGCTGCAACTCATCGCTGAAGGCCACAATACCAAAGAGATGGCAGCGATGCTCCATGTGTCTCCCAAAACCATTGAGTTTCATCGAGCCAGGATTGTCCGGGAGTTGAATTGTCAAAGCACAGCGGAATTAACGAGGTATGCCATTACCCATGGTCTCGTGTCTCCAGAATAAAGGATTTGCGAATTTTATTGACCAGGGAGGTTTCTGTCGAGAACTAGGGATTTCCCTAATGGTGATTTGTCCGCGCTTGTATAAATTACGTCATCCGTAAGGGTATCCATTTTCTGAAGGGTCAAGATGCCGGAGCCTTTCTCACATCCTTCTTATCCAAGTTCATGTGCGGGGAAATCCTCAAGGAAACTTCCCCGTATTGTGTTGGCGGATGACCATCCCATGGTCCTGGAAGGGGTGGCAAAGCTTGTGGAGGAGTTCGCTGAGGTCGTGGGAAAGGTGGAAGATGGACGAGCGCTGCTTGATATCGTTTCACACCTGAACCCGGATGTGGTGGTGATGGATATTTCCATGCCGAGTCTAAACGGTCTGGAATCCGCTCGCCATCTTCAAAAACTTATTCCTCACTGTAAAATCATTTTCCTGACGATGCATGCGGATTCTTCCTATATTACCGCGGCGTTCGAGGCTGGAGCTTCCGGTTATCTCTTAAAGCGATCTGCCGGATCAGAACTTAAGCGGGCTGTGCAATCGGTGTTGGCAGGCCATAAATATGTCACCCCACTAGTTCTGAGAGGGGATATTTCGCCTCAGAATCCACAGGAAATGTTGATACCATCGTTGACCCAGCTCACTCCCCGTCAACGGGAAGTCCTCCAGTTGATCGCCGAAGGCCGTTCCACCAAGGCGATGGCCACTCTTCTCAATATTTCGATTAAAACGATTGAATTCCATCGATCCAAAATCATGGAAACCTTAGGCATGCACACGATCCCGGAGTTGACCAAGTTTGCGGTTGCTCACGGCCTGGTTGTGAAATAGCCGATTCCGATCATCTCACCCTGCTTCATCCTAGGATTTTTTCCAGAAAGGACTAGGGGTTTCCCTAGTTCTTTTTTTTTACTCCGATTGGTATTTTGCATGCTCAGTTTAGCGGCAACATCCCCCTTCGTCTGATGGTTTCAGGGTTGGAACCGATTTAAAATAGAGAGGCTCTCTGATGAACCACCTTTCTTCATCTTCCCTCTTCGCGAAAGATCTGATGAACTCCGCAGCGGTCCCTCTTCGACCCGGTCTCTTTGAGAAAGGTCTGGTTTTGCAATTTCTCTCCGGTCAATACAGCGGATGGCCGGTGGTCAATTCCACCGGAAATATTCTGGGGGTCGTGACCGAACTCCGTCTGCTACAAGCCTGTTCACGCGTGAATTCCCTTGATGAAATCAGGGTCGAAGACACCATGGGTAGCCCGGTGTATGTATCTGAGCAGGATTCGCTTGATAGGGTGATGAAGGTGATGGTTCAACGGCAAGTGCTGAGGATGCCTGTGGTTTGTGATCGGAATCTTGTCGGAGTCATTTCCCGTGGCGATGTGTTACGGCATTGTCTCCCGTTATCTTCGTCTTCCCCTCAATTCGTGTTTTCGTGTGACTGGTGTGAACGCGTGCATGATCCATCGGATGGACCGGCCGGGACAGATGGCTGGTGGGATTTGAATTCGTATCTGTCGATGCACCATCTCACATTTTCTGAGGTCGACCTGAAACAAACGTATTGCCCTTCCTGTCTGAAAGTTCTTCAGGCGCTCAAAACCACATCCCCGGGTGTGACTCGTGACGAAACAGAGGTCCAGGCTCAAGATGTCCGTCCATGTTTGTTGGTGGTGGATGATGATCCTTCCATAGCCCGGCTGTTGGATCAGGCACTTCAGAAATGGGGATATGAGGTGCTTATTGCGAAAAATGGGCAGGAGGGTCTGGATGTGTTGGGACGCCGTTGCGTGGATGGGATTTTACTGGATATGCACATGCCCATCATGGACGGGCGGACCATGCTGGATGAACTACGATGGTTGGGACATCGGATGCCGGTCCTGATGATGTCGGGCGCGTCGGAGGGACAATCCCTCCGGCGGCTGTTGCAGGAAGGTGCTCAAGGATTTTTCCTTAAACCGTTTCATCTCGCTTCTGTCCAGCAAGCCTGTCGTAAGATCTTTCAGAACCATGAGGTTAAGGCAGAGCCCTCCTCCCGTTTTCATGTGGCTTGATGGAAGGCGGGAATCCGGTTAGGGCTGATGGATTTTCAAAAGAGATATTGAGCATTTTTCAAAGGGGGGTACGCATGAATGCCGATAAGGCCGGTGATGTAAATGGAATCCTTACAAATGGGAAGAGAGAAGTCTGCGCCCATCAACGTTTGGTGGACGAATATGTCAATAAGAAAGGCGAGAAAACGGGACGCCTTGTCTGTAGGGAATGTGGTGAGGTCATCCATAAACCGGTTGAAGTATGAAATCGCTTGAGAGCAATGCCAATTCCATGGCCTGCAGAAAGACGGATATAAATGGTACTTCTTGTGACTCACGAAGCTGAATTTGCCAAACAATTGACCCGGTTCTTGGGAGCCCAAGGCTATCCTGTCATGCTGGCTTTCCAAGGGTCCGAAGTGCCGTCATTAGTGACTGAGGGGAATCCTCAGCTCATTATTGTGAATTTGTACTTGCGAAATCCCAGTGGTCTTGAGGTTCTGCGGCAACTTCGCACGCAAGGGTATGCAGGAAAAATTATTGTGTTAGCCGGTTATTCCACCAGCACGGAAATGCCCCGGGCATTTTACTTTGGCGTCGATCAGGTTCTTGGGCAACCGGTGTCGTTACACCATCTCGCCTCAGCCGTCCGTGTGGCAATCGGTCCTTCCGTCAAAACGAGGAACAGGTAACGAGACAAATTGAATCCTATGCCCATTTGGCTAATATGGCATGAGTCTCCTATTCGCTCCGATCTGGTTGCAAGAGAGCGTTCGGTGCTCTTCTTGATTCAGGCCATCGGATGTAAGCTTAGTTGGAGTGCGAGGAATCAACGGAATTCAAGGAGGATAGTGAGCCATGGGAAACATAACCCCAGTTTCGATAGGGCCTGCAGATCCCCAAAGTCCGCCCAATTTTGTTGGTGAGGACCAGAAGATGACGCGTGGTAACCAATCTGAACCCCTGGAGATCCAAATCGCCAATCGCGCTCATGAGATTTCCCAGTGGGAAGGGGAGCATAGTGGCACGAGTTTAGCCAGTTGGTTGAAAGCCGCTAGGGAGATTTTGTCAGAGGAATCTGAAAGGCCTCAATGGAGTGCCTAAAGTCTGAGTGTTTGGCTTGGCAGTGATGATTGAGCATTCATCCTAATAATAGCGGCAACCCGGTCATTTTTTGTCAGGAATCTTTTTTCTGAACCTCTTCGAAGATGGTCCACGCTCACGATGGGCGGGGATGACCAAGGAGGAGGGATAGGCTCGCCATTTTGTATTGGACATACATCAGAAACCTAGGGAACTTTCCTTGGTCTCCTAGGAAAATCCCCAGTATCCCTCATTTCTCTTTCACGATATATAGAATCGCTTAGACCTATTCATGGCTTTCATACATTTTTCAGGTTCAAAGGAAGGAACCCCGTCCTATGTCTCAATCCCATGCCGTATGGTCCATTATTCTCGCTGGAGGGGAGGGGAAACGAACGCGTCCGTTTATTGAACGATGGTTAGGCTATCCCAAACCCAAGCAGTATTGTACATTTGTGGGAAACCGATCGATGCTCCAACACACCTTAGACCGGGCGGATCGCCTTGGGGCCCCTCATCAAAAAATTACGGTGGTGGCCCAAAGCCATCAAGGATATGCAGGTGAGGCCTTAGGGGATCAGCGGGGCGGACAAGTCATCCTGGAACCGAACTATTGCGGCACTGCGCCAGAGACGTTTCTCCCTCTCACCTATGTCCGGGCATGGGATCCAAGTGCCACGGTGGTCATCTTCCCCTCTGACCATTTTGTGTTTCCGGAAAATCGTTTTCTGGAAATGGTTCAGCGTGCCATAAGCGGGAGTCGTATTCTTCAGGATCGCCTCCTGTTATTGGGTGTACGTCCCACTCATCTTGAATTGGATTATGGCTGGATGAATGTGGGTGGGGTGTTGGGGTGGAGTGGAGGATCCTGTGTTCGGCAAGTCGATTCCTTTATTGAGCAACTCGACCACGTCCAAGCCCTCAATGCCATGGCCAAAGGGGCCCTCTGGAACACGTCGGTGATCGTGGGGAAAGTTTCCACCATCTGGAAGCTTGGCTGGCAATATCTTCCGGTGATCATGGAACGGTTTGAGCGATTAGAAAAAGCCATCGGGAGCACTCATGAAGGTCGCATGCTTCGTCAGTTATATCAGAAAATGCCCATATTGGATTTATCTTCCGAATTGCTCCAGCGCGTTCCGGAACACCTGGGGATGATTGAACTGGAAGACGTTCTTTGGAGTGATTGGGAAGACTCAGACCGTATTCGTGACACGCTGAATATTCTTGGAAAGGAGCCTGCGTTCCCTTCTGAGCTTGTCCCGACAACCTGTTCCTCTACACATGCACTCTCTTCACTCGAGGTGACTCGATGAGTAGTAAACGCGTCTTGACCGCAAGTGACCGCAAGGAACCGGAAGAACAGACTGGCTCCACTCGTCCAGGCAAGGGAATGTCGGGTAAGCAACCACGCGCCAAGACATCCTCAAGGGGCAAGAATCGCGAACTTCTTCGGGCGGGGGAGGAGCAAGAGAGCAAGACTCCATCAGCGAATGAGGATATTCAGCCGCGAGTTGCTGAACGGGCCTATCAGCTTTACCAGCGTCGTGGAGGCCACCATGGCCAGGACCTCGATGATTGGTTCCTCGCAGAGCAAGAAGTCATGGCTGAAGATTCATGGGAAGACATTGAACCATAGAGCGAAGTCTCGATGATGGCATCCTTCGCGCCGTTATCGAGCGGAGGTCAGCGGAGATCCGTCCCAAATGAGGACCAGAGGGGTTTCCCGAGGCACACGGTTTGAAATGACTTCGATGGGACTCAGTTGTCGATATACGATATCAATTGTGCCGATTCTGCTCGGATACCCCTGCCACTCGTGAGGGGGATCCAATTTTTAATGACTCAATCCCTGCCGGGTTCCTCATAATACATATTGGGAATAGCCAATGGGTTTAATTCCCGGTTTCCCTCGCCTCGTTGTTGCAATCTTCAACAGTTCCCCACTATTCCCTGTAGCTTTTTTGGCCAAGGGACTTGGCCATGCCTGGTCCTGTCTCTCAGAACCCATTGCGAAAAAAGAGAATTGCACAAAGGCCTTGCCCTGGCATAAACCTCGCTAGAGAAAGAGTAGCGGGCCAATCCCAGCGGGGGTAGGTGAAAGGCTTTTATGGTAAAGGGTGCGCAAGGGGAGCGTGGTGGAAAAAAGGATGTTAAGCCATTAACCGGGGTATCTCCGTGGAAAATGAGCCGTGAGGGCCGGTAATGAATGTGTGTCTCGTTGAAAGGTAAAGATATGTATCGGATTTTAGATGAAAGTGAAGGCAGGATTGTGGGAATACGGGTTGAGGGTAAATTATCAGCCGAAGAGTATGAACTCTTGAATGGCTACTTGGAACATCTGATGCAGGAGGTTGGGCCGATTAATTTCTTATGCGATATGGCAAAATTCGAGGGCGTGAATGGGCAAGCCTTATGGAAGGAGATGTCCGATCATCTTCCGAACGCTCAAGATTATCAACGAATTGCAGTGGTGGGAAACCGACGATGGTTGGAGGGCGGACCAGAGGTTTCTGTTCCTTGGCCCATGGCTCAATTCAAATATTTCACACCAGAACAGACCGACGAGGCCTGGCATTGGTTAAAGGGTTGAGGTTCTCAAAGCCATTGCCAACGGGCTTCATTTGGATGCCGCAGGGAACGTGGCCGTGAATGAGTTTATGGCGATCTGGGATGAACAGCCGTGTGAGTTGACCCCCCCTTCTCTTCAGTCGACGAGGCCATGGCTCAGCGAGATCCTTCCTTTCGCACAGGATGCCAGAGTAAGGGGTTATGCCCGGCATGGTGAATCGGGCTTTTATTGTACGCCCTAGGGACTTTTTCCTGGTTTACTAGGGAAAGTCCTAGTTCCCTCCTCCTGTGTAATGTTTTACAAAGGATCTCTCATAATGGGAGAAGAATCTCATTTTGCTGTGGCATTCATGACCCAAGGAAGGAGATCAAGAACATGCTGAGAGCCGTGGCTAATCCGTTGTGGTCGATTGTCTTAGCTGGTGGAGAAGGGGAACGGACCCGCCCGTTTATCGAGCGGTGGTTGGGCGGTCATAGGCCCAAGCAGTATTGTACTTTTGTTGGAAATCGATCCATGCTCCAACATACGCTGGATCGGGCAGACCGATTGGTAGGGCCTGACCATAAGGTTACGGTGATCGGTCAGAACCATCGGGAGTTTTTGAATAACGCCATGGAGAGAGAATCTGGACACGTTATTGTTCAGCCACATAATTGTGGAACAGCCGCAGGAGTGTTCCTTCCGCTGACCTTTGTTCGAGCATGGGACGCTGATGCCACGGTCGTCATTTTCCCATCCGATCATTTTGTCTTTCCGGAAACTCGTTTTATCGAGACGGTCAGGCGAGGGATTCGCGCAAGTCATTTTCTCCATGATCGTTTGATCCTTTTTGGCGTTTCTCCTTCACATCCCGAATTGGACTATGGATGGATCAACCTGGGCCAAGTCCTGGGCTGGAGCAGTGGGTCTTGTATTCGCCTAGCTGGTTCCTTTCTTGAAAAACCAGATCTCATTGAAGGGAATCAGGCCATGGCAAATGGCGCTCTTTGGAACACGTTGGTGATGGTGGCAAAAGTGACAACGCTCTGGAAACTTGGTTGGCAAACTCTTCCGGTTATGATGGAGCGGTTTGAACGGTTAGGAACGACGATTGGGACCATGCACGAACATGAGACCCTTCACGAGATCTATCGAGACATGCCTGTCCTGGACTTTTCTCGTGAATTGCTTCAACGGATTCCTGAGCATCTGGGAGTGATGGAATTCGAAGAAGTGCTGTGGAGCGATTGGGGACAACCCGAACGCATTGTCCATACACTCAAAACTCTCGGAAAGGAACCTGCATTTCCTTCCGAAATTTTACAAAGATCCTTGGCCACCAGACATTCAATTCCTCACGTGGAGGTGACCTGATGGCGAAACAGCCATCGGTTCAACCATCCAAAGATGATACACCCCCAAAGTCCTTCTCAGCTGGCACGTTCAAGAGCATATTAAGAAAAAAGGCTTCTTCATAGAGTGGTCCCTGGTAGATTGTCGCGAGCTCAAAGCCATGGCGCCTTTGCTGTTTCTTAAGAGGAGGTGTTTGTATGATACTCAGGAACATGTCTTGTGGTTTCATCTTCATCTCGTTAGTCGCACCAATCGATGGACTTTGCAGGTCTTATTTGGTCTCAAGATCAAAGACGTGACCAATTTCAGGTTCAGGATGACCTTCAACAACGGGAAAAGGACTACACTTAACAGCAAAAACAGGATCGAGAAAACGAGCAGATTGAAAAACACGAACGGAACCGGGAACGAGAGGGCAAAAGGATTCATTCCCAAAGTCCAACCGAGAAAGGCAAATCCCCATCAATGGGAAGAGGGGGCGGTATGGGTCGTCAAGGATGGTCAGTAGCAAGACCCATTTCCGGCTGGCATGGATGAACAAGAAAATCTATGAGCCCAAGGCCTATGGGCAGAACAATCAGAGTCAAGCGTTCATCGCGTAACCATTAAAAGGCCCAGTCCCGTTCATCAGTTTCCTCTTACGTGCGTAACCTCATCTCGGATTGTGTTGGACTGATTGAGAGGCTGACTCGTGAGACAGAAATGGGGGTGTCTTTTTGTCACAAGAGAAATTATGCGTGGTTCAAGAGGAGCCCTGATTATATTGGTGATTATGGTTTTGTCCACGTTGGGGTGTTTACCCACGCCAACGGTGAGTTGAGAGTTATACCTTCAGGAAAATGGTATGGCAGTCGGCTCATGGTACACCTAGCGTTCCCTGGACCTTATCTAAACGATGCATTCGACGCCGGTTTTTATGGATTGGGGGGATCCACAATCCATTTCCTGTTGAATCCAGAGGGAAAGAGCCGCGGAATTATAAGTAGGTCTTTGCCCAATGCGAATTCATGCCGACCCACCCAACTCTTTTTGTCTCATCCCGTCAAAGCCGGGAACAAACCTTTTAACCCGTTGGCAATAATCTCCACGGCGATGGCGGCCAG
>JBGSSO010000198.1:0-9021 GCA_041737015.1 Nitrospirales bacterium
TGGCCTGGAATGGGGGTGCGTGCCTGCAACTGATCCCATTGTTTGAACTGACTTTGCAGGGACTCTTCCATTTCAGCCTGGCGTTTCTCCAAACGCTCTCGTTTGTCTTGTAACTTTTCCCGAAGGGCCTCAAGGTCGGGCGACGCGCCCTTGGGAGCCAGTTGTCGGAATGTTTCCAAATCCTCTTGCAGCTCAAGAACTTCTTCAAACAGATCCGCTGGGGGATTTGATCGAATATCTTTCACCGCTCCGGCCTCCAACCGGATTAAATATTCCGCCCGCTGAATGGGATCCTGGAGTGTTCGATAGCCGGCATTCAGAAAAGCGGAATTTCCTAAACTAATGGCTTTCTCCGATTCATCTTTTGTGGAATAAAAATCCGGATGAAAAGTACGACTTAATTCATAATACGTCTGCTCCAATTGTTGTTCATCAATGCTCAACAGACGAGGAAGTTGAAAGCAGGCAAAATAATCCAAGTCTTTTGAAAGTGGCTGAACTTTGACGCATTGACCACAGAGATATTCTCCCGTGACTTCAGATTGGCAGTGCCAGCACATACTGCGCGCCATTGGAAGTTCACGGGCCTTTGTCGTAGCTTGATGTTGGTGTTCCATGATTGCTGGCTCTGACGACTCGGGCATGGTGAACTGCCCCATGCCCGAGTTGTTACGTCACTATGTGATTGAAGAAGATTGGGCTTACGCTGAAAACGACTCTCCGCACCCACATGTCTTGGTGGCATTGGGATTGATAAATTTGAAGGCACCACTCACCATGTCCTTTTGATAATCCAAGGTCATCCCCTGGAGATAAATGGCGCTTTTGGCATCGACGATCACTTTTACGCCATCCACTTCAGTGACGGCATCAAACTCCCCGATCTTGTCATCGAAGTTGACGGTATAGCTCAACCCCGAACAGCCGCCACCTTTCACTCCCAATCGAAGACCACCCTCAGTAATTCCCTGAAGGTCCAATAACCGCTTGACCTCTTTCAACGCCTCATCGGTCATGGCAACCGTTGAATTGCTTTCCGTGGTTTTTGTATCCATCGCCATTTCTCCCTACAACAAATCGTGAACAGTTCCCTGAACTAGGATGAGGTCGTGGCTGCTTCCGGCTTAAGCTTTTTCTCTCCCGCTTTTTTCTGGTAATCCCCCAAAGCCGCTTTAATGGCATCTTCCGCCAACACTGAACAATGGATTTTGACGGGTGGGAGGTTCAATTCATGGACAATATCCGTATTCTTAATTTTTTGAGCATCTTCTAAGGTTTTCCCCTTGAGCCACTCGGTCGCCAAACTAGAACTGGCAATGGCCGACCCACACCCAAACGTCTTGAACTTGGCATCCACAATAGTGTCGTTTTCGACTTTAATTTGGAGTTTCATCACATCTCCGCATTCCGGGGCTCCGACAACACCTGTTCCGACATCGTCGGCATCTTTTTGAAAACTTCCCACATTACGGGGATTGTTGTAATGATCAATGACTTTTTCACTATAGGCCATGGACTATCCCTCCCTTGGTTGTATGGTATGACATGGTGTTTTTTAAAATCATTTTGAATATATCTTCAAGTATATCAATTAATGAGCTGCCCATTGAACGCTTTTCAAATCCACCCCTTCCTTGGCCATCTCATAGAGCGGGGACATCTCTCGAAGGTGGTTCACAGCCTTGATCATTCGATCAATGGTGTATTCCACCTCCTCATCGGTATTAAATCGACCGAGCCCAAAGCGGATGGAGGAATGGGCCAAATCTGATCCTACCCCTAAGGCACGCAACACATAAGACGGCTCAAGCGTGGCCGACGTACAAGCCGAACCAGAAGACAGCGCGATTTCTTTGACCCCCATGAGCAACGCCTCTCCTTCGACGTACGCAAAACTAATATTGAGATTGTTCGGTAACCGCTCAGTCGGATGCCCGTTTAAATAGACCTCATCCATACTCTTCATAATGCCTTCTTGAAGGCAATCACGCATCTTGGCCATACGAACAGACTCCGTAGACATCTCCTGCTCGCATAGTTCGCAGGCTTTCCCAAAACCGACAATGAGCGGAACAGGTAAGGTTCCCGATCGCATACCCCGCTCATGGCCCCCACCATACATCATCGCCTCCAACCTCACTCTTGGCGCCTTACGTCGGACATAAAGAGCCCCCACGCCCTTGGGACCATAAATCTTATGGGCGGTAAAAGACATCAGATCAATTCCCATTTCCTGAACATTCACAGGAATTTTTCCCACCCCTTGTGTCGCGTCACAATGGAAGAGGACACCTTTTTCTTTAGCAACTTTTCCGATGGCCGCCACGGGATTGATCGTACCGATCTCATTGTTGGCCATCATAATCGAAATTAAAATCGTCTGGTCGGTAATGGCATTGCGTACGTCATCAGGGCTCACCATGCCTGCTTTATCAACCGGGAGGAAGGTGACCTTGATGCCCTTCTTTTCCAGATATTTCGCCGTATCAATCACCGCCCGGTGTTCCGTTGAACCTGTAATGATATGATTTCCCTTCTCCCGGTACATCTCGACCACGCCCTGCAAGGCCAGATTATCCGATTCCGTTGCCCCACTGGTGAAAATAAGTTCTTTGGCATCGGCGTGAATGAGATGCGCAATCTGCTTTCTGGCCACTTCCACCGCCTCTTCGGCCTCCCAACCGAAACTATGATTCCGGCTGGCCGCATTCCCAAATTTCTCGGTGAAGTAGGGGAGCATCATTTCAAGCACCCGAGGATCGCAGGGAGTCGTTGAATGATTATCCAAATATATAGGCAACTTCATAATTGAACTCCTTTTGTTTTACGAGATTCCACAATGATTAAGGGGGGCTCGGCCATCATATCTTCAATAGACATGCTACTGAGTAAATGAAAAATGCTTTCTTGTACGCGCAACAGAGGCGTCCGGATATTGCAATGCTCTATTTGTTCACAGGAGGCATGTTCATCTTTTTCATGGTAACAATCGGCAATCCCCAGTGGCCCTTCAATAGCTTCCAGCACCTGCGCAATGGAAATCTCCCGTGGCTCACGGGCCAGGAGATAACCTCCCTTGGGTCCGTTTTGACTTTCCACCATGTCATATTTGGCCAAGGTCTGAAGCACTTTGGCTAACAACTCCAGGGGAATATGATGTTCCTCGGCTATTTCCTTGGTGTTGACCACCCTATTAGGATTAAAAGGACTGGTTTCACCAGATCGGACCATGGCCATATATTGGAGAGCCATCAGGGCATAATCTGCTTTTTTCGAAAGCTTCAGCATAATTAAGTAGTAATATTGATAAATTTTATTTGGCCATAATGCCGACTTATATGATCGGGTTTAATATATCATTGACCTCTCGGGTCAGTCAAGACTAAAATGGTCGGAGATCCATTTAGTCGGATTAGTTAGGACGAAAAATGATCAATCATGAACTTTTTTCGAAAATTAATTTTTAACTTATTGATTTGCAAGGAGAATTAAATGGGAGGCAGCAATCCATATATTGAGAAAAGTGAAACCGCAGTCGCTAAAAAACCATTCAAACTCACCTTTATCACACCAGAAAAGCCTATTGAAATTGAGGTTGACCCAGAGAAGTTCCCCTATGGGGAGACAGGACTGCCTGGGAGCATTTTAGATATCGCGCTGGGCAATGGTATTGATGTGGAACATGCATGCGGCGGAGTCTGTGCCTGCTCAACATGTCATATCATTGTGAAGCAAGGGCTCGACACCTGCAACGAGGCCACTGATGACGAAAATGACCAATTAGATGAAGCTCCCGGGCTCACCCTTCAATCAAGACTGGGGTGCCAGTGCGTCCCGAATGGTGAAAAAGATCTCATCATTGAAATCCCCGAATGGAATAAAAACCTTGTAAAAGAAAGTCACTAAGCGAACACGGTTGTTTAAACGAGGCGGGGGTGAGAAGTATGTCCTCTTCCACTCTCTCTATATTTTCCCATCCGAACTTCCTCGATCGATGATGGCCACCCTCGATAGGGACCATAACTAGACTTCATCCACAATCAGATGAATCCCTAGCAATTATTGTCTTCTTCCTGTATAAAAACACACTTACAGCAGACAACCTCTTCTACTAAATGCCATTCATGGCAGCGAGGAATGCGTTGTTTGGTTCAAGACCCCTCTCCCATTCGTCCGTCAAACGACTTATCCGGATCGCTGTCAGTGGGAAAGGACTACTTGTCTTGCTACTCCTATCCCTACAATTTTTTCCGGGAGTAGGACAAGAAGATCAACTCTTCGCACAGGTCCAGCCAGGGTTTGATCCCACCGGACGATTCGGTCAACCCCCGCCTCTAGAGAAAAAAACCGAGCCTCTGACCCCAAAGCCTGCTCCCGATATTACCCTGCCTCCAGTGGAAACCATTCCTGAATTGAAAGGGGCCCCTCCCCAGATTCGCGTTATGGTCCGGAAAATTCAAGTTGAGGGGAGCACCGTCTTTTCAGCGGAGGAGCTAGCCAAAGTCACAGCCCCATACGAAAACCGGGAGTTGTCCACCAATGATCTGGAGGAACTGCGCCGGGCCTTAACCCTGCTCTATGTGAATAAAGGATATGTGAATTCCGGAGCGGTGATCCCGGATCAGACCCTGCAAGACGGAGTCGTCACCATTCAGATTGTTGAGGGAAAACTGACGGACATCCAAATCGAAGGCACCAAATATTTTCTACCGTTTTATTTTGAAGACCGGATTGCCCTGAGCAGCGGACCACCGCTCAATATCAACCCGTTGAAAGAAAAACTCCAGCTCCTTCTTCAAGACCCGCGCACGGAACGGTTAAACACGGAACTGAAACCCGGCCTGAAACCCGGCGAAGGAGTCCTCCATGTGCAGGTGGAGGAAGCTTCACCCTTCAAGGCTTGGGTGGAATTCAACAACTTTCAATCACCAACGGTGGGCGAGTCTCGGGGTCTCGGAAATATCGCTGTGCAGAACCCGTTCGGGTTGGGAGATGCCTTTCGCTTTACCTACGGCCAATCTAAGGGGTTGCAGCCACTCATCGAAGCCAACTACGTCATCCCGCTCACGGCACGGGATACTACCCTGGAACTGAATTTCCGGTTCAATGACTTTAACGTCGTCACAAAACCATTCGATGAACTGGACATCAGGACCAAGTCCCAAATATACAAAATCGCCTTACGGCAGCCCGTCTATCGCACACTCAATGACGAAATTGCCCTTTCCCTCATCGGAGAACACCTGGAAAATCAAAGTTTCCTTGGTGGAACGGGGTTTTCCTTCCAGCCTGGGGCCACCAACAACGGCAAGGCTATCGTATCAGCCCTCCGGTTCGGGCAGGAATGGATTCACCGCGAATCCAATCAGGTTCTCGCGGTTCGATCCCGGTTCAGTGTGGGATTAGACATACTGGATGCCACCAACAACAAACAAAACTCGGATGATCCGGACGGGGAATTTTTTGTCTGGTTAGGCCAGGCCCAATATGTCAGACGCGTAGATCCTCTCGGCATCGAATTTCTCGGCGGTCTGACCTTGCAAATTGCCAACGACAGCTTATTCGCACTGGAACAATTTGCCGTCGGCGGCCGGTACAGCGTCCGGGGGTACTGGGAAAATTATCTGGTGCGGGATAATGCGTTTCTGTTCAACGTGGAGTCACGAATCCCGATGTTTCCAAACTTTTTTGGTCCAAAGGTGGCGGTGGCTCTGGCTCCCTTCATTGATGTGGGGCGTTCATGGGAAGCCAAACGCAATACGCCCGATCCGCAGACGCTGGCCAGTATTGGCGCGGGAATCCGCCTGTCCTTCTTCAATCGGGCACATGCCAGTCTGTATTGGGGTCAGCAGTTGAATCACGTGGAGGATCCTCCCGATGGAGGTGTTCAGGATCAGGGAGTTCATTGGGAATTTGTCCTGGATATTTTGTAGCCCTTTCGAATAGAGAGGCATTCACTAGACAGCCGTTTTTTTTTCGGAAAAACAGCACGCTTTTTCACTCAATGGGGAGGTAGCGGTAGGATAAAAAACTTTCAGCGGAAAGACGTGAACTGACTGGACGCGAGTTGAATACGTTGCAAATAAGGAGAACGCTTCAAATATCCAGTTGCTCGATCCGAATCCTTTCCGGCGACAAAACGTAGCCGCGCCAGACATCCCCCTTGAAAACGGTCAACAGCCAGGATAGAAAAAATTCGTTCGGCGCGAAGGTTATCTTCCTGACACCGTTCACTCCCGGTCTGACAGGAAAAAGGAGTTTGACCAAAATTCATCGGATGAATTCGCCCGGGAGGAATTCCCAATTGCACCAAGAACCCGGCAAGGGATCTCAAATGATAGTCGGCCCGGGCGAGGTTATATGCAGACGGGCCTCGCGAATCACAATGTCCTTCAATCCGTAATCCCCACCGATCTTCCTGTCTAAGAAGCGCCACCATTTCATGGAGGAAACCCTCGATACCACCCTGGATAGAAGACCGAACGTCATCAAAGTACACGTCCGCAAACACCGGGTCCTGGTATAGGTCTTCGACCGACGGCTCCGAACCCCGACCATTTCCGAAAGATGGCAGCGCTATTGAGACAGTCAACGCATCATGAATTTCTTCCTCCGCGTCTGCCTGAAAATTCAAAAAGGGAGGAAAAATGTCCAGGGTATTCGCGAAGGATTCCTGAACAGACCAGATCGCCCCGCACAGAGCCCATGCCAGAAAAAGCCCGTGGAATCTATTCAGATGGAAGAGGAACATGACAGGGTGAAAGACAGAGGACCCATTTGATGGCTCATCGAGAAAACGCCTCAGGGTTGATATGGTTTTGGCCACACTCCTTTGGAGTCAGTATCGGCCCGACAGTTATAAACTTAATTCGGATGAGAGAAACGGGGTATCGCCATTCCTGCCGGGTTTCATATGGAAAACTCGGAGCGAAAATGAGGTGAGAGGTCTGATCCAAGGAATGAGTGAAATGTTGTCAGACAAAAGTCGAGCGGGAGACACCGGACGGGAATAAAAAAACCTGTCCCCGCCGTTCTGGCGGGGACAGGTTCCATAACTGCGGGTACGATGAAAGGGGGAAAGAGAACCTGCTCCCCGAGGAAAGAAGGCGCAGGCTCAATAACACACGGGCATCACGGACTGGGGGAAATCTCTGGTCCTGTCAATACCCGCCCAGACAAGACCTTCGTGGACTTGCCCATAAGAACCTCCAATTCCCACTTCCAAAAAGCCACAGTTATAATCCATGCTGGCGATCCACCTGCGCCGGCGTATCCAAGTCCACCTCTTCAAGCAACGACGCTCGCACATTATGCATCTCGGCATCTGAAGGATGAGACTGAATGTTGGTGGAAATCACGCCTATGGCGTCATACCAAAACCCGGCTTGCCCCCATAACCTCGTCGCTTCAACCGGATTGGCGTTCCTCACATTCTCACTCAGGGAGACCGGGACATCACACACCCGGATCATCCCTCCGACAATCAGATCTCTTGATCGATGATCGGGATCGGAGATCAGAGACACAGACCATTGATAGGTTTTTCCTTTTTCCAGCTTCAGGTCATAGTCTGCTAATCGGATAATGTGAATCCCTGGCTCAGTCGGAGAGGAAAGCGGTTTTTCAAGAATCGGCGTCACCCCCGTCTCATCAATGATGGTCAATTCCAAAGGGTAGGTCGTCGTTTTCGATAGAAACCAGACCAATCGTGGTTGCGCCTCAGCGGACAATCCCACGTGGTCAGGAACCAAGGCCCACATTAATGGAAGATCCGCCGAAGGACCTCTGGTGCCCCCACCGACCCGTCCTCCTGGAGCCCCTCGTTGTGGAGGTTGGTACAACGCTTCCTTCCCGGATGAAGCCGCCTGCTTGTCATCCGATACTTGAACAACCTGGCGATCAACAGGAGGGAGTGTCTCCTCCAGAAAAACCGCCACGTGATCCTTCCCTGGTTCAATGGCTACAGAGGCCGCATCCTTCATATGTTGGCGGTTTACCTGGCCTGTTAGGTCCGCTCCTCCAACAGCCTGAACGCTAAGACCAAGGGTCACACCTATCACAGCCACCCACCTGCTTCGTGTCATCATCTGGCTCATTATGGTCCTCCTCTCTTCGTCCGGACCGTCCTTCCGGTACATTTTCACGTGAGACATTCTCAGATCTGCTCACGCTCATTTATACAGCTATATAAAGCAAGCTTCGTTCCACAAACCAATTCTTTCCCACAATGAGACAATTGTTTCGAACCCAATGCTATTGCAAAAGATTTCATGAAAAACCTTCCTCACATGGTCTTTCTCCTCAATGAGGCAAGCACCTCACCTGTCTACATGGTGTATTGTGTGTCTACTTTGAGAATAATTTCAAGCGCAGATGGGTCACCCTGCCAAGCTGGCGACAAAAGCCGGTCATGGTAAAAATCCCCGTTCTCCTCCAGATCCACGAGAACCCTCAAAAATCGCCCTGTATTAGAAACCCTCACTTTGATCTTATTGATGGGAATTCCTAGAATGGGACTGTTGAATGAACAAATGACTTCAGAGAAAGGGTCGGCAATGTCCCGAACTTGTGGGTTTCCCAACTTTTCTCGTTATGGTCTTGTGGTTTGGTTCTTCATCCTGGGATCAGGTGGACCATGGTTCACCAATACCAGTGTGGGGGAGATATCCCCTCAAACCTTGATGGAAGAGGGAAGCCGGCATTATCAGCAAGGACAGCTAGAACAGGCGGCCCGGTCCTGGTCTCAAGCCGCCCAGGTCTATGAAAACTCCGGAGATCATCCCAATCACATTCAAGCGCTCATATATCTATCGAGAGCTCTACTCGATATGGGACAAAACCAACGGGCTCAACGATTGCTGCGCACCGCCGTCCAAACGGCACAAGAGCACACCCAGCCCCGCCTGATGGCCCAGGCGCTCAGCCAATTGGGAACCCTGCACCTCAATGTGGGAGAAACGGATTCGGCGCTCGAGATTCTGCAACAAGGACTGAAGATTTCCCGGGACATCGAGGATCGAC
>JBGSSO010000209.1:0-2989 GCA_041737015.1 Nitrospirales bacterium
TGTTGAATATTGTAAAAATTTTGCCGTTTCATTCGCTTCTGAGTCACCGAGGCTCACCAGAGAAAAATAGTGGAGTGTTCAAAAAGGCCCGTCCAGCAAAGCCGCAGCTGCTTGGACGAGCGGAGCGTACGGAGGAGTACGTGAGCACGGCCTAGGGGCGAGAACGCCGCTGGCGGCATTTTTCAACACTCCCTGTCTCTCCTGGTCAAGCCTCGTCAGGAGAAGGCCGCTTTATCGACGGCTCCTGGAAGGCTGGGAAGTGGATTGACCGTGGTTGCCTGTGGCCCCTTCTCCCCGTCTTCCACATTAAACGAGACCTCCACCCCATCCTCAAGTTCCTCAAATTTCATTCCGTGTACCGCATTTTTGTGAAAATAGACCTCGCCTCCTCCGTCCTGGAGAAGAAAACCGTACCCTTCCTTGGGAAACAATTTAGAGATCACTCCGCGTAACGGAATAGGGGGGACCCGTATTTCTTTGGAGGCCCGTTTGTCCCGAAACTTCTTCACTTCGATGGCCATGGCAAAGAACGCCGCACGGATAGCCTCTTCGAACGTCTTTTCCTCTTTTCTCGCCGTCATGGTATGACGGCCAGGCATCGTGACGACCACCAAGGCTTCTGCCACGTTTTGGGATTTCTTGTGATGGGCGTTTTTTGTGAGTGTTACCCGCCCGTGGATCAGATCATCATGGCCGGCCTGCAAATCGGCCATCCGACTTTCAATCTCCGTTTTCCACCGTGGGGTCATCGTCACATTTCGACTGTCAATCTGAAGATCCATAGTGTTTTCTTCCCTCTCGATTTGAGTAATAGAGACAACAGACACACGCATCATCACGAACTATGCTTTAAGTATACTCATGGAAGTGCAAGAGGGAAACATGGAAATATTCCCCTAGCACATGGCCACTCGTTGAAGTGCGGTCATGGGCCCACACGATTTCAATCGATCAAGCTGTGACTCATCCTTCACCAAAAAGCCTCCGGCAAACCCCAAGGCATTCACGGAGATGCCTTCAAAGCACTCAGTGGACCGTGGTACCAATAACATCCACTGTCGTGTGACCAGTAAATTGTACGGACCAGGGCTCCTGGTTTCCTCTCCCGGGCCACCGTCCGACAAGCCGAGGGTCTGCAACATATGGAGATATTGCTTCAGCATCTCTTGTGCCCCAGTTAAGGGAGAAGCGATCCATTGGGGATCCATCCGGACCACAACATGGGAAAAAGGAAGTCCGGGAACCCACCCAATCGTCCCCCCAAATCTGGCTGTATTCAAAAGGGGTTCAATGGGAAGGTGAGACACTTCAGCCGTCAAGGGAAGAGGAACCATTTGCAAATGCTTATGTCGTTGACTCGCGCCTGCGGCTTCCCCCGCATTATAAAAGGCCAAGCCTTCGAATTCGGTCAAACACAGCAACACGGCTTCGATATCACTCAGCGTGAGGAAGGATTCTTGTTCCTGAAAAGAACGCGTCACCATGAGTATGTGATGATCCAGAACGTTAAATTTATTTAACAAACACACATGGGTATCGGAGATGTCCGCCACAAACAGATCCCGATCGTAAGGCAGAAAGGGGTCCTGATCCATGTTGGCGACCATGGCGTGCTGCCGTTGATCGACGTTTGCCTGAACCTTCCTGCCCAGGTTGGAGACAATTCGAATGAGAAAATTGACCCCGCCTTGTTCCACCAACTCGAAACGTGTGGGAATCGTATGAATGGCACCTCGCTGCATGGCATAAGCGGTTTTGGCTTCCACCTTTGCTTGCAAGGTCCCTGGGTCGAATCGCTGAATGACAACAGACACGGTTTTTCCCCAGTCTCCGGAGGACGCCACCCTACAAGATCGGATATCTCGCTCACCTGGTCATCATCTTGATGGAGTAGCCTCACTTTTTTCAATGGGTGAGGGTTGGTGGTGCGGACTTTTCTATTCTGCCAGATTCAGTCAACTCTTAAAACAGCAAAACCATGATTCCGATGAATACGTCGTCAGGAATCATAGGAGTGGCCCTATTGATTGAATGCTCTTACAGACATAGCGTGGCTGATGAGGCTTGATTGGTTTAAAGTTTTACGCCCAGAATTCCTCCCTCCTTTTTTGTCAGGGTGAAAAAGGAAAAAACCACCGGCATGAGACCTCAGGCCTCGTCTTTTTGTATAGTCATCGTTCGCATCCGATCCGTTCAAAAAGAGCGGAGAGAAGATGATGACACGAAGAATAGCTCGAAGAACCCGGAATTCGAACTGCACGATGTTTTGCTAGAACCACTGTGTGAGATTTAATATACACGTCCATATCGTCCTACAGCAGGATTACCCACATTGCATATTTCTATCAGGAGGTTTCATGGCTACACCGAATCTTCACATTAAGGCCCGTGATCTTATGCAAACTCGTATGGTCGCGGTCACCCGTCAGTATAGTGCTCGTGACCTCTCGATCCTCATCCATTCCGGCACGTTTAGCGGAGTACCTGTCATTGAACCGGGCAATCATCTGGTAGGAATGGTCACCGAATTTGATGTGTTGAAAGCCCTCGTCGATGGGAAAGATTTGCACGGTCTAAAGGCCGAAGACGTCATGACCCCGAACCCGGTGACGGTTGAAGAAACCGCAACAGCGGAGGAAATCGTCAAACACATGATTAAGCATCAGATTATCCGGATTCCCGTCGTACGTGATGGCAAGCTACTGGGCATGATCTCCCGCACAGACTTATTGAATCATCTGATTGATAACCATTTGATTAATGTCTATGGAGGCTAACAGGCAGAGGGTTTGATTCATCAAGCACCCCAAAGGCCATATCCCCCAAAATAGTCGCATTGACGGTGCTTCCTATTGGGGGCGTCGTCTTTCTCACATTCTGACCCTCTTGGCTTCTTTTACCTCTAGGAAAAGACCAGAGAGAGGACGTCATGAAAGAAGGTGACAGACAGCCATCTCTCTACTCCTGCTAAAATGGGAACATCCAAAAA
>JBGSSO010000247.1:0-6460 GCA_041737015.1 Nitrospirales bacterium
TGACTTCGGTCAGCCCAGCATCTACAAGTCTATCGAGAATATATTCCAAGAATGGCCGGCCTCCAACAGGCGCCATGGGTTTAGGAAGATCGGGTACCACAGACTGAAGTCTTTCGCCACGCCCGCCAGCCAGAACAACGGCCTTTCTGATTTCTACTTGAACCAAATGACTCACTCCTGTCTTCACACATAAACCAAACACGTGCCAACGGAGAATGACACCCGGTGAAAAAATATCAGCGGCTCAGCTTCTCACGGAACAATTCATTTGAATACGCATCAGCCGAAAACCCAAAAACTTAAAATCTCTGTCTGTCGTTGTTCGGACTAAGTAGGTCATCAGTTTACCCCCCAACACATTCGGCTTTTTCAAACAACCATGAACAGAGGTCAACCGCGGTCCTGACTTCTTCCACACGATTCGATTTAATCAATCTTCCAACCTTGCATCCCGTATTTGGTAAAATGACAGTTACTGACTTGCCCGGAGAAATTTTTTAATGAAAAAATTACATCCATTCGTTTTTCCGGCGGGACAAAAAACATCATAAATCCTCCCCCGCCAGCCCCAGACACCTTGCCAGCCAAGGCTCCCGCTTTGGCAGCGGCTTCATAGATTTCATCGATATGCGCGTTGGACACACTCTTAGCTGAACGCTTCTTGCTGACCCATCCCTCGCGCATTGACTCAACCAATCCAGTGAAATCGCCTTTCAGCAGACTTTCCTTCATCGTACAAGCCTCACGCTTCATGGCATGCATGGCAGAAAGTGCCAAGTCAGTGCCAGCCTCAACATTGGTACTCTGATCCCTGATGATCTTTGCGGAAGATCGCGAGACGCCAGTAAAAAAAAGTACTAATGACGCCTCCAACTCACAGATAATCCAGTTTTTGATGCGCAAGGGATTGACGACCACCCGATTGTCTGCGTAAAACTCAATAAAGTTAAATCCCCCAAAGGTCGCGGCGTATTGATCCTGTCTCCCACCTTGAAGACCACAGTCTACTCGCTCAATCTTAAACGCCAAATGAGCCAACGCGTAGTCGTCAAGCGGGACGTTTAGCAATTCCGAAAAGGCCTTAAGCATCGCCACGACTAGCGTCGAGGAGGATCCTAGCCCAGATCCTACAGGAGCATCGCAGTAAGTGGTGACTTTCACAGGCAACGGCCGTCCTTCATTAAACTGCTCGACCATGTACAGATAGACGGCTCGATGTAAATCGACACATCCATTGCGTGGAATGGATTCTCCCAACGGATACTCACTAAAATGCTGGCGATCAGCAGAACAAAACTGCACCTTATTGCCTGCCAACACCTCCAGGACTGCATAGGCATATCGATCAATGGTCGCATTGAGCACACATCCGCCATACAAATCACAATAGGGGGACACGTCCGTCCCCCCGCCCGCCAGGCCAAGCCGAAGAGGCGCGCGCGCGCGGATGATCATCGAACCCTCCAGATATTAAAGCGGCTGGTCATTGTGAAACGGTGGTTTTTCCCGATTGAAATGTTTAAGCGTTCGAAGATCGTCCCGGTACTGGTTCAAGTGAATCCGCACTTCGTCACGAGGTTGGTCCGAGGGCCGCCCCCAACGCCCACCTGCCTGCACTTCCGCAATGGGACGCTTGCGAATGACAATCTCGATCCCGCATTCCCCGACCGAACTCAACGTCTGGTCATATCTGGGAAGATTAAACCGATAGGTTGAAACGAGCTGTTCAATTTTGACCGGCTCGGCAGTAGAACCAAGATCACGCACTAAATCCAGGACATTCAGAGACTGTTCACTCCATGACTGGATCTTGAAAATTGTAAACGTCCATTTATGGTCGGCATTAAATGTGCTTGGAAACTGGCCCTGTTCATATAAATCCTCATCCGGGACGGTAATCACGAGATGGCCTCCTGGCCGCAACACCCTAAACCAATTCCTGAGTCCTACCACCGGATTATGCAGATGCTCCAGGCAATGACTGCTATGCACAAAGTCGAATGTCTCATCCGACACCCCCTCAAGAAACTGCGCGTTCCCATCAACCAGGTCCCATGTTCGCACATCCTCCATCCGACAGAACAATTCCTGATATAACCCCAAGGGATCAGGATGTCCACCGATATCCAGACCCTTCCCGACGAAAAACCGGTTAATGAAGTTTGGCTCGGATAATCGCCGAGCAATCGACTTGCTACACTCTTTCATAATCACATTGACTCATAATGGGAAAGATGGATATCAACCTCCCGGAGAGCGAAAAACAAACTGCGGGAAAATTTGTTCACTATGCAAGCCGTCGCGACGAATCACCAATTCTTCCACCGCCTCGGTCGCACCTAAACAACTTGAGGTGGTCGCATCATCAAACACCACATACCCACCTGGAACCATGAATTTCTTCACCAAATCATACGAAAAGGCCACCGCGGAATAAATATCACAGTCAATATGGGCCAAGACAATGCTTCCAATCTTGTCGACAACAGGGGGTCCGGTTTCCTGGAATAACCCTTGAATAAACTCAACATTTCTCACACCCTCCCGATCAGCAAATTCTCGCAACTCATGCAAATCGACGTCTTGAAAATCTCCTGCTCCGTGGGCATCAATAGCGGATTCGGTTGCGGGCATCCCCGCAAAGGTATCCAGGGCAAATACTTTCCTGCCAGGATACAGTTGATCGACCACATAGGCCATAAACAGCGCGTTCCCCCCTTTATACGACCCAAATTCGACAATGTGGCCAAAGGGGATATAGGGAAGAAAATATTTCAGAATCAAAAAAAGATTCATCCGGTTATCTTCAGATACCACGGTCCGGCCAGAGGCCAGGCTGTATGCCTCTTGATATAACGCATCCTTCCGCACCGACTCGCGCAATTGGCCGCATTGCAATCCCCATCCTCTGGCATAGCCATCGCGAACATTCCGGGACTTCCGGACGGGGTAGCTTCCCCCGACAGGGGGAACAAATAAATCAAAGACCATTTCCACTTCCCTCAGATCCGGCTTCATTCCTTTGTCATCCCTGGGTCACACATCATTCACAGTCATTTCACGGCACCAATGGGGAACCGTGCCTATCACGATCCTTTTACCCTATGAAAGGGAAGGGTCTTCTCCTTCACAGTTCGTCAAGCAGGTTCAAAGCCACAAGTCGACCTCGATATTTTGCACCCACCGCCCGTGAGCTATGGTTGGTTTTAATGAAGTCTGCCGCATGCATTCCAATTGTTTGGGCATAATGCGTATCATTAACGACTCGCTTCATAAACCATACCGCATGCTCGATGTCAGGATCGGCCCATTTCTGCCCCTTGGCAAACGGGTATTCATCATCCTTGACCGGAATAAGCCGATAATCGACAAGACACGAATTGTGCTCGTTGGTAAAATCAAGATTCCCGGAATAGCCGGTCGCAATCACGGGCTTCCCGAGATACATGGCTTCCGCCAGCCCTCGGCCAAATCCTTCCGACCGATGCAGTGACAAAAAACAATCGCACTGCTTTACCAGAGACTTGGTTTCCCGATCAGTCAACACCTTATCCATCAAAATGATTCGTGGATCCTCGCAATCAATTGATTGAATAAATGCCTGGTATTCCTGAGGACGCAAGTCCATGCCATTCATTTTAATTACAATACCCACCCGCCCATCATCCACATCGGGGAATGCCTGCAAAAATGCACGAATCGCTCCCTCTGGATTTTTTCGTTGGACATACGAAGTGAAATCAAAAAAGAATAAAAACAAAAACCGATCATCGGGCAATCCGAAAGATTTCCTGGTCATCCCGTTTGGCTCCGGGAACTCAACGGCCAGTGGCATTCTAATGACGGGTGAAGAGGTTGCATCGGCAATCGCCTGTTCAATGAACCGTGACGGAGCCCAGACTTCATCCACCAATTGAAGCGACGGACGCCACGCATGAGGGAACCGACTCAGCTCCCAGGCCCAATATCCAATATTGTACCGATCGGTAAAAATATCCTTGCCAAGGTGTATTTGCGCATTCACCATTTCATCTGCATTTATGTGAAAAACATTGGCCCTGTAGAAACCATTTTGGGCAATCTTATCTCGGAAGGGGAAATCCTGATGGATTTCGGCAAGGTGCAATCCATATTCTCCATAGATATTACGAATACTGAATGGGACCTCTGCCGCCGAAAACGCTGAGGCCGACAATCGAACATGCTCACCCATCCCCAGCACCCCAAAGGGATGGCCAAGTAACAGGGCACCAGGAGTAAGGACAGGCCTCAGGGAACTAAGATTTTCGTTAGAATTGGTAGCTGTATCTGATCGCCCCATTCCATTTGATTCTTGATTGGACGAGAACGCCTTTCGATTAGCCAGTAAGTGCCTTATTTTTTTCTTCAGCCCAGAAAATCCCTCAAAGGCCATGACCTGCCACAGACGCCGAAACACCATGGAAAACCCTCCATGATGACGAACAGCCTGTTTTGCCATGTCCACAAAATCCACGAAAGTACCCATTGATTAACCCACTTCCCTATTCAGATGTTTCATTATTCTTCTTGCATCCAGAGGGATCTTGTTATAAACAAGGGAAGACATGGAACCGAATCTGATCCCCAAGACCTTCAGTACATTCACAACCATGAAGGAGCCAGGAAATTGTCCTACGGTGTATGGCATATCCTCGGCAGCAATTTGTTCCGACCAACGGCTATTGAAATGCCGTTTCACCTGCGAGGGCATAACTCCGGCCCTGATAGGATCCAAAGGCATAACGTGGTGGAGGAAAGCCTGGGTCCTCATACTGAAAAAAGACATCGTGCTGATAAACCTGCAACGTCTCTGGCGCGCAATGGAACACCACACTTCGCCGCGTCTTCTGTAAATTGACTGCCGGTGCACCACCGTGAGGCAGTTGAGGATGCCAGATAGCGACATCGCCCTTTTGCAACACAGCCTGCTTTATTGCTCCAATGGCCCCTGATCGAGCTATCACTTCACCATAGTAGGCTTCGAGAGCATGGCGCACAACCCAATCATCCGGCTGCCCAGGGTTTTCAGCACGGACACGCCTATAGATCGAATGCTGATCACAAGGAAATCGATGGCCGCCAGGCACATACATCAATGGGCCAGCATCGGGCTCTATGTCCTCCAGCGCACACCAGGCACCCACAAAATAGTTGACAGGAAAGGTATGAAAAAAAGGTGCATCACGATGAATTGGCTGCTCGGTCCCATATTCAAATGTTAACGACGTATAAATACCGGCTTTATACCCGAAGAGATAATCCAATACCCTCATAACTTCATCGTGACATCCTATTTTCATGGCATTCTCGGATGACATGTGGAAATTTACCAGCCGGTTATGGCGCCCCTTGGCATCGATATAGCGATCGGCATATCTCTTATTGGTTTCAAGATATCTTTGGTAATCTCCGACTACCGCATCGCAAAGGCCTGGTTCAATCACTCCTTTTAAAATGGTAAACCCCTCGGTGATCATCTCCTTGGCTATCCTCGGATAGTGGGAAGGATACCGAGCGCCTCGTGACACGGCTTCCTGCTCGGCATCAGGCAAATCCAGCCACAACACACCCATTTCCCCTCTCGCGGTTTCCGGTTGTTCGGATGGATTAACCATACGCAGGACTCTTCTGAAGGAATGATGAAACCTTTGCCATCCCGGAATACTCATTAGACACACATCACAATCCGTCAGTTGGGGTAGCCACTACTTCACCGCACGAATAATAATGGGAAGCATATTGCCATATTCATACTCGGGATGATTATTCGAGACCAACCCAGAAAACACATCGTAATTGACACCAACTCGGACATCACTAAAACCGCACCGGAGCAAATCATCCAATAATCCCCAACCATAGTGATAAAAGGTCAACGCCCCCTGAGCGTTAATCGGATCACCATGGTATTCAGGCTCCATCAACAACTCTAGAGACCCATCAGCAAGGATCCGGGCCTTTTGAAATTCCCGATCAAGCCTGAAGAAAAACGGGCAGGTAAAAATGAGGCTTCCACCTTTCCTCAGGACCCGATAAAGTTCTTCCAACCCTTTTCTATAGTCAAACACATGCTCCAGTACATCATTATGAACAATGACATCTAGCGAACCCGATGAAAACGACAATCCTGTAATGGACTCATGCCGGACAGAGATCCCGCATGCCGGATGCAGAGTTCCACCCTGGACACCCGGTCCAATATATTCAGACCCGATGATTTCGGGGTAGCTCTCCTGAAGCCGTGCATATAAGATTGAGGTTCGCTCCAAAATAGCCATCTGCACATCAGCCTGATGTTCCGTCTCCAAGGCAATGGCCGAATAGATTAGTCTGTTGCGATTCCCCAACCCGCATTCACAGACTAATCCTTCCCGGAGATTAGGGAGAGGTCCGAAATAAACACCAGCATTAACCGTGAATTTCCTCACTCCCCGACACG
>JBGSSO010000291.1:0-3526 GCA_041737015.1 Nitrospirales bacterium
ATCCGCAAGATCATGAAGCATGGACTCCTTCAAGGCTTGAAACCCGTAGTTGATGGCTACAGACAAGTATCGGCCTGGTCTCACACGACGGCTTCTCACCCACTTCCCCCTGACGAAGAATTTGCCAAATTTGCCTCATATTACGACCAAACTTATCAGGTTTGGGATGATAGTCCCCAATCCTGGACAAGCATTTTTTCACAGCACGGCCAAAAGGGAATCGAGGATAGATTGCTCGAATATTGGCAAACATCCAATCACATGGCCGATCTGCCCCAGTCCTTCCAACCCATTCATGATGCCTATACTCAGCATTATATTGAAAGCCGGCTCTTACCTATGTTTAGAATGACTCTTCTCACGAAAACCAGCGAGTTGGAGGCCACGGCGTATGGGACAGCATGGGAGGCCTGGCAAAAAATTCAGCAGTGGCAACAACAGGAACACACCAATTCTGACAGCACTCGGCTGTGCGGAACGTGGCGATGGGTGGTGCATAACCACCAAAACCATGGGGATCGTAAAATGACCATCACCTTTTCACCCCCTGACCAATCCTCGCCGTCTCAAATTGCCCCAACCACTATTGAGATTCACGGGGATACGGTCTATCTCAAATGGACCTTTCCCCAAGGAGTTCAGGAAGATAGTTTGCTCCTCAGCAACAATGACTCCCACCTTGAAGGCACTTTCAAAAACTCCCTCGGCCCTCATGGCAGTATTTCGGGTAAACGTCTGTCGACTTGCCAACCCTAATCTTTCTTCCCGGTTCGTTTCTCCTTTATCTCTCTTCCGCATTCTCCGAAAAGGTGTAAAATACCTTCAGGAGGGAAAAACCAGATGATTGCGCATGATTCCTTAGAATCTGATATTCGACGTATTGGACAAACATTAGCGGAATACGCTCATCATCATACACCAGGATTCTGGGATCACCGCTGGTGGACCTCACTTCTCCTAGATTGGGGAACCCGTGATGAACAGTTCAAGGTACAACTGTTTCGCTTCATTGATGTCCTTCCTTCACTTCAGACAGACGCACAATTTGTGCGTATCCTGAAGGAATACTTTCAAGATCTACCGTCTCTCCCTGGTCCCCTGGAGTGGCTCCTTCACCGTTTTTCAAACAATTCCCTTACGGCCCAAGTGGGCACACGGATATTGCGGCGCCAATTTCTGAAAATGGCCTACACGTTTATGGCAGGGGAAACCGTCAGACACGCTGTCCCCACGCTCACACAACTTTGGCATGCAGGAAGTGCGTGTTCGCTTGATTTGCTTGGAGAATCCACGGTCAGTGAAGAGGAGGCTGATCATTATCACACGCGATGTCTTCAGACCCTGACCCAATTACATGAAGTGATTCCACAATGGAATCATCAACCTCTCTTAGAAACCGATCATCTCGGTTCTCTCCCCAGGATCAATCTGTCCATCAAACTTTCCGCCTTATATTCGCAATTAGACCCGATTGACCCTGAGGGCAGTTACGCAGGAGTGGCCCCTCGGCTACGATCGATCCTGGACCTTGCGCAGGCCCTCCCTGCCTCTCTCACGTTTGATATGGAGCAAGCCGAATTGGAGCCGCTCATTCTTAGGGTATTTATGCGTGTATTTTCTGAACCTGCCTACCAACATTTTCCGCATGCAAGTATCGCCATACAAGCCTACCTCCAACATTCTAACCACACGCTGGATACTCTTCTAGCATGGGGGAAACAGCGAAACGCTCCCTTCGGTATTCGCCTCGTCAAAGGCGCCTACTGGGACTCTGAAGTCATTCGCTATCAACAACGAGGTTGGCCCATCCCGGTCTACCTGAAAAAAACGGACACCGATGCGAACTACGAACATCTCGCTCACCGAATTCTGGAACATCGAGCCTTCATTCGCCCGGCCTTTGGCTCACACAATATACGAACCTTAGCCGTAGTCCAGGCGATGGGCGACTCACTCAATCTCCCGCCGGAAACGTTTGAATATCAGATGTTGTATGGCATGGCCGAGCCTTTACGTGATGCCGTGGTGGAACAAGGATTTCGGCTCAGGGTCTATGCCCCAATTGGGGAACTCATTCCGGGTATGGCCTATCTCGTGCGTCGGTTATTGGAAAATACCTCGAATGAAAGTTTCATTCGACGCCAATATGAAACTGCCGTGTCACTGGATCATCCGCTATTGTCACCCTCGAACGCATACAGGAACGGAGAGGAGACCATGTCTCTGGAGAGTCAGTCGGAAGCCACTTTAATCCATGGAGAGGATCCGGACAGGTACACCAACGAACCGCATTCTGATTTTTCTCAACAGAACATTCAACAAGATTTCTCTCTCGCCCTCGCACACATCACCCCTCTCCTGGGACAGACCCATTCTTATCCGCTTCCGACCCCCATGCCCTGGCTTGGGCCAGAACTGATCTCGACTAATCCCAGTTTTCCTGACCAAATCATTGCCAAATTTCCAACTCTGTCTCCAGATCAGATTGATCCCATTGTCCAACGCGCCTACGCCCATATGGCTACCTGGGGAAAAGTCCCTTCGCACGCCCGTGCACGGATTTTATTTCATGCAGCCGAGCTGCTACGACAACGCAAACCGGAATTAGCCGCGTGGGAAATATTGGAAACCGGTAAGCCATGGCGGGAAGCCGATGCGGACGTCGCTGAAGCCATCGATTTCCTGGAGTTTTATGGACGAGAAATGATTCGTCTGGGCACTCCGGAGCGGCTGGGAACAGAGCCAGGGGAACACAATCAACGGATCTTCCATCCACGAGGGTTGGCCGTGGTGATTTCGCCGTGGAATTTTTCGTTAGCCATCCCCACGGGTCTTGTTTCGGCATCCCTAGTCGCTGGAAATGTTGTCCTGTTTAAACCATCCGAGCGCTCCCCAATGATGGGGTATCACCTCTTCATGCTGCTCATGGAAGCAGGTTTACCTGAAGGCGTCTTACAGTTTCTGCCCGGTGGACCGGACGTGGGACAGGCCCTTGTCACACACCCCAAGGTACACGTCATCGCCTTTACAGGATCACAAACCGTCGGATTGAATATTATCCAGGAAGCCAGTCACGTGTCGGTTGGACAACGACATATCAAACATGTCATTGCAGAAATGGGCGGAAAAAATGCGATCATTGTTGATGAAACAGCCGATTTGGATGAAGCAGTCATTGGGGTGTTAGCCAGCGCAACAGGCTATCAAGGACAAAAATGCTCCGCCTGTTCCAGAATCCTTGTCTTAAACGACGTGTACCCGTTATTTCTTGAACGGCTCAAACAGGCGGCTTCAAGCATTCCGATTGGTCCACCGGAACACCCTGGAAACCGGATGGGACCACTTATTGATCGACGGGCACTGGAACGAGTCCGGCATTTTGTCCAACTTGGGAAAACAGATGGCACCTGCATTCTCGATCGCCAGCTTGAGGAACCTGGGTATTTTCAAGGGCCAGTGATACTGGCAAATCTGCCACCTTCCCACCCGGTCGTTCAGGAAGAAATTTTTGGCCCGGTCATGGTAG
>JBGSSO010000001.1:0-15152 GCA_041737015.1 Nitrospirales bacterium
CGCCTCCACAAACGCATCCGGTGCCGGCTTGCCCTTGAGCGCGAGGCGGGTGACGTCCGTTCCGTCCACTCGTGCATCGAACAGCTGGGCGATCCCTGCTGACTTGAGCACCGCCGCGCAATTGTTGCTGGAGGACACGACGGCGGTCTTGATTTCCTGCGCCCGGAGCTTGCGCACCAACGCGATCGCCGCTTCATAGGGCTCGACGCTGTGCTGTTCCAGATGTTGCAGGAAATACTGATCCTTCAGATTGCCCAACGCACGCACGCTGTGCACGTCGGGGCCGTCTTCCGGTGTACCCAACGGCAATTCGATCCCGCGTGACTTGAGGAAGGCTGCCACGCCATCGTAACGCGGCTTGCCGTCGACGTAGCGCGGGTAGTCGGCGTCGAGATCAAAAGGGACGAACCGATCGCCCGTCTCTTCCGAACGTCGCTCAAGAAATCCATCAAACAGCTTTTTCCAGGCCATGGCATGGACGCGGGCCGTCTTTGTCAGGACCCCGTCCAGATCGAACAAGACGGCGTCATAGTCCCGCGGGGAGAGGGTAATGACGGGGCATATACAGGTCATGATCGAATTAGTTCTTCCGTGGGGCGGATGTGAGGACAGTTTCCCGATTTTTACGGGGGTATTTGGCCGCCTTCCAGAGTTCCATTGCGATAAGGGGCAACAAGCCGATGCCAAGGGCCAGGAGCCAATGTTGGGGATCAAAAGGCGTCACTTTGAAAATTCCTCGAATCGGGGGAGAAAGGATGATTGCCGCCTGAAGACCCACGGATGCTATGACGCCAAACAAGAGTGTTTTGTTCGTCAAAAATCCAAGGGCGAAAATCGAGCGAGTGTCGCTTCGGCTATTGAAGGCATGTCCCAATTGGGCGAATACGAGAATGGTAAACGTCAAGGTGCGGGCGCGGTCCAGATCCTGATCCATACCGTACAAGCAGTACACAAACGCCAGGGTGGTTATTACCGCGATGAACAGTCCTTGAGCAAACATCATGATCAAGCGGCCCCGGTCAAGTATTCTGCCTTTCGGATTGCGTGGGGGACGTTGCATACTATCAGGGTCACCCGGCTCGACCGCGAATGCGAGAGCCGGTAGTCCGTCGGTGACGAGATTGATCCATAAAATCTGAACCGGAAGAAGCGGCAGAGGTAATCCTAACATCACGGCAAAGAGCATGAGCAGGATTTCGCTGATATTGCACGACAGAAGAAAATGAACAGCTTTGACAATATTGGCGTAAATGCCTCGGCCTTCTTCCACTGCGGCGACAATCGAGGCGAAGTTATCGTCCGTCACCACCATTGCCGAGGCTTCTTTGGTGACATCGGTGCCCGTAATGCCCATCGCAATGCCAATGTCCGCTTCTTGAATGGCCGGGGCATCATTGACCCCATCACCCGTCATGGCCACCACAGCCCCTTGATGTTTCCACGCACGGACCACACGAAGCTTATGTTCGGCGGAGACGCGAGCATACACGGCTGTCTGTTCGACTTGTTGATTCAATTCGTCATCGGACAACCGATTGAGTTCCGTTCCTGAAAGAGCCTGCTTCCCCTCCTCCAAAATACCCAAATCCCGGCCAATGGCCATCGCCGTATCCTTATGGTCACCGGTAATCATGACCGTTCGAATGCCGGCGTCCCTGCACGCTTTGACGGCAGTCACGGCTTCCGGTCTGAGGGGGTCTTTCATGGCGAGCAGACCCAAAAACGTTAAATCTTGTTCAATGACATCCGCCTGAAATTCTTTCGGCATGTCTTGTAACGTCCGCTTGGCCACTCCGAGGATCCGCAAGGCTTCTTGGGCCAATTGCCCATTTGCCTCCAAGATCGTTTCACGGGCGGATTGGTCCAGGGATTGAACCTCGTGGCCGATCGTCAAATAATGGGCGCAGCGATCGAGCAAAACATCCGGCGCTCCTTTTACAAAGGCCACATTCGTGTCAGCAACCTTCCGGACGATGGTCATCATTTTTCGCTCGGGATCGAATGGAATTTCTCCTGCCAGGGGAGCCTGTGCTTCAAGTGCCTCTTTCTCCAAACCAACCTTGGCAGCGACAACCAGTAACGCGCCTTCGGTAGGATCGCCGATGATGTTCCACCCTTCTTCTGTTTGGTGTAACTCCGCTCCGTTGCAAAGAACGGAGGCCGTCAGCAGATCCTTCAACGCCTCTTCTGCGGGGGATAATGAACTTCCCACACTCTGCAGCACTTGACCGGAATCCGTCGACGATCCCTCGACAGCCTGTTGAATATCGCCGGTCGGCTCGTATCCTTCCCCTGTCACGTCATACGTCCGGCCATCCAGAAATATCCGGATCACGGTCATTTCATTTTTTGTGAGTGTTCCTGTCTTATCCGTGCAGATCACCGTCGTGGACCCCAACGTTTCGACCGCCGGTAATCGGCGAATGAGCGCATGTCGTTTCACCATCCGCGTGACGCCAAGGGCTAAGGTAATGGTGACCACGGCCGGAAGGCCTTCGGGGATCGCGGCGACCGCCAGACTGACTGACGTGAGAAACATCTCGAACATGGGAATGCCACGCAGTTCGCCAATAAAAAAGACGATGACGACAATGGCCAGGGACAGCCATAACAATCTATGCCCCAATTGGTCGAGGCGACGTTGAAGCGGGGTCTCCCGTTGCTTCGCTTCCCCGGCTTCGTGAATCATCGCCGCGATTCGTCCCAGTTCGGTGTGCATTCCTGTCGTGACGACGCACGCTCGACCTTTTCCCGACGTAGCCGTCGTGCCCATGTACACCATATTGCTCCGGTCGCCTAACGGGAGTTCATCTTGGTCAAGGACCTCTGACGTTTTGGAAACCGGTGTGGATTCGCCCGTGAGCGAGGCTTCCTGCGTTTGCAGGGCAACGGCATAGATCAGCCGTGCATCGGCAGGGACGCGATCACCCGCTTCAATCTGAATGAGATCTCCTGGAATCAATGCCTTCGCAGGGATAGACTGCACCTGCCCGTCACGGATGACCTGGGCTGTGGGGATCTCCATGCGTTTCAACGCATCGAGAGAGCGTCCTGCTCGAAATTCCTGGACAAATCCGAGCATCGCGTTCAACACGACGATGGAGACAATGGCGATGGCATCAACCCATTCCTCAAGAAGTCCCGCCACGATCGCCGCTCCAATGAGGATCCACACGATCACGCTGGCAAATTGAGCGATAAACAATTGTAGAGCCGACACCGAGGGGGCTTGCGGCAATTCGTTCGGCCCTTGCTGTGTCAGCCGGAGTTTCGCTTCACTCTCGGCTAATCCGGCTTGGAGATCGGTGCCGAATTCCTGGCTCAACTGTTCTTGTGTTGCACGGTGCCATATCATCAAAGACCTCCTATTGGCTCATGGTTCCTACTGGGGATGGTTGAAAAAGCATGCCCTGAGTCTTGTTGTGAAACGTGAGGCGTGAAAAGTAAGGGGTAAGGAGTAGGTCGAAAAGAGTACAGGACGTAATTTGCTGAATGCATCTTTCTCCTTACTTCTCACTTCTTACCCCTTACTCCTCACGATCCCGTGCGGTATCGTGGCTTTGGTCACCCTCTTCTTTTTGGGAAGCCTTTTTAAGGTCTGTATGCCAAAACCAAATTGTGTAAAGGGCCGGAACCACGAAGAGGGTCAGGAGCATGGCTGACGCGACGCCGCCGACCATCGGCGCCGCCAGACGTTTCATGACATCCGCTCCCGTGCCGGTGGCCCACATCACCGGGATCAACCCCAGAATATTGGCCAGGCCCGCCATGGCCATGGGCCGAATCCGCTCAACCGCTCCCTCCTGGACCGCCTCGACCAGATCCTCCAAGGATTGCAGGCGATTGGCCTTGCGACGACGCTTGAGCGCCTCGTCGAGATAGGTCACCATGACCGCGCTGGTCTCGGCGGCGACGCCGGCCAACGCGATGATCCCCACCCAGACGGCGATACTCATGTTGTAGTCCAGCCAGACCATGTACCAGACCGCACCCACGAGAGAGAGCGGCACACCCAGCATGACCATGAGGGTTTTCGCCACGGACTGAAAGGCAAAATAGAACAGAATGAAAATGATGACGATGGTCAGAGGGACAAAAATAAAGAGTCGCTCCCGGACCCGCTCCATAAATTCATACTGCCCTGACCATGCCAGTCGATACCCTTGAGGAAGTTTCACCTTGGCCTGTACGACTTGTTTCAGATCCTCCACATAACTCCCCACATCCCGGCCGGTCATGTCCACATACACATACCCGGTCAGCATGCCATCCTCATCCCGGATCATCGGGGGACCGCTCACAAATCGTAAGGTCGCCAGTTGCGCGAGAGGGACTTGGGCACCCGTCGGGGTCTCCACCAACACTCGGCGTAATTTTTCCGGGGTATCGCGAAGTTCTCTCAAATATCGGACATTGATCGGATACCGCTCTCGTCCTTCAATGGTGGTGTCGATGTTTTCTCCGCCGATGGCCGATTCGATGACCCGGCCGACATCCGTCACCGTGAGCCCATATCGGGCAATTTCTTCTCGTTTAATATCAAAATCTAAAAAGTATCCCCCAAAAACACGCTCCGCATAGACACTCCGTGTGCCGGGCACGTCTTTCAACACCGTCTCCAGATGCTTGCCGATCTTTTCAATTTCCTGGAGATCCGGACCGAAAATTTTGATCCCGACCGGAGTACGCACCCCGGTGGTCAACATATCCAGCCGGCCTTTGATAGGCATGGTCCACGTGTTGGTGACGCCCGGGAATTGCAGAGCCCCATCCATTTCATCCACAAGACTCTCATAGGTGACGCCCGCTCTCCATTGATCTTTCGGTTTGAGGGTGACCACGGTTTCCATCATGCTGAACGGGGCTGGATCGGTCGAGGTATCGGCACGCCCGGCCTTCCCGAACACTCGCTCAACTTCGGGAAAGGCTTTCAGCTTCTGGTCCATTTCTTGGAGCAACATCGAGGCCTGGGTCACCGAAATCCCCGGAAGCGTATTGGGCATATAGAGAATGGTGCCTTCGTAGAGTGGGGGCATGAATTCAGATCCCATCCGTTGAAACGCGGGGAAGACGGTGATCGTCAGTAAGATAGCCAGGACAATCATGATGGCCCGGTATCGTAAGGCGATGCGTAACAACGGCGCATACAGCTTCTGTAACCCCAGACTCACCGGATGCCGGCGTTCGGGGATAATCCGGCCTCGTACCAGCAACGGCAGCAAAGCGGGAATGAGCGTGATGGCCAGTATGGCGCTCATGGCAATGGCAAAGTTT
Organism: Nitrospirales bacterium; assembly: GCA_041737015.1. GTDB lineage: Bacteria > Nitrospirota > Nitrospiria > Nitrospirales > UBA8639 > Nitrospira_E. The sequence continues at coordinate 5,275 of JBGSSO010000001.1, forward strand.
TTGGTGAATGCCAGGGGTTTGAATAATCGGCCTTCCTGCCCTTCCAGGGTGAACACCGGCATGAAGGCAATGGCAATCACGAGTAAGGACACGAAGATGGCCGGCCCCACCTCTTTGGCGGAATCGATCAAGACCTGGGTCCGGTCGCCTTTCTCCCCGTCCTTGACCCATTCTTCTAGCCGCTTATGGGCGTTATCGACCATGACAATGGCGCCATCGACCATATCCCCGATAGCCACAATAATCCCCCCGATGGACATGATGTTCATGCCGATGTTCATCAAATACATGGGAATGAAGGCCAGTAACACTGCCAGCGGAAGCGTGAGAATGGGAAGCAGCGCCGATCGAAAATGCAGGAGGAACGCGACGATCAGCACACTGACCACAATGAGTTCTTCAAGGAGATTTTCGGTTGCCGTCTCGATGGATTCATGAATAAGCCCGCTCCGATCGTACGTCGGAACGACTTTCACCCCCGGAGGCATGGACGACTCCAACTCCTTGAGTTTGGCCTTGATCCGTTCGGTGACGGTGAGCGCATTTTCCCCGAATCGCATAAGGACGATGGCTCCCACCACTTCGCCCTGGCCGTCCAGTTCCACCAATCCCCGCCGCATATCCGGTCCCAAGGTGACGGTGGCCACATCGCGTAACAGGATGGGAGTTCCATGGGGGCTGACCCCCATGGCAATCTGTTCGATGTCGTCCACCGACGAGATATAGCCCCGCCCCCTGATCATATATTCCACCCCTGAAAACTCTACGACCCGTCCCCCGAAATCGTTGTTGCTCATCCGGATGGTTTCGATGATATGCGGGAGAGAAAGGTTGTAGGCCTGGACTTTGGTGGGATCCAGATTGATTTGGTATTGCCGGACAAAGCCTCCGACGCTGGCGACTTCGGCCACGCCATCGACCGCCAGAAGCCAATACCGAAGGTACCAGTCTTGAAACGATCGGAGGGTTGCCAAATCCTGCTGGCCGGTTTCATCAATCAAGGCATATTCAAAGACCCAGCCGACCGCGGTGGCGTCCGGGCCCAATTGCGGAGTGACACCGTCCGGCAGCCGGCCCGCCAGTTGGTTCATGTATTCCAGGACCCGGCTGCGGGCCCAATACATATCCGTGTCCTCCTTGAACAACACATAGACATACGAGAATCCAAAGTCGGAGAAGCCTCTCACCACGGTGACATTCGGGGCGGAAAGGAGGGCGGTCACGATGGGATAGGTAATCTGATCCTCAACCAGGTCCGGCGAACGGCCCGGCCATTTGGTATAGATAATCACCTGCGTATCTGAAAGATCGGGGATCGCGTCGACGGGAATCTGCTTCATAGCCCAGAATCCGACCGAAGCCATCCCAAAGAGGATGAGAAAGACGATGAAGCGATTCCTGGCGCTGAATTCAATGATGTAGGCAACCATAGTTAACCGTCAGTAGCGAGAAGTGATAAGTAAGTTAAAAAAACAAAACTCGGCCGCCCTACTATTGCGTGCAACTGCTCCAACCTCCCTATTCACTGCTCGGTTTTTACTCCTTACTCTTCACTTGAGATTAATGTTTCATGCCCGCCATGCCGCGGACGGCGGACTTCAATTGACTCTCGGAGTCAATCAAAAAGTTGGCTGATGTCACGATGTGATCTCCTTCCTTGACCCCCTCCAGGACTTCTACCCATTCTCCGGCCTGTACGCCAAGCTTCGCATCTCGCCATTCCAGCGTGCCTCCTCCATGATGGATAAACACCATTTGGCGCTCCCCCGTTTCAAGCACCGCATCACGGGGAATGGCCAACCGTTCTCCCAAGGGAATGGTGAGTTCCACATTGGCATACATGCCGGGTTTCAGCTTTTCGCCAGGATTGACGACTTGGAAGCGAACCTTGGCGGTACGGGTTTGGGGATCCAAGGTGGGATAGATGAAGCCCACCGATCCGACCAGGTGTGTCTGAGGATCGTAGGAGAGCGTGACCGTGGCTTTTTGGTCGAGCTGGATCAATGGCAATTCGTATTCGTAAATGTCAGCCATGATCCATATCCGGGATAAATCCGCAATCATGTAAAGTTCGGTGCCTGGGGTCACATACGTTCCGGCTCGGGCTTCCATCTTGAGAATGGTTCCCGTGATAGGGGAGTGAATGGGTAACGTCCGCAAGACTTTCCCTGTTCGTTCAAGATACTGAATATGATTCTTCGTGATATCCCACAGTTGGAACCGCCGTCGGGTGGCCTCGAGTAGATCCTTGGCGCCCCTGGCGACTACCGGGAATTCGCTGTTGCCGAGTTCTCGAATCCCTTGAAGCGCCAACAAGTACTCTTCCTGCGTCGCGACGAGGTCCGGACTGTAAATCGTAAAAAGGATCTGGTGCTGTTTGACATGATCCCCGATGGCGCTCACCCGCAAATCCTCAATCCATCCCTCGAATTTGATATTCACCCTCGCAAGCAGGCGTTCGTCGATTTCAACCCGTCCCACGGTACGAATGGTTCGCGCAAGCGACCGACGGGCTGCCTCCTCAAACCGCACGCCGATTGATTGCAATCGTTCAGGGGCAATGGTGAGGGTATTGGGCATGGGTGGTGTCTGTGGTTCGGAAGCCGGTCCTGAACCCTGAGGGTCATGTTGTGGTTGTTGTTCCACATCTTGTCCGGTAGGCCGTTGGGCGGTGGTCTCTTCTGAAGGCCCGGGAGAAACACCCGCCGACTCCTGGCTGAGGAACCAGTAAGTCCCGACTACGCCACTGACAATCAGCACACCGATTCCGAGGTAGAACGTCCACTGTTTCATGGTCTATCCGTCCCGGAGCTATCGTGGTGTGGTGCGGAGCGGCTTTGTTGCAAGCCTGGATGGTCTTCATAGGAACGTGGAGCATTCGAGATCGTTAGCGGCCCTCCCGTCAGTTCTTCGAGTCTCGCGACCGCTTTTTCGTGTTCGACCATCTCCCCATGAAGCTCCAACTCATTTTCCTGGAGGGTCAGTAAATTATTCAGGAGGGTAAGAAAGTCCACTTTGCTCACGCTATACCCTGCCTGGGCGGATTGGAGGGCAAGTGTGGCCTGGGGAATGATAGCTTCCCCGACGATCTTCACTAATCGGTTGGCCCTATGAGCGCGCTCAAACGCGTCCTTTACTTGAAACAACAGATCTTGCCGGGTCGCGGTGAGGTCCTCGCGTGTGCGCGCAAGATCTGCGACAGCTTGGTTCACACCTTCCCGCTGCTTCGTTTGGTAAAACAGCGGAATCTGTATTCCCAGCATGATTTGAAAGCCGATGGCGTCAATGCGCTCATTTTGAATCCCCAAGGCGCTCAGGTTGAAATCCGGAAAATATTCTTTTCTGGCCAGAGAGACCGATTCTTCCCCTTGAGCGACGCTTTTGGCCGAAGCCAGGAGAATTGGCGAGAAGGCTTCAGCCCGCCTGGCCAGCTCCGGGAGATCCTGAGATATCATCGTGAGATGAATGTCTTCCGGAGTGCCAAGCGGGCCGATCGGTGGACGGTTCAGTAGTCGATTAATCGCGGCATGCAGACTTTCCTTTTGTTGTTCCAACACCGCCAGGCGATCCAACACCCGCGAGAGTTCCACCTGGGCGCGAAAGACATCCTGCTGGGCCGTCCTCCCCACGCTATAGCGGGCGTTGGCGGTCTTCTCGAATTGCATGAGGAGCAGCTTGTTCTTCTCGACGATTTCGATGCCTTTATGAATAAAGTGGAGGTCCCAATACTGTTGTTTGAGACGGGCGATCACGCTGAGCCGGGTGGCGTAGTACATCTGCTCAATCCGATCAGCCTGTCGAGCGGCCACTTCTCCTTTGAGTCCCAGTTTTCCGGGAAAGGGAAATTTTTGACTGAATCCGTAGACCGGCCCTTCCACCCGTTCGAGCATGGGCAAGTTTTGGAATCCCAATAGCAGGTTCGGGTCCGGCAGGGATTGCACCTGAGGAATGATGGCTTGCGAAGCCTCCCACTGGCGGCGGGCGGCTTGAATGCTAGGATTGCGTAGGAGGGCTTCATCTACAAGGCTTTGGAGTGTGAGGGAGGATTCCTGGGCGAAACCTGGTCCGGTGGATACACTAGCCAGGAGCAGGCTGGTGCTAACTAGGAGTACACGTACACTAGAGAGTGAAAATGAGTTCATACAGCCCCTCACGACAAGAGAGAATAAGAAAACGCCATGTTCCGAAAACCCTGATGGCTCCCGGATGCGTATGCCGCCCGTTCGTGAGGAGAACTCAATTCAGAAGAACAGAAAAACGCAGGAAGAGGAGAGGATAGGAGGACGGTGTGAGCGCACGTGCTTTAAAAAAACTTTGGGGGATAGGAGATTGGAATAAGTCAGAGCAAATTCCGAGGTTTTTCAGACTTTCCACCTGAAGAAGGTTAACGGGTAATGACTTAGACTCATTTTCAGAATTTTTGAGCTGGTCTGGACAATCACCATTTGGGGATGACGAATGGTGGGAGGCTGGTTGAGAAGGGTGTGTGTCGGTGGCGGAGGCTGGCATTGGACAAAACCCGCCTCCTACCCCACAGACCAAAAAGGTCAAAAGTGAAAAATAAATAAGAGCTAATTTAATCTGCCCCGTTTGAGGAATCATAAGAATTTTAGGCATTGGTGATACTTTTAGAATTTATTATGAAATTCACAAAAAATAATAACAAGCAAATCATAAGCCATTATGAAAAAAGCTAAAAAAATAGGTACTTGGATATTTGAGTCATTACGAATAGCCGGAAGCTATGTTGCGTTTCTCCTCAAGGAAAAACCCCGAAATGCCCCTAATTGCGACACATGATTTGGGTATACCCCATTTCCATGAGGCAGTTAAAAAAGACCATGTGTTGTCCTTTAAATCCTGTCCCAGATTCATTTGTTCCCACTTCACCACCGTGGTAAATCACGAGCATTATAATTTTGAATCCTATGCTTCTGGAGGGAAGAAGTCTGGTCAAAATTGCTCAGTATTTCACTATTGAGGAATTGAATTGAGGAATAGAATCGGTGGGGACACGGGACAGGGAGTCTGGCTGGACTTCATTGCACTGACGCCGTGGCATTCAACAAGGAATCTAGTCGTGGAGAACGACATTGAGGAGGGAGCTGTGCACGTGCATTCCGTCGTTATACTCGATAAAACCGAACTTGCGAAACTTGTTCAGAGGCGGCGGCGTGTTATTGAACGAGTGCTCTCGCGGAAGACCAAGTATTAGAACCAGGCCCGCACACCTACCACGAATCGAACCTGACTTGGATCTCCACCCTCCTGCCGCACGAGTGAGGCGGTGTCTCCAAAACTTTTGTCGAGGGAGATTCCCAGGTAGGGGGCAAATTCACGTCGGAATTCATAGCGCAGACGAAACCCCAATTCGAGGTTGTTGAGCCCGGAGCCGGTCGTAAATTCTTTGACCCGTTGAATGGCAACATTCGTCTCAAAACGTGTCTGGAGAATGAGTCGTTGACTCAACGAGAGATCTTTTGTGGCTAACAAGCGTGCGGATACGTCACCGTGCTGACTGATGAAGAAGGCAGGTTGTATTTCGTATTTATAGGGAACCAGGCCTTGTAGCCCGATCACGGCCAGGCCGCGCGTGACGTTTCGTCCTCGAAAGGATTGTGTTTCGAGGCGACCGCCCACCTGGAAGTCGTAATACTGCTGGATAAAGCGTCCGTAGAGGAGTTGTGAGTCAATGTCGTAGTCTGCTTTGAATGCGGTATTCCGTTGCCCTTCGCTTTTAAACCACACACGGTTGTAGTCCCCGCCGTACCAGCCTTCTACATCCCACCGGTAATCGTCCTTACTCCCGGTGCCACCCAGTTGCGGGCGATATTCCAGGATATCGGCCAGAAAAAAACCGTGGTGTTGCTCATCCATGACAGGACTGGGCCAGTCCGCTTTTTTGGATACAGGGGATCCCGTGTCCGACATTTCTCTGAATATCCCGGATTGGGTGCCAGCCTGTCCTTCCGGCTCCATCGTAGGGGGGAGGGGACTGTGTTTATGAGCGGGAGTTGATTCGCTGGAGACAGATTGGGCAAAGATGACTGACGAATTGAAATCCCAAATAAGGAGACTGATGACCGTGAGCGAGAGGATGCATCGAACAGATGTCCTCATGAACGCACCGAAGGTTCCTCGCCGGAAACCTCAACGACGCGGAACATTCCCGCTTCCATATGCATGAGCAGATGGCAGTGAAACGCCCAACGTCCGGGTGCGTCAGCGGTGATTGCGACGGAGAGCCGCTCAGCCGGTTTCACGATGACGGTGTGTTTGCGAGGCAGGAAGGCACCAGCCCCGTTCTCAAGGTGCATCCACATCCCGTGCAAGTGTAGGGGATGCTCCATCATCGTATCGTTGACGAAGGTGAAGCGCAGGCGTTCACCGTCACGAAAGAAAATGGGCTCTTTGGCTTCTGAATATTTCTTGCCGTCGAATGACCACATGTAACGTTCCATGTGGCCCGTGAGGTGGAGTTCAATTTCGCGCCCAGGCTCGCGCTGGTCGGGAAAGGGTTCAAGGCTTTTCAAGTCGGTGTAGACCAGCACCCGTGTGCCGGTATTCTCCAGCCCAATGCCAGGCTCATCGAGCTGTTGACGCGAATATTCGGCGACGGATTGATTGCCGGAACCATGATGACCCGGAGCATGTTGGACAGGCGTGCTGCCGGGAATCATCGAATGGCGAGATTCATCCGGTGGGAGGTCTGACATGTCGTGCATGTCATGAGTGTGTTCCGTGGCATGTTTTTTTGACTTGTCCATTCCCGGAGGCTCCATGTGTGTCCCGCCGTGCTGATCATGTTTGTTCATGCCGGCCATATCCATGCCCTCCATGGACATGCCCATGGCAGCCATGGTCCGGAGCGGCCGCGGACGACGGTCGGGGAGGGGAGCGGTCATTCCTGTGCGGGGGGCCAGTGTGCCGCGCGCGTACCCGCTTCGATCCATCGTTTCGGCAAAGATGGTATAGGCCCGATCCTCGGGTGTTTGGACGATCACATCGTAGGTTTCTGCCGGTCCGATACGAAACTCGTCCACCACCACGGGCTGCACGTTTTGCCCGTCCGCCTGAACGACGGTCATGGGGAGTCCAGGCAGGCGTATGTCATAGAAGGTCATGGCCGTTGCAGCGATAAAGCGAAGGCGCACCCGTTCGCCTGGACGAAAGAGCCCCGTCCAATTTTGCTCAGGTGCCAATCCGTTCATCAAATAGGTATAGGCGTACCCGGTGACGTCGGCGAAGTCCGTGGGGTCCATCCGCATCCCGTCCCACATCAGATAGTTCTGCAGTGCCGCTCCCAACCCCATTCGTGACACGTCGGAAAAGAACTCGGGAGCAGCGCGTTTCTGGAAATTATAGTAGTCGCTTTGCTTTTTAAGGTTGGCAAAGACCGATTCCGGCGACTCGAAGGTCCAATCCGAGAGCACCACAACATAATCCCGATCATAGTGAAACGGCTCCGGTTCAATCGGATCGATGATGAGCGGGCCATAGACACCCGATTGCTCCTGTAAGCCGGAATGGCTGTGGTACCAATAAGTTCCGTTTTGGCGGATGGGGTAGCGGTAGCTGAAGGTTGAGGCCGGCTTGATGCCGGCGAAGCTGACGCCGGGCACGCCGTCCATGTCCGGCGGTAGAAGCAAACCATGCCAGTGAATGGACGTATCTTCCATCAACCGGTTCGTGACATTGAGTGTCACGTTTTCACCTTCCTTCAAACGAATTAAAGGACCGGGTATCGTGCCGTTGATGGTCTTGGCCATTCCGGTCAACTCTCCGATTTGAAACGGAGACTCGGCAATGCGTAAATCAATGGTGTTTCCGCGAAGCTCTGAAGTAGATCCTGCTTCTGCCATGGTCGTGCCGGCCAGAACATAGGAAGGAAGGAGGCGAGCCATAGCCGCCATTATTCCCAGCGCACCGACCCCTTGCAGTAACGAACGCCGTGTCATCCGGGTGTCTTGCCTATCCTTGTTGCTGCTCATGGGTGAACTTTCATTATATTCCGGCCATATAAAAAACCGTTGGGTTTCGGATTAATGCTGATGTCCAACATGACCATCTGGTGCCGATGTTGGTGTGCTTGATTCAACCGTGCCATATTTTCTGAACGGGGGAGCATTCCAAATGACGGCATGACCGGGAGCCAAATCGGCCGCTTCGATAAAATGGGGACTCGCGGCTGAAACGGGACCTTTTTTGTAGAGGGCCATGCCCAGGTTGTAATGCGCTTCCGCCAATTTTGGCTGGGCTTGAACGGCTTCTTCGTATTTTATAATCGCAGAGGTCCACCGGTGTTCGGCAAACAGACGATTGCCCTCCAGGAGCAGTTGGGCGACCTGGGGAGTCGCATTCTCGGGGGGCGGGAGGGGTTCGTTTTGCGGCGCTTGAGGTGCGGTGGCACAGGCCGTGATTGTCCATAGCGCAAGAAGAACCATCAGACGCCAGTTCAGTCGACAGCGTGTCCATTGTACATGAGTGAATGGTTGCATCATGAATTGAATTGCCTTTCTCATGGGATGTTGATGTTGCACATATGACGGAGTTTTTACGATTTGGTGTGTTGTTTACATGGTCCCGTATCAGAAATTTCAATGATCTAATTGTAATTGCCGCTGACGCCAGATGAAATAGATGACGGGGATAACCAACAGTGTGAGCACCGTCGCTGTGACCATTCCACCGATCATCGGCGCCGCGATGCGTTTCATCACATCGGCGCCCGTTCCTTGGGACCACATGATGGGGAGCAGACCCAGGATGATGGCCGAGGCGGTCATAATTTTTGGCCGCACTCGTAAGACGGCGCCTTCGATGATGGCGTCACGAAGGTCCGCCAACGAGTGCAGTCGGTTCTCCCGTTGCCGGCGGGCACAAGCCTCGTCCAAAAACATCACCATGATTACGCCGGTTTCTGCGGCCACTCCTGCCAAGGCGATCAGTCCGACCCACACGGCAATGCTAAGAGGATAGTTCAGGAAATCCACATACCAGATAGCCCCGACCAACGAGAACGGCACCGATAGCAATACGAGTAGACATCGGGGAACGGAATGAAAGTTGAGATACAGAAGGAGGAATATGAGAAACAGCGTGAGGGGAATCACAATCTTGAGTTTTTCTTGTGCCCGTTCCAGATACTGATAGTGACCGGCCCATTGTAACGTGTACCCGGATGGAAGGGTGATGTGCGTCTGAACCAGGTCTTTGGCCTTGTGAACATAGGTGCCCAGATCCTCACCTGCAATATCGACAAACACCATACTCGCTAAGGATCCATTTTCATCTCGCACGGAAGGCGGTCCAGTGGTGGTGGAGATGTGAGAAAGTTGGGCGAGAGGGATGTGTTCGCCGTGTGGCGTGCTGACGAGGACGCGCTTGAGCGCTTCCACATCCTGTCGCAGATCACGTGGGTATCGAACATTAATCGGATAGCGTTCACGGCCTTCCACGGTCCATGTAATATTCTTCCCGCCAATCGCTGATTCAATGACATCCTGCACGTCTCCAACGGTGAGGCCATAACGGGCAGCGGCGGTGCGGTTCACGTCGATATCGACATAGTACCCTCCCGTGACCCGTTCGGCGTAGGCACTCCGGGTGCCCTGAAGTGGTTGAAGCAGACTTTCAATGTGTAGCCCGATTCGTTCCAGTTCTTCTAATTTCGGCCCCAGGATTCTTATGCCTAAACTGCTGCGAATGCCGGTGGCGAGCATTTCGGTTCGTGTTTGAATCGGCATCCACCAAATATTCGGCATGCCCGGAAATTTCACCTTTTGGTCCATTTCGGTAATGAGCGTGTCCCACGTCATGCCGGGTCGCCAGTCTTCTTGAGGCTTCAGGGTCACGATGGTCTCGCCCATATGTAAGGG
>JBGSSO010000009.1:0-2350 GCA_041737015.1 Nitrospirales bacterium
GCATAGTGGTCACCCATACAAAGGGAAAACCAAAAGCCCGCACAAGACCATCACAAATCTGCGTCAGACACACATCCATACTCTGGCCGGCAAATAGTTGCGATTCGAGACTCTGCACCAATTGGATAAAAGGCTGAACGGAAGAGCGCTCCGCCTCCAGGGTCAATCCCCAATGCCACGCAACCACCTTCTGGGACTGATCAAACATCGGCGTTACCACACATAGGATCTTTCGCGATGGTCTCCCTGCTGGGAGAATTGTCAGCACTCTATTCAAGAGCTTCGGAGGAGCATCAACGGCACAAAGATGGTTTCGAAGAATCTTCCATTCCTCATGAGCAACATAATCGGCAATGGACACCTGCCCTATTTCAGCCAGATCCATCCCCAGGATATCACCCACCACCTCATTGGCCATGAGGACCACGCCATCACACGAAGTCACGAAATGGATCTGAGATGGTTGTGGTGGAGAAATGGGAGCCGTCAGCGAAACCGTCTGATCGCGAACCGGAAGCAAATTGGCAATAGGAGATGGGTCGGAATGTGTCGAAAGAATTTCGGTGAGTCGGCCCGTCAATCGGTGAAGCGCCCGGGTGAGTTCCTGTTCTTGCGTATCGGAAAGATCACTCGATTTAGCTTGAAAATCCCGCAAGGACTGTTCGAGTAAGTGATGGAGTTGTTCAAAAGTGGCCACAATTACCTTCACCCTGACGCAAGGAATGGGAAAACCACAGGGAGTATTTAGATAATAAACCCCATATCGATATCTTTTGGCAACCTTCCCTGGACGTCAACCCGTCAAAAGAGGTGCGATGATTGGCGCCAATTCCTAACCATTCCTAACCAATTTATTCACAGCACCGGCCAGACAAATCAATCCATGGAGGGAAATGATACGCAGCCTATCAGGAGACCCTTCTTAGGTCTTAGGGTAAATGATTCCAGTCTCGGCATCGGCTTGCGCCTGAGCATAACGCGCTACCGTTCCGATATCGGACCAATAGGCGGCATGAAGAAATCCAAATATTTTGGAACCCCGCGCAAGCTCGTTCGTATAGGAGTCGATGATGGAAAACGGCCTATTGGCAGGAGCATCGTGGAGGATAGAAGGATGGAGAATATGGACGCCTGCAAACATCCGTTGAACCAGGGGGCCAGTCCATGCAGCTTGGCTCATTCCCCGACCATTTATTCTGAAAATACGATTTTGTGCGTCGGATTCTACGGCTCCCCATTGGGCCGCTTGCGGATCGTCGCGAAGCACCAACGTCGCCACACCACCATGAGTCCGATGGAACTCTACCAACGTCTTCACATCCAACTCGATCAACGTATCACCATTAATAACCAAAAACGGGTGTTGCTCAAAAAACCACTCAGCCGCTTTCAATCCACCACCCGTTCCTAACAGGGTTGGTTCATGGGAATACCTCACCTGCATATCCCAGCGAGATCCGTCCCCGATCGCTTCTTCGATCATATTTCCTAAATAATGCAGATTGATGATGACGTCATGTATTCCATATGCTCGCAACAACAACAAATTCCAAATAATGAGCGGCGTCTCCGCAACCGGCAATAACGGTTTGGGAATCGTGTTGGTCAACGGCCGAAGGCGAGTGCCCAGACCCGCGGCCAAAATCATGGCCTTCATATGCAAGAAGCTAACGCCATTCAGGGATATACGGAGAGAGATGAGTAAGCAGTCGATGAAGTTGGGGATATTTATCTAAATTGGCACGAACATTCTTTAATGTCTGGGGAATTGAGGCCAAAAAGCTTGCATTACCTTTTACCCGATCAATATACACAAACCGCCCGGCAGCCTTCAGATTGCGTTGAATACTCGTGAAGTCAAACAGCCGACGAAACGCTTCAGGATCATGTAATAGCATTGCCGATTGTTGGGACAATGATAGATTCTGGCGCATCCCTTCTACGTAACGAGCAATAAGGCGATCGATTACCCCCTCATCGAGGGCGATGTAGGAATCCCTCAGGAGGGAGGCCAAATCATAGGTCACAGGGCCCATCAAGGCATCTTGGAAATCAATAACGCCTAGCCGTTTTCCATCCACCATCAAGTTACGGGAATGATAATCACGATGGGTAAAAACCTGCGGTTGCGCGGTTAACCATTCGGCCATCTTCTGAAATTCCTCTCGAACCGGCACTTTATCTTCGGCACTCATGGGACGCTCTCTCACCACAATGCCATATTCCAAAAAATGGTCAAACTCCCAAAGATACAGAGGCACATCAAAAGACCGCGTAAAAGCCACACAGGGGACCGTGGAAGGATGTGAGGCCTGAAGATGAAGCTGAACGAGTTGATCAACAGCCTTGC
>JBGSSO010000017.1:0-13842 GCA_041737015.1 Nitrospirales bacterium
AATGGGGAGTCCGTACATCCCCGAAGACAAAGTGATGGCGATGAAGCAGATGATGATGAGCATGCCCCCGCAAACGCTGGAGGAATCGGTGGATCGCGGCAAGAAGTTGTACAACGACACGACCTTGGGCATGAACAAGTCCGGGCAAAGTTGTGCCAGTTGTCACAGTGACGGCGGGACCGTGGGCGGCGCCTCGGAAATGGAGTGGAAAGGCATGAAGATGAAGGTGGCGATCCCCACGCTCAAAGGGGCGGCCGCACATTTTCCCAAGCCGATGGGCCCCATGAAAAAAGTGGTCACGCTCGCCGGGATGAATAACATGTGCATCATGACCTTCTTGAAAGGCATGCCGTTGGATCTCAACAGCCAGGAGGCTATCGATCTTGAGGCGTACGTGACGGCTTTCAGTACAGGCCACAGGCTCGATCCTGGTGCGATGAAGATTGTCCCCACGCCGGTTCCAGGCGCCATGTAAGACGCAGGAAAGAGGGGGGTCTGTTGATCTCCGTATTATCTGGATGAGGGTCACCGGCCGGGCATTTTGCACGGCCGGTGAGGGTAGGAGCGAAACTAGAACCGCCTGATCCGATCAGAGTCGAGGGAAATTTGCAGGAGTTGAGCAATGATTAGGAGCCACAATGAATGATTTGGCCAAGATTCGAACGCATAGAGTAAATGCCTCCATATTCGCAGGGTTGTTGGGATTTATCTTCCTTTTCCCCGGGACGAGCGTGGCAGGTGAAACGCCTTCTAAGTCAGCTGACACGCAGCAAGGACAACCAGAAATCGGCGAGAAACTTTTTGAGAAAAGCGAGTGCAAGAATTGCCATAGTCTCAAGCACCAGGGATCGGAGGTCGGGCCCGATCTGACGCAAGTTGGCATTCGCCGGTCTCATGAATTTCTGGTGGAATTTATTTTTGATCCCGAAGATCAATTTCCCGATACCAAAATGCCTCGATTCCCCTGGAAGGACAAACAGCAGGCTGCGGATATCGTGTCGTTTCTCATGACCTTGAAGGCTCCCGTTGATGGTGAGGGCCTTCTCAGCCGGGCAGGGTCCGAGGTTGAGGGCGGTCAACACCTGGTGGAGGCTTATGATTGCCGGGCCTGTCATATCATCCACGACGGGGGACGTTCCCGTTACCCCAACTTGACCCACATTGGGAGCAAGATCTATCGAGAATGGGAATATGTCTGGCTGATGGATCCACAAAAAATTAAACCTGGAACCTTTATGCCGACGTTTGGATTTTCGGAAAAAGAAGCCTCCGCCATCGCGGCCTATCTGGAAAGTTTGAAGTAGGATGATAGAAGTGTGAAATGTGAAGGATTAGGAAGGCCTAGGATGAGAGGAGGCCAATGGTTCAAGGGGGTTGGTGTTTTCTCTCTCGTCTTGGGATTCTTTGGTGTGGAGATCACGACCATGGGTGCCTTTCCTTTCTTTTTTCAGTCAAGTGGAACAAATATGCGAATCTCCGATTTTCCGAGTGGGCGAGTTCAAGCGGGGACGCTCTCTGCCGGACAGCGGGGACTCGCATTTGGTCAAGGAGGAGCCGTGGTGGCTGGGTGGTCTGATACCCGGGAAAGACGGTCCAACATTTACCTGACCCGGAGTCGAGATAGTGGCCGGACCTTTGGCTCGAATATCCGGGTCAATGATGCACTGGGTGCAGCGGGGCTCTTCGGAGCAACCGTGGCGCTCGATCAACAGAACCTGGCCTCTGTGGTGTGGTTCGATGATCGGGAGGGAGATTACGACATTTTCTTTGCGAGAGAATCGAACGATGGGCAAGGGTTTAGCCCAAATGTCCGCGTCAACGATGATAAGAAAGACCGGGGAGGAGAGCAGGGATTCATGGCGGACGATTTTTTTGACCATTCCACAGGGTCCACGGATGAGGCGTTCCAAACCCTTCCTTGTCTCGCCATTGGGCCGGATGGAACTATTTTCGTAGCCTGGCAGGATTATCGCCGCAATCAGGCCGATATGTATTTTTCCAAAAGTACGGATGGGGGCAAGACCTTTAGCCCCAACGTGCGGGTCAATGATGATGTCGGGCGGGCCGGCCAACTGTATCCCAGCTTGGCGGTGGATAAATTGGGCACGGTCTATCTAGCCTGGCATGACTTCCGAAAAGGGGATCAGGATATCTATTTCAGCACGAGCGTCGATGGAGGAAAGACATTCAGTCCCAACCTGCGGATCAATGACGATTCCGGCACCGCCGGTCAATTTAATCCCAGCTTGGCCGTCGATGAAAATGGTGCTGTGCATATTGCCTGGCATGATCTTCGGAATGAAGAGGCGGATATTTATTATGCCATGAGTCGCGATGGGGGAGTGACGTTTAGCCGGAATGTCCGGGTGAATGATGATCGGGAGGAAGCCTTTCAATTTCATCCAAGTCTTGGGATCAACGGTCAAGGAGACATCGGGATTGCCTGGGATGATTATCGGAATGGCCATGCCGATATTTATTTTGCCAAGAAAAAAGACAAAGGCTCATCATTTGGTGAAAATATTCGTGTCAATGACGATGAAAGATCCGTTGACCATTTACATGCCAGTATAGCCGGAACGCAAGGAACGGCCTACGTGGTGATATGGGAAGACCAGCGGAATGAACCTGAAAACATTCCAAGTCCCTGTCGACCTGTCCATTGTTCCGATATCTATGTTGCTAGGGATGTCAATTAAACGAGGAGGCGGGTAGAAATGATCAGAGAAGCCATGAAATGGGCCGTGATGGGCAGTGTCTCGATACTGTTGGCCAGTTGCGCTCAACCTTCCGCACCACCTGAACGGGCGACCCCGCGGATGGCCCAGCCGGCGGCCACATCCGCTCCTGCGACCGCCCCAATCGCTCCAGCGTCTCCGCCCTCGTCATCTGGTCGTCCGGAGGTTGGGAAAGCCTTGTTCGTCAAACATGAATGTCTTAATTGTCATAGCCTGAAAGGAGAGGGCGGGTCGAAGGGGCCGGATCTGATCCAAGTAGCCGTGCGGCGTTCACACGAGTGGTTGGTGGGTTTTATTTTTCTGCCCAGTGAAAAATTTCCCGAAACGGAGATGCCACAATTCGATTGGACGTCCGACCAGGAAGTGGAAGATGTCGTGGCCTTTCTGGAGTCGTTTAAGCGGGAAATCCCGGTGGATAAAATCTTTGCCGCCAATCTTGGAACAGAGAAAACCGGGGAAGTGCTGGTTGATGCCTATGGTTGTCGAAACTGCCATACCATTGGTGAGGGAGGCATTGTGGGATATCCCGATTTGACGGTTATGGGTAGTAAGATTCGCCCTGAATGGGAACGGCAGTGGCTGACCGATCCGCAGAAAGTCAAACCGGGTACTTTCATGCCCACATTCGGATTCAGCGATCGAGAATTGGATGCGATTGTGGGGTACATGTCAAGTCTGAAATGGGAGCATCCACCGAAGGGATTACAAGATAAAGGAGGGAAGTCATGAGAGCGTGGGTACCGCGAGTCACGGGACTGATCCTGTTCACCATAGGGTTGGGCTGGATGATGGGAGGTGGGATGGGTGATCCAGGTCTTGTTCAAGCGGGCCTGTTCGATGAACTTTTTGGAGGGGGCCAGGAGATCGACGTTCCCCTGCCGAAGGTTCCTCCCGAATATACCTCCAAACAGATGCCTGCCGGCTATTGGACCGATCCAAAAATTATTGAGGAAGGTCGCCAGATCTTCATGGGGCTCGTCAATCCCGACGTGAAGTGCGCAAAATGCCATGGAGAGGATGGCAAACCGATCAAGAAAGGCGCACGCGACTTTCGTGATGCAAAAAAGATTGGGCGTTTCCCTGAGGATTTCTGGTTCTGGCGGATTTCTGAAGGGGTTCCCAAGACCAAAATGAAACCGTGGAAGGAGAAACTCACCGAAGACCAGCGGTGGAAAGTGATGGCGTTCGAGCACACCTTTTCCCATGGAGGGAAGGCCGAACCGCATACCCATGGGGAGTGAGAGAAATGGTAAGCCCGAAGTTGATGAGTTGTCGTGAAGCACAAACAGTGGGACGGCGAGGGTTTTTGATCCGTTCCGGGGGAGGCTTCATGGCCCTTCTGGGAGCCTCCTTCTGGTTCCCCGCCTGGGCGGGTGGTGTGCTCAGACCTCCCGTTATTCAGCGACCTAAGGACCTCAACGCGATGTCCGAGTTCGAACGGCTTCATGTTCCGCGGGTCAGGATGCCGGAGATGATTGAAGACGGGGCGAATACGCCGTGTTTTATTGAAATGGATCATCCCATGGAGCCGGAGCATTATATTACTCGTGTTCACATTTATGATTATGAAGACCCCATCATCTGGAAAGGCACATGGCATTTTATGCCGGATTCCGGGCAGGTGTATGTCTATACCCAACTCCGGTTGGATTCGGGGAAGTCGACGGTGTATGCCATTGCGGAATGCAACCAGCATGGCCAATGGGTGGGAAGTGCGAACGTCAATGTCGCGGTCGGTGGGTGTTAACTATGGCGGATCGTCTTCCTGAACCACATAGCCATCGTCTGTCTGTCCATGATTATCCCCGTGGACCCGCCAGGGTTCGTCTTCCGCGTCAGATTGTCAAAGGGGAGATAATCCACGCGCAAGCGAAGGTGCGTCATCCATCACGGACCGGGTTGCGCATGATCGGCGAACATGTATTTGCCCAGGACCCCGAGGACCCTGCGGTGTATATCCGGTTGCTTGAGATTTTTTACGGCAAGGCCAAGGTGGCCTGGTACGAGATGTCCTCGGCACTCAGCGATGACCCTATTGTGACCTTCGCATTAAAAGCCGACCGGGAAGAGACCGTGCGAGTCATCTTTACCAGCAGCGAAGACAAAACCTATGAAGCGTCAATTTCGCTTCGTTTTTCGTGACTGCGGAAGGGATATGGTGTGGTGGACCATGAGGGCTGGTCTGTGGGGAGTGACGCTGCTAGGACTTCAGGCTCTGGCGTCGGCCGGGTGGGCCGGTCCATCGAGTTGGGAGGTTACACCGGAAGCAGACCTTCTCGAGAACCCAGTTCCCATGACTCAGGAATCGCTGGGGTCAGGAAGTGTCATTTATGCAAAGCGGTGTGCCATCTGTCACGGTGACTCAGGGGCAGGAAACGGCCCCTCGTCACAGAGCCTTGGTATCCCGCCCGCCAATCTTCGTGACCCTGAACTCATGGCGCAATCCGATGGAAGACTCTTTTGGAAAATCAGTCTTGGACGAGGGCCCATGCCGAGTTGGCAGGTGATTCTGTCCGAGGAAGAACGGTGGCAGGTCATCAATTACCTGCGAGCCGTCTCTCAGGAACACTAATTCACGAAAGGGCACGACCATGAAAAGAACATTTTCTATTTGGAAGGTTGTTGGGGTAAGTCTTCTCACGCTTGCTGTCACCGAGGCGGCGTGGAGCGCGACCATTTACGTCGGCAATCAAGGCTCGAATTCCCTCTCGGTTATCGATTCCGTCACCCGTCAGGTGACGAAAACCGTTCCTCTTTCGACCGATAAACCGCATAACCTCACCCTGTCGCCGGATGGTCGATTTTTGTATGTCGCGAATGTCGGAAGTCACAATGTCCTGGTCGTGGATACGAAAAGTCTGACAGAGGTCGCAACCATTCCTGCCGGGACGAAAACCCATGGGGTCACGGTGACTCCAGATGGGCGCTTTCTGTATACGGCCAATGTGGGGGCCAATACCGTTTCGGTGATCGATCTCTCGACTAAGTCGGTGATTGAAACGATCCCCGTCGGGAAGAAACCGATGTTGGTCGAATTCACCAAAGATGGCCGGTTTGCCTATATTAGTAATGGCGGATCGGCGGATGTGATGGTCTATGATACGGGGAGTCGAAAAATTGTGGCCTCAATCTTCGCGGGGAAGGATACCATGGGATTGGCTATTACCCCCGATGGCAAAGAAGTGTGGGTGACCGAAGGTGGAGAGAACATGACATCGGTTATCGATACGACAACGAATACCATCAGTCATGATATTCAATTAGGAGCGGAATGCCACGGTCTGGCGATCAGCCACGACGGACGATATGCCGCGGTCTCCAACCGCATGGACAACACCGTGTCCTTAGTGAGCGTCGCCTCCCATCTCCCAATCGTTGACATCCCGGTCGGACATCGTCCGGATATCTTAGTGTTCTCACCAGATGGTTTGGAGATCTATGTGACAAGCCGGGACACGGGAACGGTGGAGGTCATTGACGTGGCCACGCGCAAGGCGGTGGCCAGTATCCCAGTGGGAAAAGATCCGCATGGGATTACGGTAGGGTCATAACAGCCAATCCATGATGGACAACGTATCCAGCCAAGAATGGATTAGATCTGACCCAAGGCGATTCGGGTTTCAAGGTATCCTGATCTTCCTTTCTTTCCTGTTCCTCGCATGTACGAATCAAGACCTGACCCAAGAGACGCGTGCCGGCTGGATCGTTCTTCCGGGACAGACCTCACATATTCTAACCGCTGTTCACTTTGTGAATTCGACCACCGGATGGGTGGCCGGGGAACAAGGGACCATTTTGCATACCCGCAATGGAGGGGACACATGGGCGCCTCAAGCCACTGGGGTGGACGTGAGTCTTATGCGGTTGGATTTTACGGATGAGGCGCATGGATGGGCAGTCGGCGATCAGGTCAGCGTTCTGGCTACTGAGGATGGAGGGCAGTCATGGGAAGTTCGGCATCGGGGGACTGAAAATGTGTTTCTTGGCTTAGCGTTTGTGAATGACCGACTGGGATGGGCTGTGGGAAGTTTCCCGCATATCTGGCACACCTCGGATGGAGGCACGCATTGGATTCAACAAGACAGCGGCACGTCGCAATGGTCCGTTGCTGTTCAATTTGTCAGTGACACGGAGGGATGGGCCATTGGGCAACGCGGGCACATCGTGCATACCATCAATGCGGGCAAGACATGGGAAGAGCAGGCCTTGGTGTTGACCCCGCTGTTTGGGCTGCATTTTGTCGATGGAATGCATGGCTGGGCGGTGGGTGAGGAAGGATTGATCGTATCGACGACTGACGGTGGAACAACATGGACTCAACAGGTCAGCGGGGTTTCGGTGGATTTGTCCGACGTGCAATTCGTGAATCCTCGTGAAGGATGGAGTGTCGGTCGAAACGGGACAATCCTGCACACGGACGATGGTGGACATACATGGCTTCAAGAAAATAGCGGCATGAGCCGTCATCTCTGGGCGGTCCATTTCGTGGATGCACAACATGGATGGGCCGTTGGGGATGCCGGCACTATTTTGCGCTATGCTGCGACTGCTCCCGGCTAGATCCACGAGGGTGAAAGCGGCCAATCTTGAAACAGGAATGAGTTGAATCGACGTGGAGGAGGTGGCTATCCGGCATCTCCACAAATGTAAAAGGAAGTGGGATGGAACGCCGAGGAGCAATCCAAAATTCCCCCTCTTTCTCTTGAGCAAACGGGAGCGGGAATTTCTCCATCATCTTGCTGAAGGGATGGATACGAAACGGATAGCGGATCACCTCGGCATCAGCCGGATCACCGTGCGAAACAATGTTCAGCGTATTCTGGAAAAAATCGGGGCCCATTCGCGTCTCGAAGCACTGGCCATCGCCGTCCGCCCACGAGCTCATTAATCCACCCAGCCGAACTGGATGGGAAGCTGTCCCTTCCCTGAGTCGGTTTATTCCGATACGAATATTCAGAGGAAACACTCAATACCGTTCTTGCCATTCAAACGATGGGGGTGTTTTCAAGATGGAAGTTCCCGTTTCATGCCTTTGAAACGGGGCTTTAGCGGGAACTTTGGCGACGCGTCCTATGTGGGCATAGGAAATGCAAAAACATAAACTAGACACATGGGGAAATAGGCTGGCGAACTGGTTCCGCCTACTTCTGAAAACCTGAGGACTCTGCCTCTAGGACTTTAGGATATGGTGATTGCACAGGAAAGGGGAAGGAATGGAATCTTTGGATTGGATAAGCCAATTACTCAATACGGTAATTTTGAGGCCTTACGTGTTTATTTTTTTAGGGGTCTCCCTTATTGCGGGCCAACGGTTACTGGGAAATCTTCGAACCCTTCGGTTATTTGTTCTCACCTGGACCGTGGGGTTTCTGGCGGAATTTTCCTCCACACGAATTGGGATTCCTTTTGGTGAATACGCGTACACCGGTTCTACCAGGGGGCAAGAACTCTACGTTTTCAATATTCCGTTTATGGATACCCTGTCATTTTCATTTTTGCTGTTTTCGAGTTATTGCCTGGCCTTGGCCTTCGCCCTGCCGACGGTCCGGGTTGGTGGCACGTGGTGTTGGTCATTTGATTCGGTGTCCAGAACTTCCTGGCCCGCGTTGAGCCTCACCGTGATGTTTTTTGTGTTAAGTGATGTTGTCATCGATCCGATTGCCCTCAGGGGGGACCAATGGTTTTTGGGAAACATCTATAGCTACACCTACCAGGGCATATATTTTGGTGTGCCGATGAGCAATTTTGCGGGATGGGCGGTCGTGGGAAGTCTTTCCGTCTTCCTTTTTCGGTTGATGGAACATTCCTGGTATTCTACCCAGCCCGTTCCCGGGCATTTGGTTAAGCAGGAGATTCTGTTAGGAATCGGATTGTATTACGGGATCCTGGCATTTATCCTGGGAATAGCCTTTTGGATTGGCGAAGTGTTTTTGGGAATGATAGGGGTTCTCCTCTATGTACCTGTGACGACACTTTTGATGGTGAAATGGTGGAGGGGAGATTTTTTATTGGAGAAAGCTTTTTCCGGCTTATCCCAAGAGCTGCCCGATTAAAGGTTAAGCCCGGTGTCTGTAGTTGGGTTTTGCGACGATGTGGGGGATCTCCTGAAACCATGCCTTCTCTCAAGAGGTTCCGATGAAATTCTCTCCTCACCACGCTTCCCGCCCTGCCTGAATTTTCGCCTGGTCCACCTGCTCTTCGTCTAAGCCGGAGCCGTCTGCTCCTCTTAGACTTTGCACTCATTGGTGCTTGAACAGGTTGCCCCTTTTCTCCTGGAGAGATCCGTGTGAGCGAGAAGGGGATGGGGTGAGCAGATAAGGAGTCGCCAGCAAGCTTCAATCTTCTCTTCGGGAATTTTTCCCAACCACGTTGTTCCGGGTTTCCTTATCTCAAGCTTGTCGAGTTGAAAAGGAATCTGTTTCTTCTCTGAGTCGGTTCATTTCGATACGAATATTCGAAGGAAACACCAAATGCCGTCGTGAACATTCAAACGATGGGGATCTTGTTAAGACGGAGGTTCTCGTTTCATGCCTTTAAAACGGGCTTTATCGGGAATTTAGACAATGTTGCCTCATGTGGGCATGGGAAATGCTCATAGCTAATACTAATTGGATATAGAGATGGGAAAAACAGAATGCCAGTCGGTGCCACCCACTTCTGAAAACGGTATGAGGCGGGCCCATGGCCTTTCTATCTGAGGTATTGCTCAACAGTGGAATGCCCGATATCAATTCACAAACCAAGGAGTTTAAGGATGATGATCAAATTCACCCTATACGATCAGACCACTGCCCCGGAGGAGAGCCGTCCGCTGCTCGAGAAGTCCCGAAAGGCCTTCGGCATGATCCCCAACATCCACGCCATCATGGCTGAGTCACCTGGATTCCTGCGGACCTATAAGGCGCTGCATGATGAGTTTCTCAATTCCAGTTTCGATGCCACCGAACAGACCGTGGTGTGGCAGACCATCAACGTTGAGCACACCTGTACGTATTGTGTCCCGGCCCACACAGTTATCGCCAAGCGGATGAAGGTGGACGAAGACGTCATCCAGGCGCTGCGCGATGGCAAACCGCTGCCCGCCGAACGGCTCGAAGTGCTGCGCGACTTCACTCTGGCCGTACTCCGCAAGAGAGGCAAGGTGGGCGATGCGACCGTTCAGGCCTTTCTCGACGCCGGTTACACCAAACGGCAGATATTCGAAGTTGTGATGTGTCTCGCCCAAAAGGTCATGAGCAACTATATCAACCATCTGACTGGGCCTCCGATTGATAAAGAGTTCGCGGCATACCTATGGCAGCCGAATGAATACAGCATTTCATCCCTTCATCCTCCGATTAACTAATTGAGAACTCAACAGATAACGAGAAGGCGAGGAACATCAAGAAAACGTGCCATAAGGATACACCAGAAAAATTGGAAGTCCGCTCGAAAAAATAACGCGAGGGGGCGTTGCTCAGCGGTAGAGCAGAACACTGAGAATGAGGTCGCCAAGTTATGGAAGGAGAATCTTCATTGTGCCATGTGAACAGTCAGTCAACCTCTCCTAGGTCGCAGGGGAGTCATCCAATCTCTGCTGAAATGCCATTTTCGCATAAGCGACTGTTGGTGGTTGACGATAATGAGGATATTCATTTGTTGATGGAGGATCGGCTGGAAACGAGGGGGTATGGTGTGATAAGGGCCACCAATGGAGTGGAGGCCCTTGACGTGCTTGGGATGATTCCAGTCGACGGGGTGTTGCTGGATATCGAAATGCCGGTGATGGATGGACTCATGCTGCTGAGGGAACTGCAAGAGCAACACATTCATGTGCCGGTGATCGTCATGTCTGCAGGAAGCGATCCCCAAAAATTCGCCCAGGCCATAGAATTGGGAGCCATGGATTATTTGAAGAAGCCTATCGACACCCTGCTGCTCATTGAAAAATGTGAACGGCTGTTTGGGTAATGCCGAAAAAGCAAATACGGGGGCAAGAGTAGATCTTGCTTTTGGAAAATGTCTTTAATATGAACTGTGTATTATGGCCCGTGTTAACAATCCCCATGGGCCAATGTTGTAATTTTTGCCCTATTGCTCTTCACGGATTTCTATTCAGAAAGGCTCGTGCATGAGAGGTCAGACCATACTCGGGCCCCTCATGGCGTTACTCCTGACTCCTTTTTTCTCAGAACCGAGTCACAGCAAAGAATTGGAATTGCTTTCGATTGGTGTTCGTGGGGCAATGAATTTTCAGGATGCCGGACTGCCACCGGGGGAAAAAGAGGATTTCGAACAATTCGATGTGTTTGGCATTATTGGACTCCCCTGGAGTTGGGAATATCCTTCGGGTTGGGAGATGCGATGGAGGCTTAATGGTTCGGTTGGGGCGTTGAGGGGGGCGGGTGATGTGGGGTTTATCACCACGCTGACACCGGGCTTGGCCTTTACGAAGAAAGAATGGCGCCTGACACTTGATGTTGGGGGTGGTGGAGCCTTGCTCAGTAAGTGGGAGTTCGGTCGTCAAGATATTGGAGGGCCTTTCCAGTTCATTGGGCATGGGGGAATCAGTTTTCATCTTCCCGGGAATCTGGTAGCTGGGTACCGCTTTCATCATATGTCGGATGCGACCATCTATCCCAACAGTCGAGGGGTGGATTTCCATATGTTGGAACTCAGTTACTCCTTTGAGTGACGAGACGGTGGACGAGCCAGCCTCGTACGGGATGCTTCTTGAGGGAAAAGAAACCCTCAAGACTGAAATCGGGAAGACCATGCCCGCATGGCTCATCACCGTAAATTGTTCAGGAGTTTTATCTCCATGGGGGATGATTCAGAACACATTCGACTCCAGTCCACGATAACGTGTCCAGGTTGTGGCCAGCAAAACAACGAGACGATGCCATCTGATGCCTGCCAAATTTTTTACGAATGTGATCACTGTCAGACCATGCTTAATCCCAAAACGGGAGATTGCTGTGTGTTTTGCTCCTATGGGTCGTTGCCCTGTCCTTCCAGGCAAATAGGGAATCTAGGAGAGTGAAGCCGAGCAGGCTCCGACCGAGCGCAAGGGTGAGGTGGCACTGAGCCAGTTTCGTCAGGTTGTTGATTGGATCAGTGAGCCTTGCAGGTAGGTGGGTGCCTGGGTTCTTCCTGTTACCAGGTCGATTGCTGGGATGTTCATAATCCCTGGCTGAGGACCATCAGTTGGGCATGTGTCCTCATGTGAAAAGGGGGAAATGGGAGTGGGAATCGGTCCTATCCCTGGTAGAAGTAGTCGGTGGGGCTTCACAGAAAAATTGGGAGGCACATTTCTTTAAAGGAGCTGAGAAACGCACCCCCCATCAAGTTGGAACGCACGGACGTTGGAACTCTTATGAAAGGAGATCGTACATGAAAACAGGGAAATTTTGGCTGGGGCTGTGGATGGTCATATTCAGTCTCCTCCTCGGAAATACCGCTGTAGAGGCCAACCAACCTCTTTCTCAACATATTCTCATTCATATGAAAACCTCTCTTACCGTGGATGATGCCCAGATTTGCGCCGTACCTAACGTGGCCTGGGCGTTCGTCAAAGAAGGGTACCAAGTGACCATCCTGGTGGATGCCAGCGCGGTCACGTCTGTCACGAAGGGGTTTGGTTGGTTTAGGCGGCTGGTGCATTCAGATACGACCGCCCTTGATCGGGCCGCGTTACCCGAGCGGGAACGGGTCAGTCTGGCCGAACAGATGGGTGTGCCATTAGAAGAGATTCCCCATCAGTATGGAGAATACTTTGCTTTCCTGAAAAAGTTGGGGGTAAATATTTATGGCAATCAAACCATGATGCTGCTCTATAACATCGACCTTCAACAGGTCGCATCTGAAGTCACTCCGATTCCTTTGGCCCACATGGTCCAACTCTTTCACTCTGCGGACCGCATCATTGTGTACTAAGAGGATAGAGGTTGGGTAGCATATCGTCGTTGCAAAGGGGGCCTCCGAGGCACACCGATCACCACTGAGGCCCTGAAGAAGACAGCATAAGGCAAGTCACCGCATTACACATAAGGAGGAACGCATGGAATTTCCAGTGCACACTATGACTACCGCTCCGGAGGCGTCACGCGCCACTCTTGAGGCGACGGCCAAGCAATATGGATTTGTGCCGAATCTCTTCGGCGTGCTGGCCGAATCGCCGACGGCCGTTCAAGCCTACGCGGGCATCAACAAGGCGCTCAAGCAGAGTGCGTTGTCTCCCGTGGAGCAACAGGTTGTGACCTTGGCGGTTAGCGCCATTAACGGATGCACGTACTGCATGGGAGCGCATTCGACGGTGGCTCAGATGGTACGAATGCCCGAAGGTATTCTTTCAGCCTTACGGGATCAGGCGCCGTTATCGGACAAGAAACTCAATGCCTTACGCACCTTCGTGGTGTCGCTCATGCATCATCGTGGCTGGGTGCCAGAAAAGGATCTCGAAGATTTTGTCACGGCGGGCTACACCCGCCAGCACGTCTTGGATGTCATCACGCTGCTTGCCCTCAAGACCTTGAGTAATTATGTGAATCATCTTGCCCAGACGCCGCTTGATCCACAGTTTGCTTCACAAGCCTGGAGCGCCAAGGACACCGTAGCGCCCTGAGAAGTGGTTGTGTGTCATTGAGCTGGGGGCCGCTCAGCAGCCCCCAGCCGAGGTTCAGAGGAAAATCCCTGGTCTCTGCTCCACAACTGAGAGACGACTTCCCTGTCGGTTTCTTCCCGTCCTGTTTCTTTCTTAATAGGCCGAAAAGCGGGTTGAAAAGGGTGTCGATGGAATGTCCTGGCAAAAAAGCCTATCAGCTTTTCTCTCAGGCCGGTTTGGTTCGTGAAGGGACCTTTCCCCTCTTGAGGTCGGAGTCTGGCTAGGAAAAAGGGGGAGGGGCTCACGGCAGTTTAGAAGGTTTTTTTTGCCACCTCCCTCTGAGCTTTCTTACAAGCCATCATGAGTCAACGGGTATTCACTCCAATACCAATTCTCGAAGACTCTACCAAATACCGTAGTTCGCACCACTCACCTGAACGCTATCTTCGAGGAAGAATTTCCCTTAACCCCTTGAAAAAAGACCCCTTAAGGTTTCGGAGGGGTGAAGTAGGGGTGGCATAG
>JBGSSO010000032.1:0-4538 GCA_041737015.1 Nitrospirales bacterium
CCATGAGCGGTGAGTGGATTCACGGGCCTTGTTGGACGAGGCCCTCTTGATTGGAAAACGGAGGGACCTGTGCGCGAGTAATTCCTTCAGATAAAGGCCAGACTGCCTCTCATGATATTCCCAGGGCCCACCTGTGATTCAAGTCATCTCGAAATTATGCAGCCCTCATCACAGACAACGCTGCATTCAACAAAATAAGACGTTCAAGCCATTCACAGCCTATAACTAAAGAGAAACGATGGCGATTCGGGATGATTAATTGTGGAGGAATTGCCAATAAGGGCTTATTCGTCCTCTAAATAGGTCTGGGCAAGGTTATGCTTTTCAGATTTTTGCATCCACAAGCAGGGCGATGGCCCTACGGATTTGCTCGCGCGCGCCAAGAAGGACGAGGACATCACCTGGCTCTAAAACTGTATCGCGAGAAGGATTGGATTGCGTCACGCCACCCCGTGTAATCGCAATCACCGAAGCGCCCGTCCGTCCATGGATATGCAACTGTGTCAATGGTTTCCCTAACACGGGAGAATCGTTTTCCACGCGACAGGTATCGACTTGCACATCAGCCAATGTTCCAGCACGCAGGTGGTGAGCTAACTCAGGTAGCTCTCCTCTCCGAAGCAGAAGATACCCCTCCCGGCGAATTTGTTCAACTTTGTCTTGAATCATGGCCTTCGGCGTCTGGTAGGTACGAAGAACCAAGGCAAAAATCTCAATGGAAGTTTCGAATTCTTCCGGCACGACATCATTGGCTCCTAGTTCTTGAAGATCTTGCAATTCCTTTAAATATCGTGTTCGTACGACAATATGAAGAGTGGGATTCAGTTGTCGTGCTTGCTGGACAATTCGACGCGCTCCAAAAGGGTCAGAGGTAGCCACCACGAGCACTCGCGCTAATATGATTCCGGCTTGAGTCAACACTCTGGGATTCGTCCCATCCCCATAGAGCATGGTGCCCCGTCCTTTTTGATCAGCCTGCACGACATCAGGATTGACGTCCAGCACCACAAATGGAATCTCCATATCACTTAAAACCCTGGCAAGATTTCGGCCATTTAAGCCATAACCCACGATAATGACATGATCTTTGACTTTGATTTTGGTGCTTTGCACCACATTGGCCTGACGTCGAGGAAACCAATGTTTCAGGCGGTCAAGCGCCTCGGTTCGTCTAGCCAGGCGGGGAGCCCATTGAATCAAAAATGGCGTAATTGTCATAGACAACACCGATACTGCAAGAAAAATATTATAGGCTTGCGTGTCCAATAACCCTTCTCCCTGACCCACCCGTGCGAGAATAAAGGCAAATTCTCCCACCTGTGCTAATGCCACCCCCGTTAACAATGCAGAAGAAACGGGAGCTCCAGCCAGGAATACCGCTCCGGTTCCTGTAAGGAACTTGCCCAAAACGACAAGCACCAACAATCCCATCACCAGAATGGGAAAATCAGAGATGACCGAGGGATTCATTAACATTCCCACTGAGACAAAAAATAAACTATTAAAACTATCCCGAAATGGAATGACTTCGGCGAGCGCCTGATGACTATATTCCGATTCAGAAATCACAAGCCCCGCGATAAATGCGCCAAGAGCCAATGACAACCCCGCGAGAGAGGTCAACCAGGCCGTTCCCAGCCCCAAAACAATAATCGACAGGAGAAATAACTCTCGGCTTCGAGTCCCCACAATAAGATGAAGAACATGAGGGACAAGAACCCGAGCAGCCAACACAATCAACCCCACAACCATGACGGACTTCATGAGTGTTTCGACAATTTCCCGTGGGTCACCTTGGGAACCGGATCCCAGTACCGGCGTCAGTAAAATCATAGCCACGACGGCTAAATCCTGGAAAATAAGAATCGCCATGGTCGCTTGCCCATGCAGCGAATCAATTTCGCCTCGATCTCCCAGAATCTTGAGGACAATGGCGGTGCTGCTCAATGACAACAACAGACCCCAGAAGACCGATTCTTCCCATGATCGACCCAGAAACCATCCCCCAAGCGCAACGGCACTCAGCATGCTCAAAATTTGCAGGGGACCACCAACCCATAAGAGCCTTCTAGAAGCCCGTATGCGAGAAAGAGAAGTTTCCAAGCCAATGGTAAACAACAACAACACGACACCAATTTCGGCGAGAGTTTCGACTTGGTGTTGATCAGAAATCAGGTTCAGGCCATGAGGCCCCACTAAGGTTCCAGAAACTAAAAATCCCGCAACCGCCGGAAGCCGGAGTTTTTGAAAAACAAAAACAACCAGAACGGAAATAGAAAAAATAATGAGGACATCCCGTAGGATGTGGACTTCACTCATAAGTCGGGGTAAGGCCCTGGGCAATGACCACCATTCAGGGTATTTCCAGCAATATATAGGAACAGGGTAATGGAGCCGGGGATGGTCTCGAGAACCCATCATCCCTCGGAATGAGGATAATGTCTACCACGGGCATGAGCCAAAGCTAATCCGGATGGGACCGAAAGGCGAATCGAGATGGGTCATTCCAGGCCCATCCCGATCAGTCGAGAAGATCAAGAGCCTATCACGAGCGGTCTGAAGACGAAAAGTCCTGAAAGAGCCAGGGAGCCTCCTGAGCTCGGCGTTTTTCATAGATGGCAATGGCAGATTCGTGTTGAAGCGTGAGCCCAATTCCGTCTAATCCCTTCAATAAGCAATCCTTGCGAAATGGATCCAAGGTAAAGGAATACTTCTCCCCTTCAGGAAGGGTGACAACCTGCTGAACCAAGTCGACTGTGACTTGATATTGGTCGGTATTGGCTACGCGGTCAAACAATGTTTGGATGTCTTCCCCTGAAAGCTCGACGGGGAGAACCCCATTCTGAAAACAATTGTTGTAGAAAATATCGGCAAAACTCGGAGCCAGAATACAACGAATACCATAGTCCAACAAGGCCCATGGAGCATGCTCCCTTGAGGATCCACACCCGAAATTTTCACGGGTCAATAGGATCGTGGCATCTTGATAGCGCGGTTGGTTCACAAAAAAATCAGGATCCGGAAACCCATCCGCACGTCGCCGCCAATCGGCAAACAATCCCTCTTTGAGGCCGGTGCGATGGATCGTTTTCAAATATTGCTTCGGAATGATTTGATCCGTATCGACATTGCCCCGATTTAATGGAGCGACCGTTCCGGTCAATATCGTAAACGCTTGCATATCTATCTCCCGTATAATGCTTGAGGAAGTAATGGCCATCTTGAAGACAAAAGTATTCCCTTAAAAACCTCACATCTTCCAATCACGAATATCAACAAAATGTCCCTCAACCGCAGCAGCCGCAGCCATGGCAGGGGATACTAAGTGCGTCCGTCCGCCCTTGCCCTGACGGCCCTCGAAGTTTCGATTACTGGTTGAAGCACACCGTTCTCCCGGTGTGAGCACGTCCGCATTCATGGCGAGGCACATACTGCATCCCGGTTCGCGCCATTCAAAACCCGCCTCGCGAAAAATCCGATCCAACCCTTCCTCTTCCGCTTGATGTTTGACTAACCCTGATCCAGGGACCACCATAGCCTTGACGCTTTGAGCAACACGCTTTCCTTTGACGTACCGTGCCGCCACCCGCAAATCCTCAATTCGTGAGTTTGTGCAGGACCCGATGAAGACTCGATCGACCCGGATATCACATATAGGGATGCCACCTGGCAACCCCATATACGCTAAGGCACGTTCTGTGGCCATCCGCAGTTTTTCATCCGCAATGGATCCAGGATCAGGCACATGGCCATTCACATCCGTCACCATTCCCGGATTGGTCCCCCAAGTCACTTGAGGAGAAACATCCTCCCCTCGCAGCTCAATAACCTTATCAAACCGGGCTCCAGAATCGGTTTTCAAATTCAGCCAATCCGACTTCGCCTGTTGAAACACCGCCCCTTTCGGACTAAGGGGCCGGTTCATCACGTATGCGACCGTCGATTCGTCTGGACTGACAAGACCAGCACGCGCTCCCGCCTCAATAGACATGTTACAAAGGGTCATCCGGCCTTCCATTGAAAACGATCGGATCACCGAACCCGTATATTCCACGACATAGCCGTTTCCACCACCAATACCAATTTGTCCGATAATCGCCAGAATCACATCTTTGGAAGAACAATAGTCAGGAAGCGTGCCCTCCACCCGAATTTCCATATTTTTGGGTCGTTTCTGAACCAAACATTGCGTCGCCAACACATGCTCGACCTCTGAAGTACCAATGCCAAACGCCAAGGCGCCAAACGCCCCATGAGTGGAGGTATGGGAATCTCCACACACAATCGTCATCCCCGGTAGCGTCAACCCTTGTTCAGGTCCGATCACATGGACAATGCCTTGACGAATATCCTCCATCCCATAATAGGTAATTCCAAATTCTGCACAGTTGCCTTCCAAGGTTGAAATTTGCAAGGCACTCATGGGATCAGCAATGCCCTGCGACCGGTCGGTAGTTGGAACATTGTGATCAGGAACAGCAAGCGCGGCGGTTGGACGTCGTGGCCTTCTTCCGGCTAACCGAAGTCCTTCAAAAGCT
>JBGSSO010000050.1:0-14669 GCA_041737015.1 Nitrospirales bacterium
ATTTTCGCCGGTATCGGTAAAGGTATTTAACCACGCCGGTTTCGGGGTAATGCGATCGCCATGGGCGACATACACGGACACGGGTTGATTGACCGTAAAGCTGAGGAAGGTGGTATTGGTCGCTGCTTTATCATCATTGGCTGTTCGGATATAGGCGGCTCCCTGCACAAGAGTGGGCACCGTCGTAAAGGTATAGGTGCGGTCGATGTACACCGTGCCCCCGGCTTGGAGGCCGGAGGTGGGCACAACATACGCTTTCCCACTAGACACGGTCAGATTCGAAATATTAAGTGTGGCGGTGGGTGGCGGTGGTGACGACGTGCCTGTAGATACAGAAATCTGTCTTTCCGTGGAAGGGGCACTTTCATTTCCGGCTGTGTCAAATGCCGTCGCAATAAATCCATAGGTTGTGCCCCCACTGAGTCCGGAAACAGTTGTTGAGGGGGAGGATGGATTATTGGGAAATCCTGAAAAAACAGGTTGTCCAAAATCTTGAGAAGGTAACGTCCGTTTGTAAATTTTATATCCTGCTAAATCCGATTCGGTATTTGCATTCCAGGTTACCGAAACGTTAGCTGAATAAACAGAGGTGCAAGGTATTACGGCTATCAATGCTAACAAGAGTATGTAAAACGAGAATATTTTGGGGGATACGTGAGAAGCCAGGCCCATGATTAATTTTGTAAAAAGTTGTACGACGTTTTTGAAAAGCCTCTGAGGAATTTGCACAAGTTGAGGAATCCCGGCCCTAGGATTTTTAGTGGAGAGAGTTTCTTTAAATAAGAGAATGGTGCTTTGAAATTTCATTATTCATCTCCTGCTTTTGGTAGACTTTTTCCCATTTCATTACTAGTTTTCTCGAACGGTTTTTCTCTGTGCGTGTATATTTTCAACTTGCCCTCTCTGAATGTAATTTCAATCTGAGAGAAGAAATCCTGGCTTTTCTTGTGCTTGATTTTCTCCGCAGGAGGAGAAAGACAAGCCGGATCACTTAATCCAGCAATAAAATCTAAACTTCCAAGTACGACCTAAGAAAAATTGGAAGATGTTTTCAATTTAGGGGGAGGATGATAAAAAGTTATGAAGATGGATAAATTGGGGGGAGAAATAGAGAGACACGAAATGAATAAATAAAGTAAATGTCACGATAATAAATATGCCAGCGTCAAATTTTCGCACCAGACGAATGGAAAATTTCAGGAAGTGGACTTTTGATGGAATTTAAAGATCTTTCCAATAATTACGTTCGCTACGGTGGCATATGCAATATGGAGACCAGATGAGCTATGGTCTAAATATTTGATTGTTTATAAACAGAAAATTTGGTGGGTGGTTTTACAAAAACTTCATGAAATATTGGAATTCTGGTGTAGGGCTACTCAATCTCATGTAGGAAATACAATTCAGCATTGCTACGTAGCCAGCTTTTATGTGAAAGTTCTTTGGTGATTCTGAGGAAGAAAGATCTTTGAATTTGCAGGGGAAAGAAAAAAACAGGTTGTTTTGGGAAATTTTTCACTCAAGGCTAGAGTCCACAAATATTTTTTTGAAAAGATCTTATTAATTTTGGTGTGTAAGAAATGTTGCCACGTCTGTCTATATTTTGGCGATTAACCCTCGGGTACCTGACGATTCTTGCGTTGGTGGTTGGCGTGAATTTATATATTCTCCATCAATTTCGTGCTTTAACGGAATTAGGCGCTGAGTTAGCGACCCACCATTTTCCAGCTGTGGAAACGGCTAAGCGACTCATTACCAGTCTGTATGCGCAATTAAAAAGCGATAAGCAATATTTGGTACTTCGGGATACCACCCTTCTGAAAGATTTCCTTCAGGAGGCTGAAAATTTTCGCAAAACCTTAAAAGCCCTTCAAGATCAGGAAAACCCCGGCAGTACGCTGGAATCACTTGCGAAAACCAAAGAACTTCATGAAGAATTTCATACCTTATTTTTAAGTGTTGGCGTTGAACAAGCCGACCGTTCTCCTCAGGCTATCGCCAGCTACGAGCAAAACCGGGATACGTTGATTACCGCCATAACCCAATCCATCACAGCCTATATCACTTCTCAGGAAGCAAGTGTCGGCGCGATACTCAAGGATTCCCATCTTCGCTCGGTACAGGCCCAGGAAATTACGAAACAGCTTCTCGTGATGGCGTTGGTTCTAGGCCTTGGCTTGGCCGGGATCGCCAGCTATAGTATCCTGCGGCCTCTTCGACGCGTCAAAGCCCAAATCCGCAGAATTGGACAAGGTCAATTTGGAGGGACGATCTCCCTGTCTGTTCCCCAGGAGTTGCGCGAACTGGTTGGCCAGGTAAATTGGATGGGCGAAAAACTACAAAAGTTAGATGAGATGAAGTCGGAATTCCTGGCAAATATTTCCCATGAGTTACGGACGCCGTTAACGTCTATCCGTGAAGGCTCACAGCTTCTGCTGGATGGAATTCCTGGAACGCTGACAAAGGACCAACGAGAAACGCTCACCATTATTTCTGAAAGTAGTCAACGGCTCAATCACCTAATCGGGAATCTCTTAGATTTATCTCGGATGGAAGCCGACATGGTTTCCTACAATTTTAGTCCCACCGACTTGAATCGTTTGGTCGTCCGGTCGACAGAAAAAGTGAAATTTCTCGCAGAGCGAAAAAATATTCATCTGACCCTCGATTTGTTTCAGAATAAGGTGAGGTTCTATGATCTGGATGGGCCACGAATGGAACAAGTGTTGGAAAATCTTTTATCCAATGCTATTAAATTTAGTCCTGAAGGAACGACGGTGTTGATTCGATCAAGGCCAGATAGTACCGGAGAAGGGTTGCAATTTACGGTGTCTGATACGGGCCCAGGAATTCCTGAAGCCGATCTGCCTCATATTTTTGAACGATTTTACCAGGGGAAAACCCAAGAAGGTCGTGTGTATGTGGGGAGTGGAATTGGGCTGGCTTTGGCGAAACGGGTAGTCGAAGCCCATGGTGGAAAAATTTGGGCGGAGAGTATTCTGGGAACCGGGACGGCATTGCATTTTACCATTCCGAAGCGAAAACATACGGGGAATGTCCATTGACACGCAAAAAAATTGAGTCGTTGATCTGGCTGTTTTTGGGGTCCATCATGGTCCTGAGTCTTCTTGAATGGGGTGGGTATACCCTCACCAATTGGAATCGTGCCGCCATGGCTCAATCTGGTTCAACCGGCCACTCTGCTGTGTCCTCGGTGTTAACTCCTGACCCTGAAGATGTTCCATTTTTTCGAGCAATTGCAGATGATCAAGAAAAGAAGCTGAGTTCTTGTAAAAATGAAGATGAATGCCGTGCGGTTCATTTTCTTCGTGGAGTCGCCGCGTTATATGAAAATAGGGAATTAGCGGCGCTTCATTTTCGGAAAGTGGTGGTCTCTAACCCCAATAGCGCGTTGGCGGGCGAAAGTCGATTTTGGTTATGGTTGTTGGATGTATTGAATACTCCAGGAGGAGGGATCGCTTCCGAAAACTTAACTAAACGATTGGTTCGTGAAATTGTGAATAAGGAATTACTGGTCCATGAGTTAAGTCGTCAATTGGAAACAGATTCGGTTGATGCACTTAAGCAAGAACTGACGAACCGGGAAAAGGCTGTCGAAGAATTGAATCAGGCCCTCTCGAATCTTTCTAAACAAACAGAACAATTTAAAAGGGAGCAGACGCTCCGCCAGGATGTGCAGCAGGAACTGAAGTCCAGCGAGAAAAAAGTACAAGAACTGACGAATCAATTAGAGGCTTTACGCCGTATCGACCAGGAAATTCGCGAAAAGGCCCCGCCGACCCGCCCGTCGGAAAAAATGGCCCCAACACCCAAACTCGAAAGAGCCGAGGAGAAAGAATTACCACATGAAGGTGAAGGAAAAAAATAGAGGAATTGTGATGGCTGATGAACGAATTCTTGTTGTTGATGACGATCCAAGTTTACTGACCCTTCTGAAAATGCGCCTGCATTCAATGGGGTTTGTGGTGACGGCGTGTGGGTCCGGGGGGGATGCGTTGAGCCGCGTACAGGAAGATCCCTATGATTTTGCCATTCTGGATCTTCGATTGCCGGATGCGGATGGCTTGGATCTGATGGAAGAATTGCACCAGCATCAAACCAATCTTCCCATCCTGATCTTAACGGCGCATGGCTGTATTCCTAATGCCGTGGAAGCCATGAAAAAGGGTGCGTATGGGTATTTAACCAAACCGTTTGATGACAAAGAGTTACTGGAGAGTATTGATAAAGCCCTCACCACCAAACGAATGAGTCAGGAGATTCACCGACTACAACTGCTTGTGAACGAATTGTATGGGCTGGAAAATGTTGTGGCCCGGAGTGCAGAAATGCATACGGTGTTGAAGCAGGTGGCTCAAGTGGCGAAGACCGATACCACCGTCTGTATTTCCGGAGAAACTGGAACCGGGAAAGAAGTTATTGCACGTGTGCTTCATTGTAATAGCCCTCGAGCTTCGAAACCGTTTATGGCCGTCAATTGTGCAGCTATTCCAGAAACGTTGTTTGAAAGTGAGTTGTTCGGGCATATGAAGGGTTCCTTTACCGGAGCCCATCAAAATAAGCGCGGTTTGATCCAAAGTGCTGATAAGGGAACATTGTTTTTAGATGAAATTGGTGAAATGCCGTTGTCATTACAGGGGAAACTTCTGCGGGCCATTCAAAATCGAGAGGTGGTGCCCGTCGGAGGGCAAGTGCCCATGAAGGTGGATGTGAGAATCCTGGCCGCTACCAATAAGGATCTGGAGTTAGCCGTGCGGGAAGGACGATTTCGAGAAGATTTGTATTATCGGATTCATGTCGTCCCCTTATGGATTCCTCCGCTTCGGCAACGACGGGAAGACATTCCTTCTCTCGCCCAGTTTTTTCTCAAACGGAGCATAGAGCATCACGGTAGAATCGTCAAAGGATTTTCACCGGAAGCCATGCAGGCCTTAATTTCGTATCCGTGGCCCGGGAATGTTCGAGAGCTTGAGAATATGATTGAACGGGCGGTTGTCATGTCTCCTCAAGACATAATTACTGCAGAATTCCTCGCCCTTTCTCCACAAGAACAAAGCAAGCCAGGTGGTCTTCAACCATTAACTGATGCGAAGGAAGCATTTGAGAAGGAGTATCTCCAAGACCTGCTTAAAGCTACGCAAGGAAATATCTCTAAGGCGGCACAAATTGCCGGGCGCTATCGGGCAGATTTTTATAAACTCCTCAAAAAATATGGCCTGCATCCTTCTGATAGACAGGATGACGCCTCTTCTTCAGCCGGCCAACCAGGACTCCAGTAATTTGGGTAAAGCCGTCAAGAGGCTAATGTCTCGGCAAAGGATCGGGAAGGTGCCAGATGTGCTTCACTCTAAAAACTAGCAGTTAAGTAGTCTCACGCTGGTTTATACTTCGAGAGCCTCAGCAGGAATGGGCTGGAGATGCCCATATATGTCTGGCATGTTCCTTTCCAGCAAATCTGATACGGCGCTTTTGTCGGATTGCCTCATATTCATATTGACCACATGACTAAGTGTATTGGCTGAGACGGGACGGCTCTGTCCTTTAGATGGAGCAGCTAAAAATACTCCTGTTCATCAGAATCGAACCCTAGCTTTCGTTGTCATGCGTGAGGCAAGGTCGATTTGAGAGGTCGAACCCTACAGTCTCCCTTCTCATCTTCCGAAAAAACTACTACAGTTTCATTCTGATTAATGTCCTGTGAGGCAGGCTAGGGTGGTGCTCCATCTTGAATTCTCTCCATGGTAGAGGTGTCTTAGGAACCTGTTGGGAGAAATTCCTTCATCTATTTACCCACGATTTAGTCGTTTGGTGACTGATTTCTCATGAGCCTGGCCGGAAGAGAGAATCCTGCCATGATACGCAATGGGCTCTATGGCCAGCGTAGGTCGTTTGGTGACTCTCCCACGAACCCAGGTGCGTCCGTGTGAATAAAACCTGTGTGACGCCCCATATATCCATCAATCAGAACAACGAAGAAGCTGTGTCCAGTGGTAACGCCGAGGAATAAACTTGTGGATGTCTCTAACTCTCAATAGGCATTAAGGGTCAGTATGAGTGTGTGGGTTATTCCATCTATTCTCACGGCAGGAGTTTCCCTGGTTTTGGCGACGATCATATTTGTGAAGAGAAAGGATGGTGCCCATTTTTTCCCTTTACTCTTGCTGATGGCGGTGATGGTTTGGATCCATGGACTGAATGGAATACAAGAAGTGTTTCCATCCCATCTCATTATCTCCAAGAAACTTATTCTAATTGGTGAAGTACTTCTGCCGGTCATGATCGGTTATGTCGGTTATTCATTGTTGCAGGAATTTTCTGCAAATTCTTTGGCATTGTGCAGAGGGTGGTGGATGATAATCGCGGGTGGAGCTGCTTTCTTGGCGATGCTGATCATAGGTATTCCAGATGGATTCATGCAGGTCAATCCTGAGAGGGAAATTGTGTTCAGACGACCAGAGGGATTGATGATCTGGGGGTTTATCGTATTGGTCTCCTGCATGGGAATATTTCAGCTGGAACGTATCCTTCAATCTTTCCCCGATCCTCTGCGATATCGATTGAAATACGTGCTGATTGGATTGGGAGGGCTAGCCTGCATATCCATCGCGCAGGCTTTTCATTTGGTTGTGGTCTCCGTGTGGCGACAGGAAGATGTGTGGGCAGGGGGAATCGCATCGCTCAGTTCTCTGATTGTCATGGCAATGGGATTGAGGCGATTGCGAGGACCGCAGGTGATCCAGAAGATTCAAATCAGTCACCATGCTTTATACGCTTCCCTGGCCGTAGTGTGTGTTGGTGGGTATTTCGTTCTTGTAGCTATGGTAACCGCAGTGGTGCAACAAACCGATTGGGAGGTCAAGGAATCTCTGGGTATGGTCCTCATGTTTCTTGCCGTTATGGGTTTGGTGGTCGCCATGCTTTCTAGACGTATTCGTGTCGAATTTCAGCAAGTCGTTTCTCGTCATTTTTTTAAAAGGAAATATGATTATCGAGAGAAATGGTTAGAGGTCACTGAGATTTTTGCGGGCTGTCAGGATGTCCAAGAACTTTTAAACCGATACCTTGAGTGGCTTAGTCGAACATTTGGAACGTCTCGAGTCACAATTTGGAAATATTTTGATGTTGATGGACGGTATCATCAAATACGAAAGGAACGGCGTCGAAGAAAGTTGACGGAGAATGATCGGTCACCGAATGTGTCAGAGCCGATTCCCATTCCTGAATCTCACCCTCTTATCCATCAATTGAAAGAACAGAAAGAACCCTCGTTGGTACAAGTGGGGCAGCGGGAGCCTGAGGATTGGAGGGAATTTCTTGATGTCACTCACGCCCATGTGTGTGTGCCCTTGGTGACTGAACAAGGTAGGCTCCTTGGGTTTTGTACGCTTAGTCAGGAATCGGTTCATAAAGGGTACGATCAAGACGATTTGGATTTACTGCGAGCCATTGCGCACCATGTGACGATGCTGCTCATTCAATTTGAGTTAGTTGAAGAGCGTAGTTCATCCGCCAAATGGGAAGCAGTGCATCGGTTCTCTGCATTTTATTTACATGATTTAAAGAATTTGGCATCGAGTTTATCTCTGGTGGCTCAGAATGCTGAGCAATATGGGAGTAATGTTGAATTTCAGGCATCGGCAATGCAGACGGTTAAAAATACGTCTCAGCGAATTATCAATTTAATGGGAGAATTATCTCGTCAGGCGAAAGAACCGAATCTGAGTGAAGAAGTCGCTACGGAATCGGTGGATGTGAATCTGTTGATCAAGGACATACTGGCTGCCGTCAATGACCCTGGATGCCAACCGAATTTTTCCCCGGGGCTAGAGGTTCCGGTCCTGCAGCTCAAAAGGGAGGCAATCAAACAGGTTTTATTAAATCTAATCCTTAATGCCCGCCAGGCGACCGGCCAGAAGGGCACGATTGATATTTCCACCGCCTATGATGGCAAGCAGGTAATCGTCGAACTGGTCGATACAGGGGGCGGGATGTCCGTGGCCCAGCTTGAAAAGATTTTTCAGCCATTCAAAAGTTCCAAAAAGAATGGATTGGGTATAGGGCTGTTTCAATGTAAGCGAATTGTAGAGGACCATCATGGCGTGATTCACATTGAGAGCCAGGCAGGGCGAGGTACGACAGTGATCATTACATTTCCGGTACAAAGTGCCGATAACGCAGGTACTGTGGTATTTGGTGTGTCTAAAGCCGGGGTAGAGTATGACTCAGGAAAAAACGAGTGACCATGAAGTCTGATCCTCTTGCTGACAATTCACATCTTCCTTCACTCCTTCTGGTTGATGACCGTCAAGAAATTCTTGAACAGATGACGTGGGGATTAAAGTCTTCCTATATGATCTATGAAGCAGATCATCGTGCTGCAGCTGTCGAAATTCTTCAGCGGGAAAAGATCTCACTAGTAACCTTAGATTTAGGTTTGCCACCTGATGCCGGTGGGGTGACGGAGGGATTGTCTGCCTTAGAACAATTGCTTGCGGTGAATCCTTTGGTGAAGGTGGTCGTCATCACGGGAAATCAAGATCGATCGAATGCGCTCAAGGCTATTCAATTAGGCGCATATGACTTTATGGAAAAGCCTGTAGACCTGGAGGTGTTAAAAGTCGTTCTTCAGCGGGCCGGGTATTTGGCTGGCCTGGAAAAAGAAAACCAAAAGCTTCTGGATCGGGAAGCAAAACGAGGATTTCCTGAAATTATCGGAAGCAGCCCGGTCATGGTTAAAGTGTTCGATACCATCCGGCGAGTGGCCGGGTCAGATATTTCTATTTTAATCGTCGGGGAAAGCGGGACAGGAAAGGAGTTAGTGGCTCGGGCGATTCATCAGCAAAGTCACAGAAAGGATGGCCCGTTTATCGCGATTAATTGTGGGGCTATTCCCGAAACGTTGCTAGAAAGTGAGTTGTTTGGACATGAGAAAGGTGCGTTTACCGGAGCCCATCTTCAGCGTCCAGGCCGAATTGAGTCGGCCCAGGGCGGGACGCTTTTTCTAGATGAGATTGGTGAGATTTCTCCTGCATTACAGGTCAAGTTGCTTCGGGTCTTACAAGAACGAAGTATCGAGCGGGTAGGCGGACGCGTAGAAATTCCAGTTGACACAAGGGTTCTAGCGGCCACCAATATGGATCTTCAACTGGCAATGAAAGATGGTCGTTTCCGGGAAGATCTGTATTATCGATTGAATACCGTGACCATTACGGCTCCTCCCTTACGCGAGCGGGGTGGTGATATCGTGATGTTGGGCAAAGCGCTGCTGCAGCGTTATTCAGAAGAAGCGAAAAAGAAGATTTCAGGATTTACCAGGGAAGCCTTGATGTCCCTCGAACAATATCATTGGCCCGGGAACATTCGAGAATTGGAAAACCGGATTCGTCGGGCCGTGACGCTCACCGACAATCCACGAATTGCTCCGGAAGATTTAGATTTAGCCCCTCCCGATGAGAATCAAGATGGCCTTACCTTGAAAGTAGCCAGAGACACGGTGGAAAAGCGAGTGATTGAGCAAACTCTGGCCAAGACAGGTGGAAATATTACGAAGGCTGCGACCATTCTTGGTGTGAGCCGCCCGACCCTGCATGATTTAATTTCCCGCCACCACATAAAAAAATAACCATCCCTCGGCAATAGGCTATTCTAAATTCCCCAGCTTGAAGTGGGGAAAAGAGTTACGATCGATAGGATGCGTTGATTTTCACGTAATCGTAGGTCAGATCCGTGGTCCAGATCTTGGAAGACCCCTTTCCCATTCCGAGTGAAATGAAGATCGTCAAAAAGTACTTCTTCATCTCCTGTTTAATTCGTCGCTCCACCTGAGGCCCCAGTCCTTTCCCATTTTTGACGATGGGAATTTTATTGAACTCGATAAGAAGTTTCTCTGCTTTAACAGGGGCGCCGGCCCGACCCAATGCGGCCACAATTCTTCCCCAGTTGGGATCCGTACCAAAGATAGCGGTTTTGACTAAAGGGGAGGTGGCTAGAGTATTGGCAAATTGTTTGGCGGCCCGATTACTGGAAGCCTGGGATATCTGGAATTCAATGATTTTGGTGGCACCTTCGCCATCTCGAACAATTTCCATGGCCAGATGGTGACAGACTTGAAATAAGAGCGCTTCAAATTTGTCATGTGCCGTCGTTCCGGGTTTGATGGCTAAGTTTCCGGCTTTCCCGTTGGCCAGACATAATGCCGTGTCATTGGTGCTGGTTTCCCCGTCAACAGAAATACAGTTAAATGTTTGGTTGGTGACGGCGCGAAAGGTTGCTTGTAGTGTTTTTTGGTCAATGACTGCATCTGTCGTGATATAGGCCAACATGGTCGCCATGTCAGGGTGGATCATTCCTGAACCTTTGGCGATTCCGCCTATTGTCACTGTTTTCCCGCCAATTCGGTCTTGAACCGCGATTTCCTTAGGACGGGTGTCTGTCGTCATGATGGCTTTGGCAGCTTCCTGGTGACCAGCCTTGCGTAGACGAGAAATCAAAATGGGAATGCCGTTTCGTACTGCCGGCATGGGTAGGGGAACTCCAATGACACCAGTGGATCCGACAAACACATGGTGAAGGGGAATTGTCAGTTGGTCGGCAACACTCCGACCCATTTCCCTGGCATGGACCAACCCTTCCGGTCCGGTAAATGCGTTAGCATTGCCACTATTAATAATGAACGCTTGCCCTGTGCCTTTCTTGAGATGGAGCCGGCCGAGGATCACGGGAGCGGCAGGAAGCCTGTTGGAGGTGAACACCCCGGCGATAGGTCCAGGCTTCTCTGACACGATCATGGTCAGATCAAGCTGTTTGGTTTTTTTAATACCTGAATGAATCCCTGCTGCTACGAATCCTTGGGGGGCAGTGATCCCGCCTTTTACTCGTTTAGACATGGAAATATCCCCTTCTCGTCAGGAGAAACCGGTGAACAATGGTTTAGGGAAATAGGCCTGGTGCGGTCAATCCAAGTGTTTCGGGAAGTCCTAACATAAGATTCATACATTGAATCGCTTGTCCGGCTGCGCCTTTTACGAGATTGTCCAGCGAACCCGTGGTGATGAGATACCCCGTTCGAGGGTCATAGGTGCAACTGAGGTCACAAAAATTCGATCCTCGTAGATTTTTGGGATTTACTCCTTCGGAACTGGGAAAGAGTCGAATGAAATATTCGTCTTGATACCGACTATTATAGGCGGCATCCAGATGGGTTTGCTCAATGCCAGGCTTCAATTTGGCATAGGCCGTGCTCAGAATTCCCCGGTTAATGGGTATTAAGTGAGGCGTAAAAATTATGGATGGATTGGAGGAAGTTGTTGTGGAGGATGCAGCTGGAGCCAGTCGTGCTAACTCCTGTTCGATTTCAGGCACATGGCGGTGTTTACCAATTTTATAGGCATGAATGGCTTCATGGGATTCAGGAAAGTGGGTTCCCAGAGCTGGTGTACGACCGGCTCCTGAAATTCCAGACTTTGCGTCAATGATAATCGAGTTTTGCTCAATGAGGTCTTGGGCCACAAAAGGCGCGAGTTGCAAAATGGCGACAGTGGGATAACACCCGGCAACTGCGACAAGTTGGGTCTTGGCGATAGCCGCGCGATTGAGTTCTGGTAGTCCATATACCGCATTTTTGAGGAGGTCAGGGAAAGTATGGGGGGTTTGATACCATTGCTCATATACCATTGGATCTTGAAGACGATAATCAGCACTCAAGTCAATGACATGTTTCCCCTGTGAGAGAAAATCGGCTACTGGCTGCAAGGATTGCGTATGGGGAAGAGCCAGAAAAACCACATCGACTTCCTTGGCGATCGATTCGGTATTCAACGAAGACAATGAACAGTCATAAATATTCGTAAGATGAGGCAGCAGCGAAGCGACAGCGAGGCCCTCGGATTTCTCAGACGCCACCACGCGGGTCAGTGTGACCTGGGGGTGGAGGGTGAGTAATCGAAGTAATTCACCACCTGTATAGCCACTGGCTCCGATCACAGCGACGCGAATTTTTTTATCCATGGTCTTTTCAAGAAAATTGATTGAAGGGGAGAAAGATTGAGTACGATACCTATTTGGAAATGATTTTCCTTTGTGCCAATTAACTAATTGTGAAAAGTTATATGGGAGTAGGCAAAGGCATCAGAAGTGGTCGGATTAAAAAAAAGGGGAGGCTGGAAGGCCTCCCCCATAATTCTGCGTGAATGGGTGAACCGGCCAATTTATCGTTTGGAGTATTGGAACCTGGCTCTGGCGCCTTTTTGTCCGTATTTTTTCCGCTCTTTCACCCTGCTATCTCTGGTGAGCAATCCATTTTTTTTCAGTGGATCCCGTAGCGAAGGATTATATAAGGCCAAGGCCTTGGCAATCGCATGGCGAAGGGCTCCCGCCTGACCTGAAACGCCTCCCCCTCTCAGTGTGGCTTTGACATTGAATTGCCCGCTGGTTTTGGTGACCTCGAATGGCGTTTGTATTTGGATTTGATGCGTCAATCGTGGGAAATATGAATCTACTGATCGTGCGTTGACTAGAATGTCGCCTTGCCCTGGTTCTACCCACGCTCGGGCAATGGCGTTTTTCTTTTTTCCGGTTGCGTATTGAACTGTATCGACCATGTGAGAATAGATCTCCTTTTTTTCGTTAGAACGGTAACTGATGAATTTAGAGATTCAGAGGCGTTGGGTTTTGCGCTCGATGCAAATGTTCGGCACCAGAGTAAATTTTGAGCTTTTTAGCCATTTGTTTACCTAAGGTACATTTTGGAAGCATCCCACGAATGGCTTTGGAAAGGACTTCGGTTGGTTTCTTTGCATGGAGATGCTCAGCAGTAATGGCTTTGATTCCTCCGGGATAACCTGTGTGGTGATAATAGATTTTTGTACGAAACTTATTGCTGGTGAATTGAACTTCGCTGGAATTTATGATGACGACATGATCGCCCGTATCCACATTCGGTGTAAACGTTGGCTTGTGCTTTCCACGAAGGATAGAGGCAACTTTCGCGGCCAAGCGTCCAACGGTTTGCCCTTTAGCATCGACTAAAAACCATTGTCGTTCAACTTCCAGCGGTTTAGCTTGATAGGATCGCATGAGTGTCTGAGTTCCTTTCCTCTACTTGATTACATGTCTAGATATCGGTCTGTTCTAATCCCTTTTGATCGAGTTTGGAAAGCCAGGTATCCAAATCTTCCCCCCCGCGACGTTCCAGCACCTCAGGGGTGACGTAGATTGGACATTGGCATCGGAGAGCCAGGGCAATCGCATCGCTCGGTCTTGAATCGATGGATTTTTCCAAATCATCTTTGGATAAAAACAGCGTTGAAAAATACGTATTGTTTTTGACTTCCGTGATCACGACTTTGTTTAGGGTAAAGCCAAGGTGGGAGGCAAAGCTGCAAATAAGGTCATGGCTCATGGGGCGTGGTGGGATGACGTTCTCCAGCGCCAACCGAATCGATGTTCCTTCGGCGGTTCCGACCCATATGGGAAGAACCTCTGAGTTTTTTTCATCCCGTAAGACCACGATTTGCGTGTCGGTATTCGGATCGACCAGGACCCCATGGACCTTTAACGGAATTAATGTATTTATTTCAGTCATCACCCGCACACTCACAATAAATCGTAAATATTTCAGATGGCCAGATGAACATCAGCTAGACATCTGATTTGCCAAAATCCTCAGGCTTGAGGTTTTCCAGCCATCGTTCCAATTCTTCTGAGTTTTGTTTATGGAGCACTTCT
This sequence comes from Nitrospirales bacterium, assembly GCA_041737015.1. Taxonomy (GTDB): domain Bacteria; phylum Nitrospirota; class Nitrospiria; order Nitrospirales; family UBA8639; genus Nitrospira_E. Next base: position 13,747 of record JBGSSO010000050.1, read on the forward strand.
CCGGAAGCAAAAATTGGGGCATCCGTGCGAAGGGCCACGGCAATGGCGTCACTTGGCCGAGAGTCAACAGTGAATTCTGAATCTCCAAAGAGGAGATGGATTTTAGCGAAATAGGTGTTGTCTTTCAGATCGGTAATGACCGTACTGATGACCTTGGCGTCCATATTATCAAGCACTGTTTTCATGAGATCATGGGTCATTGGCCTTGGCGGAGCTATCCGTTCTAAGGCAAAACTAATCGCGCTGGCTTCGGCCTTCCCAACCCAAATAGGGAGCATGTCCGAATTCTGTTCATCTCTCAGGATGACAATATAGGCGTTGTTATAGGGGTCAAATAAAAGACCCCTGACGTTCATTTGATTCAACATACGATATGCCAGTCATATACAAGAAGTGTGTTTTACTTGAAAATCAAACCTTGAAAAATAGCATTCAGTGAGATGTTTTGTCAATGAAAATAAGGGCTTCTCAATCTCCTCATGCTCTGGATTGAGATCTCGTCATCAGTCGTCCTTAAGATAGAGAATATTACGGGTTCAAAAAATTATACCATGCATGGGAGGGCATCGGTAACCAGCCTGTATTTGATCTGCTTTCCTTAATTCTCATGCCTGAAATTCGAGTTTCGCTTTGACGGTGGCAGTGATCCACCCACATGCTTTCTCACGGGAAATGTGATGTTTTTCGCCAGTTTTACGGTCTTTGATTTCAATAGTATTCTGTGCCAGTCCCTTATCACCAAGGATAATATGGAAAGGAATGCCTAACAAATCTGCATCGTTAAACTTAACGCCACCTCGTTCCTCACGGTCGTCAAGTAACACCTCTATTCCGTTTTGGGAAAGGTCCTGATAGAGCTGATCGGAAGCTTGACGTACCTTTTCTGAGGCGGTGACCGAAAGAATGTGGACATGAAAGGGGGC
>JBGSSO010000060.1:0-23098 GCA_041737015.1 Nitrospirales bacterium
TCCTCGCAGCATGTGCTCTGACGAGTCTCACCATCGCCTTAGGACTCTGGACGCTCCTCACAGGAGCCCCGAATTTTTGGCTGCTTCCCCTGACCCTCTATATCGGAACGTATTTTCTTCTCTCGGGATCCATCCACCCGCTTTTTGGCCGGGTGCTCGCCCTCCATGAAGAACTGGAAAAACTTGTCAGCGTAATTGCGACACTTGAACGATCAACATTCCCCCATCAACCGACCATCCTACAGGTCTGTCAATCGCTGTTGACCCAACAGCATCGTCCGACCCAGAGCCTCAAACAGCTCAGCCGTATCTGTCAGGGGCTCAGCGTCAAAGCCCACCCCCTGATTCATTTAGGCCTCAATGCCCTGGTGCCCTGGGACCTGTGGTTTGTCGGAAAACTCAATCGCCTCATCTCCCGCCTTCGCACGACACTTCCTGACTGGCTGGATACCATTGGCACACTGGATGCGGCCAGCGCTCTCGCGCGCTATGCCTATCTGAATCCGGATTACCTCTGGCCACAACTCGAAACTACACATACAGCCCCGGATACACGAGGCCTGACCGCAGGCAGCCTCGGCCATCCACTCATTGCGCGTGCCCATCGCATTACCAATGATCTGGAATTACGAGGGGAAGGCCATCTCCTGCTGGTCACCGGTTCGAACATGTCTGGAAAAAGCACGTTTCTGCGAACGGTCGGCATCAATTTATGCCTCGCTCAGGCAGGTGGCCCGGTGTGTGCCAGAATATTTTCCTGGACCTGGTTGCGTCTCTATTGTTGCATACGAGTCACGGATGCCCTGGACGAAGGTTTGTCGTATTTTTATGCCGAGGTCAAACGCTTGAAAGTTATTCTGGAGGCGGTGGAAAGCACCAATCCTCATCCGGTCCTCTTTCTCATTGATGAAATCTATCGGGGCACAAATAACCGCGAACGGCTGGCCGGAAGCGAAGCCTTTGTGCATGCCTTGCAACAGAGCCGGGGACTGGGAATGATTTCAACCCATGATTTGGAACTCACAGGATTGGCCAGTGGAAACGGACATATCCGGAATGCCCACTTTCAGGAAACTGTTGAAGCAGGCACGTTGCACTTCGATTATCAACTGCGACCGGGCCCCTGCCCGACCACCAATGCCCTCCGGATCATGGCCCAGGAAGGCCTACCCGTTCCACCCGGTCATTCCACAAAGCCACAAGCCCAAAAATAAAGTGGCTCCCAAACTCCCTCCTGCCCTCCCGCCAATTGCACATTGTCATTCGGAGAGCACAGCGAAGAATCTGTACACAGGTCGAAATGCCTCAAGGCCCAGCCAGATCCTTCTGGACGAAATGGAAAGACGGGAAGGAGGGAGCAGTAGCACAAAAAATCCTCCCTCAAAAAACGATGCAATCGGAATTTAAGGAGTGATGAGGCGAACTTCGCTTTGAGCCTGATCGGTTTTAGAACCGGTGGAAGTCCCGCAATGGGCACAGAGGTATTCATAGAGACTTCCGGTAGGGAGCACTAAAAGAAGACGTTCACGGGCTGGAGTCGCGGTCTGACATTTTGGACAAAACAGCAACGACGCTCGAAGCGATTCGAATTGCTTGGGTGTGCCCGGAGGGGCCGGTGGACGAGCCCCACCCATCCGTGGTGTTGGTCGAGGACCTGTAGGAAATGGCGGCCTAGGCATACGCAGATCTTAGCGAAGGGCTATACCCCGGTCAAGAATGCTTAGCATAAGTAAGAAGATCGTAGTTGGCATGACTCAACATGTCGAGGCACACCACTCTCGTTTCACACCAACCCACACGTGCTCCCTGCCGCTGATATTCGATCACCGTGCATCCACTCCTCGCCGCTTGGCGATTTCCTGCGCAATAATGGCCTGCCAGCCTTGATTGAATAGATCTCGTGTGGCCTGTATCGTGGGAATGGGAAGGGGCCCCGCTTCATGGGCCAAACGAAGTTGCTCAAAATTATCCATCATGAGCGTCAACTGTTTGGCCGTGAACGCATTCGTGTTATCGCTCTGTGCGCGCAGTCGCAGGGAGCGAAGCTCGACCAGATAGTCCTGATAAAAGACCTGATCCCACGAATAGTTAGCCTGCGATTCCCCAGCATGGGTTTCGAGTCTAGTTAAAAAGGCGTCCATCCTTTTTTGGAGCGATGTTGCCGTCCGATCCATTTCCGGATCATAAGAAGAAATTAACGTGACGTGGCAACCAACCAGCCCCAATTGCATACAAGCCAAAACCCAGAGAAAACATCGAAAATGAAATGTGGAGGGACATGTCATGACATCAGGTACCATTGAGATACTCGCCTATTTTGTTGAGATTCTAGGGTGGGAATAGCCCTCAAGACTTGACCTGTCATGTCTTTGCGACCCTTTTCACCCTTGTCAGATTCACTATTTTTTTTCGAGCCATAAAACACCTAGACCTGAATGCATTTTACTCACCTGTGCGCATTTGTCTACTGGGCTTCAATGAAAAATTGACCCTCACCCAACCTCATCCGCTCAACGGCCACCCGGGACTGATGCATTGGATGCCATCGCTGATTTCCCAAATGCTCCTGATAGTGATTTGGATGACCTACATGTTAGCTCGCTCGGCTCACTCGCCATTACGAGCCAATCTATTCTAGTCGGATATTATCGACGTATAGGGAAAATTCTTCTAGTGGGCTTATGGCAAAGAGCATAACCTTTTTGATCGCGCTGAGATCCAATTCCCGCCCAACCGGAGCATGGCGAATGTCATCCAATGGAATGTGAATGTGATTGAGGCCTGGCGAAATCGTGACGACATGGTTAAACCGATCCGCATATTCGTTATTATGATGAGCATCATCAATTCGGATGATTAGCGATCGCGCCGTGGGCAATGCGGAATACACGTCAACGCGGAAACGCGAAAACCCTCGCCAATCCGGATAGGGCTCCTCAAGGCGAATACCCGGGTAGTGCTTCGGGTAAAACACCACGTGTCCCACGGTATCGACCCGTGGTTTTTTCCAGCCTAAGGGCGAAGGAACGATCTGAACGGCACAGTCCCTCTCTTTGACAAACATCATTTCCCATACGGAAGAAAACTGAACGAGTGAAGGAAATCTAGCAGCCCGGTCCCAATAGGAATAGGACAAGACGAGCACCGGGCTCAGGGCTATCACCACGAGCAACCCGACTCCGGCGTGAACCAATTGTTTTCTTGGGGCCAACCGCCATGTTGCAACGGGTCCCGTAAATCTTGGATCGTACGTTATATAAAATCCCAGGGCACACATAGCTCCCAAAACATCCAGAAGGAGATCCGACCATTCGGCAAATCGACTCGAACTGAACGATTGCACCCCTTCAGTCAATGCACCCAGAACCACGGCCCCAATGAAAGCCATGCCATATTGTCTACCCACAGTCCAACCTCGGGGCTCACCAAGCTGCCGTGCCAGGGACAAGAGGATGATGGCCACGCCACCAAATAATGGAAGATGACAAAAATCGTAGAAGGCTTTCAGGAGAATGGTCTGAGAGGTAACTGGAATCCAAATGAGGGCGAGACAACCAAAGAGTGCCAACGCCAGACCAGGGACCATTAAGCGGGATGCCATGGACCGCTGATTGGATCCCTGGCCTGTTGGGCCTGTCACAACAGGCTCGATCAAGCCAGACTCACGACGGAGGCTATGTCGGCAGACGGCACACCGTTGCGGAAAAAAATCGGTTTGGATGTGTGAGCGGAAATCCGTTCGCCCGGCAAAATGATGCCGACCAGATTTAACGGATCGGCGGCTGATAGACGAATCTCCTGCGCTCCAGCTTGAATATCACGGCGCACTGCCCGCAACGATTCCACCGCCTCCGGCAATGCGAACTGTTCCCCCGTAAAGCCATTCACAAACCGGCCACCCCGCATCTCGCCCCGCCATTCCAGCTTTCGGTATTGCACCAACAGGTCCCGCCAGGTCACCGGTAATGATTCTCGTTTGAGCAGATCACGAAAGACCACGCCATAACGATGCGCCAATTGCCTGGCCCACTGCTCATGTGGGTGGGGACAAACCGGCATCTCCTCATCATGTGCCCCAGGGTCAGCCTGGAACAGATCCCAACGCCCGACGCTGTGCCCCGGCCGTCGCGCGCGATCCCTGCCCTCAGCTCGCCGGCGTCGAGGATCAAGCAGGGCCCGCATGGGATCAAACCCGTCAGCGGTCACCAACCCTGTTGCCACCAGTTCCCACAAAGCCTGCTCCACTTCAGTGGCCAGATGTCCCGTTCGACCGGTCAGATCCGCAAAAAAACATGCCCCACGACGATCCAGACAATCCAAAACGGCTTGTGCCACGCCACTCAAATTCAACCTGACGCCAAGCGCCCCTGCAGATGTTCCAGGTTTGGCGACACCCAATATCCAACTCACATCCTGCCTTCGCAAGAAACTAATGGGAGCCAGCCTGGTCGGAGTCAGCGGCCGGAATACCGGAACGCGCGCTCCAGCGTCCAAGGTAAAGTCTTCCGTTCCCTGTCCTGTCCCCACCACAGGTAAGAGGGTGGCCTTGCTTTCCGGAGGGGTCAGACGTCCCCAGGCCACTTCCCCCCGCAGACACACATTATCCAGCCATTCAGGTTTATAGTGAGCCAGGCGGGCTTTGAGGAGCGAAGGTTCCCACGCCGAAGCCGGCGCTTCAAATCCTGCCAACTGGTGAATGACCTCACGCAGCCCGGCTTCTCCGTGTAATTGTGTTCCGGGCGCTCGGTGCTGCCATCGAAAGAGAAAGCGCATAAAATCCGCTGCGGCGACCGGCTCGATTTCCCGGCGCAAAGCCGTGACCGTGCGCCGATAAATACGAGCTAGAAGACTGCGGTCACACCATTCTTCTTCGACCGCATGGGTACCAATCCTCTTTTCTTCTTTCGTCGAAGAGCCGGTCAAAGAATCAAAACGGGAAGAAGGACGGAAATGCCCTCGAAGGACCTGCCCTTCTCCTTCCAATTGCAACAGAGCCTGCTGCACGAGTAGCGTAGGCACATTCAATCGCCGGGCCAATTCATCAGCAGTCACCGGACCAACGTGCGGCATCCAGCCTTGCACCACATCACGCGCAGCAGATTCTGACGTGGCCGACTCTTCTTCCACAGCTACAGAAAGTGAATCCTTCAGACCGGCAACCAGATTTGCCCGTTGGAACAGGGCCTGAAGACGCCTCAAATGTTCTTTAGTCGTCCAACCCTCAACGGCTGTTGTTCCGGAGGCGCCCTCCGCAGGCACCTGCAGCACCAGCAGACGGCCACACGACAGTAACGCATCAGCAAACTCCTGCCACGGCTCACCCATCGCCGATGGCAACCATCCCAGAACCTGAAGCACATCGAACAATTCATCAGCATCACGAACCAACGGCCAGGCTTCTTCAACCACGGCCTCAATCGCGGCACCATCCAATGTCCCGATGCTTCCGTCAAACGTGGTGGGCGACGTTCGTCGAAGATTCACGGCACGAGCCCGTCGCTCTTCAAGCGGCGCATCATCCAGGAACGCATAGGGATTGGCATTCAAAATCTCATGGGCAAACAGAGAAGGCACAGGTGATTCCACCACCCGCACCTGAATCTCCTGATTTTCTATCCGCTCAAGCACCTGGCGTAGGCCCACCAGGTCCATGGCCTCGGTCAAACAATCACGCAGCGTTTCCTGGACTAATTGATGATCCGGCACCTGAATATCTCCAACGTGATTATCGCCACAGGCCGCAGCCATCGGAAACGCCGCCGCTAATAAATCTTCCGCCCGCATGCGTTGAAGATGCACCGGCACACGTTTGCCGTGTTGAAACCGCAACAGCGCCAACGCTCGGGTCACATTCCACCGCCAGCGTGTCAGAAACAGTGGAGTCGCCAGCGTGGCTTGTATAAGCACGTCTCTCACCGTGTTGGGATGCACAAATCCAAAGATGGCCTCCAGTGGAAAACTATGCTGCTCACCAAGCGACAGCACCAACCCGTCATCGGTGGCCGCCGCCTGCAATTCAAAATCAAAATTCACGCAAAATCGTTTGCGTAACGCCAGCCCCCATGCGCGGTTGAGCCTGCCGCCAAACGGCGCATGGAGCACCAGTTGCATCCCCCCGGCTTCATCAAAGAACCGTTCCGAAATCACACAGGTTTGCGTCGGCACACCTCCGAGGATCTGTGTGCCTCCGGCCACATAGGCCAGCAATTGATCGGCACCAGCCGCATCAACTCCGCATTCTTCATGCAACCAATGCCGCGCGGTCTCACCTCCGGGAGCGGCACCCTGCTCAAGCAACTGAAAGATCTGCTCTCGCACGTCCGCCACGGCCTGAGATAATTCCAACGATCGGGACGGCGCTTCCCCCCGCCAGAAAGGAATGTTGGGCGGGGCGCCATGCGCGTCTTCCACACGGACTTTTCCCGTTTCAATTCCCCGAATGCGCCAGGAGGTCGTGCCCAACAACATAATATCTCCAGCCAGACTCTCAATCGCAAAATCTTCGTCCACCGTCCCCACCACGGTTCCATCCGGTTCCGCCACCACCTGATACGTCGCCGTTTCAGGAATCGCTCCCCCGGAGGTCAACGCAGCCAACCGGCCTCCACGCTTCGGCCGAAGCCGGCCTTCATGACGGTCATAACTCAACAACGCATACAGCCGTCTGCGCCCCGGCACAAACCCTTCGGCCACCAACTGCAGCAAAGACTCAAAGCTCTCCCACGTTAACTCCCGATACGGATAGGCCGACCGGCACAAATCAAACAGATCATGCGCATCCCATTCCTGCGCCGCGACCTCCGCAATGATCTGTTGAATCAAAATATCCAGCGGGGTGGACGGAATCTCAATGGTTTCCAATTGACCCTGCCGGATCGCCCGAACCACCGCCGCGCATTCGACTAATTCATCCCGAGTCGTACAAAACAGTCGTCCCTGTGGAACAGCCCCCACCTGATGCCCTGCCCGCCCCACACGCTGAAGACAGGTGGCAATCGCGCGAGGCGATCCGATCTGACAGACCACATCAATACAACCGATATCGATCCCCAATTCTAAGGATGCGGTCGCCACCATGACCTTAATCTGACCCGTCTTTAATCGTTCCTCCGCATCCAAACGAAGTTTGCGTGACAAACTGCCATGATGGGACGCCACCTGGTTCTCGCCTAAACGTTCTTCAAGATGATGCGCCACCCGTTCCGCCATCCGGCGTGTATTCACAAACACCAGGGTCGAACGATGTGGCCAGGCGATCTCGGCAATGCGATCATAGATCTCGGACCATATGGCATTCGTGGCAATCGCGCCCAATTCATCTTTCGGGACTTCCACTTGCAGATCCAACTGTCGGCGATGGCCGATATCCACAATGTGGCAATGCGAGGAGTCAAAGAGGGAGGGTTGTTGAGCCTTCGCGCGATACGCGGATTCACCCAATAGAAATTGTGCCACGGTCTCCAATGGTCGTTGCGTGGCGGACAGGCCGATGCGCACCAACCGCCGGGAGGTCACGGCATCCAACCGCTCAAGAGACAACGCCAGATGGGCGCCACGTTTATTCGGTGCGAGGGCATGAATTTCATCAACGATCACCGTATGCACGCCGGTCAGAAGTTCGCGGCTCCGTTTGGCCGTCACCAAAAGAAACAACGACTCCGGCGTGGTCACCAAAATGTGAGGCGGATGTTTAAGCTGTTGCTGGCGTTGCGCGGGAGGCGTATCCCCGGTCCGGACCTCCACCCGAATCCTCGGTCCCAAAAATCCGGCAGATAGAGCCAGCTCGCTAATCTCAGCCAACGGCAGTTCCAAATTTTTGTGAATGTCATGACTCAGCGCCCGCAACGGCGACACGTAGATAACCTGAATGCCGTCCTCCAACTCCCCGCTAATCGCCTGGCGCAGTAAATGGTCGATGCATGTGAGAAAGGCTGCCAACGTTTTACCGGAGCCGGTGGGTGCCGAGATGAGCGAATGATGTCCGGAATGAAGGGCCGGCCAACTGGCTCGTTGCACCTCGGTCGGCTCACCAAGCCGGGTGGTAAACCATTCTTGAACAACCGGATGGAACGATTGCAGCGGCATAGGATCCAGTCAGATTCTCAGGTTGCCGACGTCACGGGTCAATGGACGTGAAACAGCTCTGTTCGCAGAAAATAGAGATACCCTCGTGGTTAGAAGAGAGGAGATTGTAGAAATGCGACTCAGCTTTTTCAACCACACCAAGATTGCAATAGGTAACTTCCGCACCTCCCTCACCAAAGCTCAACTGAGCAAGCACCTGTCGTTTTCTAATATACCGCGTCGCAAAACGAAAAGCGTTGTCGCCCCGCTCGACCCGTGGTACTCTTACCCTCAACGATGTATTGACCGCCACTCTCTGGGGAACGATCCCATTATATACTTGTGTCCTTCATCTGTGTTAGCTGAAAGTTTTTGAATGCCGCGAATGAGCATTTTGGTGAATTCCATTTGTTTGTCCTGCAAGGACTTTTCTCTCCTGCTTTTCAAAATTTTCCGGACATTTTGCCTCGATATGCGACATGATAGTGGTGTAGTGTAGTGGCGGTATCTCTAATCTACGATCTATAACATGACGTAGCCTCAGAACAATGACAAGCCTATCCCTATCCAACCCTTACCAACATTCATTTTACTTCTTTTCTAATGAGTGGACCATCATCTCATCCCATCAGAAGTGACATTCAGGGACTTCGCGCCCTGGCAATATCTATGGTACTCGTTTTTCATGCGGGCTTTCCTTTTTTACAAGGTGGCTATATCGGTGTGGACGTGTTCTTTGTGATTTCAGGGTATCTCATCACACGCCTGCTTATTATTGAAAAAGAAAAACACGGTCGCATTAATCTTCTTGCTTTTTACGCCCGTCGCATCCGGCGACTTCTTCCTGCGGCCTCAGTAGCGCTGGCAGGGACGGCCTTAGTAAGTTTCTTTCTTTTTTCCCCCCTCGAGCAAAGTAATCTGATTCGGTCTTTTTTCGTTTCTATATTGTACGTCAGTAATCTGTGGTTTGCTTTTCAGGCAACGGATTATTTAGGAGAGGATACCAATGCCGACCCTTTTCTTCACACATGGTCGTTATCTGTGGAGGAACAATTTTATCTCATCTGGCCTTTTCTCATCTTATTAGCCACCGTCAAAAAGACTGGAAGCGACCATTCCTCCAAACTGACGATTTTAATCGGATCGGTGTTTGTTATTTCGTTTGTTTCCAGTTTAATCATGGGAGGAATGTACCAGCCCTGGGCGTTTTTTGGATCTCCATTTCGTGCCTGGGAATTTGCAACCGGTGCGCTTGGCTTTCTTCTTGTTCACAGAAAAATACACTTGCCTGAACCGATGCATAAACTGGGGGTATCGGTAGGCATTGGGGCCATACTTCTCGCAGGAATTCTTTATGACAAGTCAACTCCCTTTCCCGGCCTTTATGCCTTGCTTCCGACAGCGGGAACACTGCTGGTTCTCATTGGAGATCATCAAAAAAACTGGTTCGTGGATTTATCCCAAATCCCTTGGATCCGGTGGTTAGGCGATATCTCATATTCTCTATACCTCTGGCATTGGCCTCTTATTGTGATCCCCCTGTCATTAACAGGAGAGCTATCCTTAGGGGAAAGAATGGGGTTGGTAGCCCTGTCACTCGCTCTGGGAACTTTTTCCTACAAATACATCGAAAACCCGATACGGTTTAATGAAAAGCTTGCACGGTCCACTTTAAAAGGGCTAGCACTCGGGGCCACGTTAACTATTTTTGGTATTGGCCTTACCTTTACTCTAAGAGGTTTTGCAAAAGCAGAACTCAACACACCTCTGCAACAAGATATTCTTGCCGCACGCACACTCACCCCAACGGTCTACCTGGATGGGTGCCATGCCTCCTACGCCGAGATATCCTTTTCAGATTGCAGTTACGGGGCGCCCTCTTCACAAAAAACCCTTGTCCTATTTGGTGATTCACATGCCGCACAATGGTTTCCCGCTATTGAGGCGTTTTCAAAGCAGCATGGATATAGGCTTGTTTCCTTGACCAAGTCAGCCTGCCCTTCCGCACACATCATTCCCTACAACGCAGCGTATGGCCGTTCCTATACAGAATGTGGTGCCTGGCAAAACCTAGTCCTTAAACGGATTGCCCAAGAACGTCCGCTGTTAGTCATCATGAGTAATTCGAGCGGCCATAGCGGCACCAGGGCACATTCGGGTTCTAACTCGGAATGGTGGATCGGGGGGATGAAGAAAACACTAGCCGCGATTCAACGGACCGGTGCTCAAGTAGCGATAATACGAGACACTCCACGTTTCTCCCATGATATTCCAATTTGCCTTTCGCGGGCTGCCTGGACAAGAACTCCTTTATCAAACTGTGATGACCCAAAGATTCAAGTTCTCAATCAAACATTTTTCGCATTTGACCAAGAGGCAGCCAAGGGCCTTCCACCAGTGCGCTTTGTGGATTTCTCAGACATCCTTTGTCCAGAAGACAGATGCCCTGCGCGAATAAATGGTCATACTGGCTATAGGGACAACCATCATCTTGCAATCCCTACGGTGCTTGACTTGGCCGAATCCATGCATGAGGAACTAAGAGATATTCTGCAATAACATGTCGTTAGCCTTCACACATAACTCGATCATTTTCTTCGAAAACCAGTCCTGAATTTTCCTGAATGTCATGACTCAGCGCCCGCACCGGCGACACGTAGATAACCTGAATGCCGTCCTCCAACTCCCCGCTAGTCGCCTGGCGCAGTCAATGGTCGATGCAGTGGGAAAGGCTGCCAGGGCTTTACCGGAGCCGGTGGGTGCCGAGATGAGCGCATGATGTCCGGAATGAATGGCCGGCCAACTGGCTCGTTGCACCTCGGTCGGCTCACCAAGCCGGGTCATAAACCATTCTTGAACAACCGGATGAACCGATGGAAGCGGCATAGAATCAGCCATGGCCTCAAGTGGTGGACTACAAGGGTTTTGTAGAAGGGTAAGAACGTATTGTACCTGCATTTAAAGCAAGAACACACACGGCCAAGGAGGTCGAAAAGCCAGTGCGGGATGGAGCAAACAGCCTCATCACGTGTCACTCTGTAAAAGCGCGGTCATCTTGAGCCCATGGCGAAGGATCTGTGCCCAGGTGAAAGATGCCATGCCTTGACGAGATCCTTCGGTGGACCTTGCCCTGAGCTTTGCCGAATGGGTCAGAATGACAAGCAGATACCAAGGCACATGAGGGTCGGATTTTACACCTTCGTTTTCTTCTCATCTTTTCAGATCAAAGGCCAATTCCCCCTGGTCGTGCGTATGAATAGGCATGGGGGTATAATGAAAAGGCTCCCTATTGACAAGAATGATCGCCTGGCCACTTTTATTTCAAAGAGATGAGGAGTATGGCCACCAAACCGTATCCCAGAAGATTCAAGACCCTCTCCGCTGATCCTGGTGGGATTGCGGCCCATTCCATAGAACATTCTGCAGCCTCCAATGCCCCGACCTCGCCTAAGCAGTTGGCCATTGAAGAACCACTTGAGATCCGCTTGGAGTATTGGACCGAGGGAGTCCCACAACATAAAAGCGTGTCAATTACCATGCGGACTCCCGGACACGATCTGGAGCTGGCCGCCGGATTTCTGTTTACCGAAGGGATCATTGCCGGATGGGACGACATCAAACAGATTCGCCCATGTGGACCGATCGTCGAAGGGCAGAACTTTCAGAATATTGTGCGAGTAAAGCTTCACTCCACGGTGTCGGTGAAGACCGTGACGATGGACCGGAATTTTTATACCACCTCCAGTTGCGGGATCTGCGGCAAAACTTCCATTGAGGCCCTCAAAATCAACAACCATTTTGGCCAAACCATTAAAAATCTGACCTCCCCTTCCGTCACCCCAAACATGTTATTCTGTCTGCCGGAACGCATGACCGCGCAACAACAGCTCTTCAAGCAGACGGGGGGCTGTCATGCCTCAGGCCTGTTTGATGAGAAGGGCACTCTGCTCTGTGTGCGGGAAGATGTCGGGCGGCACAATGCGCTGGATAAAGTTTTGGGCTGGGCGCTGAGTAACAACCATCTGCCCCTGTATCATCATGTGGTGCTGGTGAGCGGGCGGGCCAGCTTCGAACTGATGCAGAAATCCTGTATGGGCGGGATCCCGTTTGTGGCCGCCGTGGGCGCACCCTCCACACTCGCGGTGCAGATGGCACAAGAATTCAACATGACCCTGGTGGGGTTTTTAGACCATCAACGCATGACGGTCTATCACGACTCCGGACGAATTCAAGACCACCAGGCTGCACAATCAGAGGACACAGGTGGACGAACAACGCGACATACCGGAAGCCCCGTCAACCCCGACGTGGGAAATCCCGATCGAAGGTTTCCACGACCTTAAACTTAACGCACCCTCCAGGTGTGCCGGGGGCATCCCCGCGATTATCACTTCCCTCACACACACCACCCATGAACCGGGCTTCCTACGCGGTGGCCAGGCCCTCCTCAAGGTCAATCAAAAGCAAGGGTTTGATTGCCCGGGCTGTGGCTGGCCCGATCCCGATGGCGCGCGGGCCATCACCGAGTTTTGTGAAAACGGCGTCAAAGCCGTCGCCCATGAAGCCACCACCACCGTTATCACCAAAGAATTTTTCCAACGATATTCCCTGGAACAACTCGGAAAGCAATCGGATTACTGGCTAGGGCAGCAAGGACGCCTCATCCGTCCGATGATCAAGCGGAGCGAGGATACGCATTATCATCCCATTTCATGGGTCAAAGCGTTTGAAACCATCGCCGGGCACCTCAATGACCTCGACGATCCCAACGAAGCCATCTTCTATACATCCGGGCGCACCAGCAATGAAGCCGCCTTCCTCTATCAACTCTTCGCGCGACTCTATGGCACCAACAACCTGCCCGATTCCTCCAACATGTGCCACGAATCCAGCAGCGTGGCGTTAAAAGAAGTCATCGGCATCGGCAAAGCCACCGTCACGCTCGACGATTTCGACAAGGCCGACGCCATCTTCATCCTGGGCCAAAATCCGGGCACCAACCATCCGCGTATGCTCGCCACACTTCAACAGGCCGCCAGGCGAGGCTGTCAGATTGTCAGCATTAACCCGCTTCCCGAAGCCGGCACCACCCGGTTTATTCATCCCCAGGAAGTCACCCGCTGGTTGGGCAAGGGAACTCCAATCGCCACGCTGTTTCTTCCAGTCAAAATCAACGGGGACGTGCCCTTGCTCAAAGGCATCATGAAGGAACTGCTCATGAGGGAAGAAAAGAATCCGGGCACTATTCTCGACCTGCCGTTCATACAGGAATACACCGAGGGCTTTGACAACTTCGCGACTCACACACGAAATATGCCTTGGGAAAAAATTGAGGAAGGCAGCGGTATTGCGCGGGAAGACATTCAAAAGGCCGCGGATATTGCTGAACAAGCCAAGAGTATTATCTGCACCTGGGCCATGGGCATGACCCAACATAAAAACGCCGTGGCCAACATGCAGGAAATCATCAACTTCCTCCTGTTGCGCGGCAACATCGGGAAACCAGGCGCAGGCCCATGTCCCGTCCGTGGGCATAGCAATGTGCAGGGCGATCGCACCATGGGCATCACCGAAAACCCCTCTCCCGAATTTCTGGATCGCCTCGAAAAGGTCTGTCACTTTCAGCCACCCACAAAAAGAGGCCATGACGCGGTGCGAGGCATCAAGGCCATGCATGCAGGAAAAGCCAAGGTCTTCATCGCCCTCGGCGGCAACTTTCTTTCGGCCACGCCGGATACGGCCTATACCGCACAGGCGCTTTCCCGCTGCCGGCTTACCGTCCACATCTCCACCAAACTCAATCGGGCTCATCTCGTCACCGGAACCGAGGCCCTGATCCTGCCGGCCCTGGGACGCACCGACACGGATCTTCAAGATGACATCCCGCAATATGTCACCACGGAAAACACCATGGGTGTGGTCCAGACTTCACAGGGCCGACTCGAGCCGGTGTCCGAGTTACTCAAAAGTGAAGTCGACATTGTCGCCAGCCTCGCTAAGGCCACCTTCGACAACAAAGAAGGGCCATGGAACCACATCAACTGGGACGAACTTATTCACGATTACGACGAGATTCGTCATCTCATCAGCCAGGTGGTCCCTGGCCACGATCACTACACAGAACGCGTCAACAAACCCGGCGGATTTTATCTAGCCAATCCGATCCGCGATGCCCGGCAATTTCCCACTCCGTCGGGTAAAGCCCGGTTCACCGTCCACTCAATGCCGGACATTCACCTGGCACCGGATCAATTGCTCATGATGACCATTCGCAGTCACGATCAATACAATACGACCATCTATGGATTGGATGACCGGTACCGGGGTATCAAAGCAGGACGACGGGTGGTGTTCATGAATGAGCGTGATATGGAGGAGCGTCACTTAGCGAAAGGGGACCTGGTGGACATCGTCAGCCACCACAAAGGCCAGACGCGAACGGCACTACAATTTTTCGTGGTCCCCTACCCCATTCCCCGCACCTGCACAGCGACCTATTTCCCCGAAGCCAACGTGCTCATCCCCATCGACAGCGTGGCGGACAAGAGCAACACGCCGACATCCAAATCCATCGTCGTCACCATCCACCCCACCACTCATCTTTATCATGCCCCTAAGGACTAGACGGACATCGATTTTCTTCGACAGCGGCATTCCTGCCGGCAGTTAGCGGGGATCCATTTCTTTCTATCCTTCCCTCGGAGCCATCATCAAACATCAGCCTTTCACCTCCATGCGTTTCCCACTTTGATAAAGGGGAAAATCTCTGCGAGAAGGACAAGAAAACTGGCCCTATAGGTCCACGTTTGTTTTATACTGTCGCAATGGCTCTGACTCCCCATCTTTCATTTTCCGATTCCCTCAAGCGTGATCGACGCACGGCCTTTTATGAACGTCATAAAGGGATCGCACTTGCGATGATCCTGATTGTGTTTTTGCTTCCCTTGGCTGGGGTTATGGTGAAGGGATTGGCCGGGGCGGTGTTAGGCGTGGTTATTTCGGTATTGGCCTTTTACCTCACCCCCTATGCCTTACTGAAGCTTGGAGGATGGATTGCGGGTTCCTAAGGCTTGGAAGGAAAGTGTAGAGAGGGATTCCCGACAACCACTATCGTGAATGACGTGGGTTGTTGAACCCGATACATCTATCCTAGCCGCTCTTTGTTACCGGGGATCGTTCTAGAAGCTGCTGACGGTTAAAATAGCGTCCCGTTTCCTGTTTAATAATCTTTGCCAATAACAGTAACCCTATGAGATTCGGAATGGCCATCAGGCCGTTCATGACATCCGACACATTCCAAACCAATTCCAACCGGGACGTGGCGCCGAGCAGGACCACGGCAACAAAGGTCACGCGGTAATAGACGATCGCCCTCGCCCCCATCAGATACTCAATGGCTTTCTCACCATAGTAATTCCAGCCGATCAAGGTCGAATAGGCAAACAGGGTAATGGAGAGGGTGACAATGAGTTCTCCCGTGTGGCCCAGGGATTCCCCGAAACTGGCGCTGGTTAATTGAGCCGCATCGATGCCTTGTCTCCATGGAGTCGCGGTCAGGAGGACCAATGCCGTCATACTGCAGACGACCAGGGTATCGATGAAGGTCTGCGTCATACTGACCAGTGCCTGCCTGACCGGATCGTCTGTCCGGGCGGCAGCGGCGGCAATGGGGGCGGAGCCCAGCCCCGATTCATTCGAAAACACTCCTCTCGCCAACCCATAGCGCATGGCGGCGGCCATCGTGGCGCCAGCAAATCCTCCTCCCGCAGCAATCGGGTTCCACGCGTGATAGACGATACTCGCCAAGGCCTGCGGGATCTCCGTCACATGCAGGGCCAGGATGACCAAGGCTGAGGTTACATACCCCACGATCATGAATGGCACCAACACGGAGGTAAACCGGCCAATAGATGTGATGCCGCCCAATATCACCAGCCCGGTCATTCCCATTAACACCACGCCGGTAATCCAGGGTGGGATCTGAAAGGTCGACTCAAGAATGCCGGCTACGGCATTGGCCTGCGTCATGTTGCCGATGCCAAATGACGCACAGACCGTGAACAAGGCAAAGAGCCAGCCCAACCACGGCAGCCCGGCACCGTTGGCTAGATAATACATCGGCCCGCCACGCATCCCGTATTCGCCCTGCTCACGGTATTTCACCGCCAGCACGGCTTCGCCATATTTGGTGGCCATCCCCACCAGGCCCGTCATCCACATCCAAAAGACGGCTCCGGGACCGCCGAGCGTGATCGCCGCTGCTACGCCGACAATATTCCCGATGCCCACCGTGGCTGATAAGGCAGTCATGAGCGCGGCAAAATGGCTGATGTCTCCATTGGCACTCGGCTCTTTGTGAAAAATTAATTTCAGCGCATGCGGCAGGACACGAAACTGCAGGCCTTTCAGCAGAATGGTCAGGTACAACCCGGTGCCGACCAACAGAAGCAACATGGGCGGACCCCACACCCATCCGGCTACGGTCGATACGAAGGATTCAAGGGAGTTCATGGTACATGACTCTCCAATAACGGATAGGTCTGTAATGAGCACTGGCAGGAATTCTCATCAACAATGGCCTACCCAGCCTGGCACGCCACACGCGGCGGAATTAGTTGATGGAAATGATAGGTGAGGCACCGTGCGTCGAACCGTCAAGAAAGGGACAGAGGAAAAATTGCGAGGCACCGCTTATTCTACCAATGAGGTGCATTGTGTAAACAGGCATGGTGTGAATCGTTTTGGCATGGCTCTTCACAAAAATGAGGCGTGACCCATGCAGGGTAAAACCTTCAATTCGACATTCACACATTTGACGAACCCTCGCGCCAGGCAAGGCCCTCGCCAACTTGTCATGCTGAGCCCATGGCGAAGCATCTGTGCCAAAATTGACGATGGCACGGCTCAGCGAGATCCTTCGTTCCACTCAGGATGACAACGCTCATAGGATATCGGGACGTTAGGTATGATCAGAACTGATACATCAACAATTATCTTCTATCGAATTCATTAAGGGTTGGCGCAAAAGTTGGAGACGAACGAGAATGGGAATAATTTTGAGATGATTTGCACCATCACCCTTTGGCTCCTCGCGAATGGTAGCCATCACATAAAAAGCTTTGATTTTTGGGGTCGGCAAAATACAGACCATGGCAAAAACAATTCATCCCCAAATTTTGTGCATAACCTGGTGAATACTGTCGTGCATCGCGTATTTTTCTAAGGATTAAAAAGGAATTAACCAGATTGCCACTGTTTTAGGCATTGTATAAAGATTTTTTTATGCCCCCACAGGAGGTGGTGTAGGTTTTTTGGCGTAGGCGTAAAGGTAGAAATAGGACTTTTTTTCTTGACATGTGTCTCCATACCGATGCCCATTGATATCCGTGAAAAAAAACACGCTGTCAATGATTTTCTTATCCACAGAATTTCTTTAAAGATGTTGATAAGACTGCCATGAGGTCTGAGATCATGAAGCCTTCGGTGAGGATGCATGCCATGCAGAACAAGTCCAAAACGGAGTGGAAATCTGCTCCGGATTCCGGGATACCGCCAGGTCGGCATGAGAAAGAATGAAGGCTTTGAATCCTCTGGTGAATATCGGTAAGGTATGCCTCTTCTCACTGAAAGCAGGAGATGGCAAATTCATCCATATCTGAACGCGGAGCGATCACCATGAAGGTCAGTGCCCTTGCAGGAAAACCCACCCAGCCGTCCATGCTTGCCAACATCCCCCGGTTGGTCACCGCCTATTATACGGGACGGCCTGACCCGTCGGTGCCGGAACAACGGGTCGCTTTCGGCACATCGGGACACCGCGGCTCTTCATTGAAGCTTTCCTTTAATGAAGCGCATATCCTGGCGACGACACAGGCCATCTGCCTCTATCGGCAACAACAGCATATTGACGGGCCTCTCTTTTTAGGCATGGATACCCACGCGCTCTCAGAGCCTGCCCTGGCAAGCACGCTCGAAGTGCTCGCCGCCAATGGCGTGAACGTGATGGTGGACCGCGACAACGGGTACACCCCGACCCCGGTTATTTCCCATGCCATCCTGACCTACAATCGTGATCGGAAAACGGGATTGGCCGATGGCATTGTGATCACGCCTTCGCACAATCCGCCGGAAGACGGTGGCTTCAAATATAACCCGCCCCATGGCGGGCCGGCTGATGCCGACGTGACCACCTGGATCGAGAAACAGGCGAACGCGCTGTTGGCGGATGACCTGCGCGGGGTCCAACGCGTCTCGTATGAGAAAGCGCGCCGGGCGTCGACCACGCACAAGCATGATTATGTCGGCTCGTATGTTGGCGATCTAGGCGCCGTGATTGACATGGAGGCCATCCGCGACGCGAAACTGTCCATTGGAGTAGATCCGCTCGGCGGAGCAGGCGTGGACTATTGGGGACCCATCACTGAGCGGTACGGCTTCCCGGTCACGGTCGTGCATGAAGGCGTGGATCCGACCTTTCGCTTCATGAATCTGGACTGGGACGGGAAGATTCGCATGGATTGTTCCTCCCCTTACGCCATGGCCGGGCTGATTGCCTTAAAAGATCGTTTCGATATTGCCTTCGCCAACGATACCGACCATGACCGTCATGGCATCGTCACGCCCACCGCGGGGCTGATGAATCCCAACCATTATCTCGCGGTGGCTATTTCGTATCTGTTTGCGCAACGCGCCGGCTGGCGCAAAGATGCTGCCGTCGGAAAGACAGTCGTGAGTAGCAGCATGATCGATCGGGTGGCGGCCAAATTGGGACGGCGTCTCGTTGAAGTGCCGGTCGGGTTCAAATGGTTTGTGGATGGGCTGCTTGACGGGTCCGTCGGTTTCGGAGGAGAGGAAAGTGCAGGCGCATCCTTTTTACGTCATGACGGAACCGTGTGGACGACCGATAAGGACGGCATCATCCTGGATCTATTAGCGGCAGAAATGTTGGCCAAAACGGGGCGCGATCCCAGCCAACTCTACCTCGACCTCACCAAGGAACTGGGCGTCCCGGTCTACCAGCGCATCGATGCCCCGGCCACACCCGCGCAGAAGGCCATTCTGAAAAAACTCGCGCCCCAGCAGATACAGGCAACCGAGCTCGCAGGGGAAAAGATTACCGGCATTCTGACCTCGGCCCCGGGAACCGGCAGTGCCATTGGCGGGCTGAAAGTCATGACGGAAAACGGGTGGTTTGCCGCCCGCCCTTCTGGAACAGAGGATGTCTATAAAATATATGCGGAGAGCTTTCGGGGCGACTCGCATCTCAAGCAAATCCAGGAAGAGGCGCAGGCCCTGATTACCAAGGTCTTAGGAGCGGCATCGTAGTCGATGCCGAATCCCAAAGGATGACCACAGCTTGGTTCAGGTTGCCAGGCAACAGGCTTTGTCATCCTGAGAGAAACGAAGGATCTCGCTAAGCCGTGATATCGCCTACCTGGGACAGATCCTTCGCCGCTGGCTCAGGATGACCATCTGGTGAGGACCTCACTCAGCCGGTATATGTTCGTCTAACGGCTACATAGAGAATAATCAAGAAATTGCCTCCCCCGATGAAACGTTGTCATTCTGATCCATTCGGCAAAGCTCAGGACAGGGTCAACGAAGAATCTGGCCGAGCCGTAGCATCCTCAATCGGGGCACAGATCCTTCGCCGAAGCGATTAGGATGAGACCTGGCGAGGGTTTCACCATTTGGACAATCTTCGCATTTTGATGCTCTCTCACTGTCACCTCACCCGACTCACTTACACCACTCTCCAATGAGCTGCAAATTTTCCTGGCGACCCATGATGACCATACCCACATGACAAGCAACTCTTCAGAAGTAGAGATCAAATGACCAACCCGACGAATCAAGGGTCCCGCATGCAGGGACTGGCATTCTTTTCATATGGATTTCGACCGTTTTTTCTGAGTGCCGCCGTCTTTGCCGGCGTCGCCCTGCCGATCTGGGCCATGATTCTTTCCGGGGTAGACCACACCCATTTTCTCTATGTCCCGCGAGAATGGCATGTGCATGAAATGATCTTCGGTTTTCTTCCGGCCGTGATCGCAGGATTTCTCTTCACGGCCATGCCCAACTGGACGGATCGCCCTCCGATCAAAGGGGTACCGCTAATGGTGCTGTGGGTATTGTGGCTGGCAGGACGCGTGGTCATCGCCATACCCTGGCCTCCACCCTTTGTCTGCGCCATCATTGACGTCGCTTTTCTTGCTGCACTGGCCATCATTGTCTGGCGGGAAATTGCGATCGGGAACGCGTGGGATCGTTCGCCGATCGGCGTGTTGATCAGTCTCTATGCAATCGCCAATGTGCTCTTTCACGTCCGCGCCCTAAGCGACGCGGCAACGGATCTCCCTGAGCGTATGGCGCTCTCGGTCATCATCATGTTGTTAGCGCTGATCGGTGGGCGCGTTGTTCCCAGCTTTACACTCGATTACCTGAGCGAGTGCGGCATGCACCAACAACCTCCGTCCTTTTCCCGTTTCGATGGTGCGTCGATCCTCCTTGCCGCCATTGCGGCTCTCGCCTGGACGGCCCAGCCAGAGGCCCTGGTGACCGGATGGCTCCTGGTCGTAGCCGGATTGATGAATCTCATTCGTCTGTTGCGCTGGTACGGCTGGATCACCTGGCGTGAACCGTTGGTGCTCATCCTGCACGTGGGTTATGGGTGGCTGGCCATGTCGCTGCTTATCCTGGGAGCGGCGATTCTAGGTATTGGATTACGCCAGGAGAATGCGGTGCACGTGCTCACGACCGGAGCCGTGGGCTCGATGACTCTGGCCATCATGACCCGCGCCAGCCTGGGCCATACCGGGCGCCCACGGCATGCAGGTCCAATGACGGTCATGATTTACAGTCTCGTGAACCTGGGTGCGATGCTGCGAGTCTTTGGTCCGGCCACTGATCTCTCGACAACTCTGGTGCTTGGCCTGTCGGCGATGATCTGGAGCGGCGGCTATCTGCTATTCGCTGTTATTTATGGACCATTTCTTTTTCGCCCTAGTCTCGACGAGGAGTAAGGGCATACGTCGTAAAAACCTTCCTTTTGTGACAACGTGATGTTCCATGTTGCCGGGTTTCGCCCCGGCAGGCGAGGTCCTTTTGTTTCGGCAAAAGGACCCAAAACCATTGACGCCCCGTCTGGCTTTATTGAAGTGTAGGGACGCAGGAGGGCGGACCAACTCGCCGGGCCTGTCCTGAGCTTTGTCGAAGGGCTCAAACAAGGCCCCCCATGGGATGAGAGCGTCTCTCCTTTGAACCAGCCTGCAGGCGTCGAATTATGAGCGACGAATGCGTACCAGGGTTCGCTCCCATGGACAAAGCCTGGGCATCACCACTCTCCTCAAATTCAGGGACCTTTTGAAAGTTTGCCAACTTGACTAATTTCGTCAATTGGCCAAAAATTATTCCGCCTAAACGGAAAGAAATTTTGGCAATGACAGTTGGTAATTCCAACCCGTAGAACCTTAGCACCATTTGGTTGATAGAGAGGAATTGACCCATGAATCCAAACCAAGCACTTTGGGAAAAAGGGGACTTTACGCGTATTGCCGACACCATGCGAGAAAGCGGAGAGGCACTCGTCCAGCGACTCGGCATCACACAAGGGCTCAAGGTTCTGGACCTTGGATGCGGGGATGGCACGACGGCCTTGCCAGCGGCAAAACTCGGAGCGGAAGTGTTGGGGGTCGATATCGCGAGGAACCTGGTTGAGGCCGGGAACAAGCGGGCCAGGGAACATGGCCTCACCAATTGCACGTTTCAGGAAGGCGATGCGTCCAATCTGCACCAGTTGCCGGATCAGACGTTTGACCTCGTCGTGAGTATCTTTGGTGCGATGTTTGCCCCGAATCCGTTTGAGGTGGCCAAGGAGAAAGTACGCGTGACCAGGCCGGGCGGTCGGATCGTGATGGGTAACTGGATTCCCAATGATCCGACTCTGGTCGCCCAGATTTTAAAAATCAGCTCCAGCTACACGCCGCCGCCACCGGAAGGTTTCGTCAGCCCAATGACCTGGGGAGTCGAGACCCACGTGATCGAACGATTTGCCGGTGCGGGAGTTCCAGCCGAGCAGATATCTTTTGCACGCGACACGTTTACGTTCAACTTTCCCATGCCACCCTCAGCATTCGTCGATGAATTCAGAAAATACTACGGGCCAACTATGAATGCATTTGAAGCCGCAGAAAAGAACGGGCGAGCCGCTGACCTGCAGAAAGAATTGGAGGATTTGTTCAGCAGTCAAAATCAAAGTAGGCGCAAGGATTCCACGTCGATTTCGGCCACTTTCCTGCGCGTGACAGTTGAACTCTGAAAAGATTCCGTAGAAAAAGAAAAGAGATGGTGAACCGCCAGGAACCTGGGCAGTTGCTGATGTATATCGGGAACTCATTTTTGGGCTTGCCAGGAAATAAGCGAGGATAGATACTCCGCGTGTGTGCAGCTAACTTTCATGTCAGGGTGATGTTCGGTGTTGCCGGGTTTCGCCCCATAGGTGTTAAGCTAAGCCTTGCCCTTGCCCTCTGTAGAGTTTCGGATCGAAGCCCGATTCGAGCATGTCCAGCGTGGTCATCCGTGAGCGTTGTCGATGTTTTCGACAGTGCCTGAGCAGCGTCTCAAGCTCTTGGGACAGATAGCCCAGGGCTTGCGCCTCCGACCACATGACGAATTGCGCGAGGAGAAACGCGCGTTCCTGGAGCCGCTTGTAGAGCTTCGCCAGGCTGATCTCTTGGTGTGAGGCATTCCACACCGCGGTGTGGGCGACGGCATGCAGGCGCTGCACCCACACCGCGGCAATCAATTTGCCGTAAAGCTCGCATCGCAAGCGATGAACCTTGCCGGTGGCAGACTGATGCACACGCAGAATGGATTTAAATTGTTTGAACAGCAACTCGATCTGCCAACGGAGCGTATACAAGGCCCGGACCATGTCCAAGGGCAACCAGGGCTCCGGCACATTGGTGATCAAGAGCGTCCAGTCGCACAAGGCCAAATGTCGTTGGCTGCCGGTCCGGCCTTGTCGGCGGGCGTG
>JBGSSO010000067.1:0-14811 GCA_041737015.1 Nitrospirales bacterium
ATCGGTGGGCTCTGACAATTCGAGGAACGGTCATGTCCCCGTATACCCTTACCTACCCGGATCTTCTCACTCAACCGACGATCACAGAAATCGTCACATTGGAATGTGTCGGCAATGGAGTCGCGGGAGAAGCGATTGGCACGGCTGAATGGCAGGGAGTCGAGCTCAAATCACTCTTGGACAAGGCCAGGGTCACGGCACAAGCCCAAGAGGTGGTCTTTCATGCCGCCGATGGATACTCCGACAGCCTCACCATCGAACGGGCCATGATGGATGACATCATGGTTGCCTATCGCATGAACGGGGTGCCCCTGCCTTTGGGACATGGATTTCCGGCCAGAATGATCGTACCTGGACATTATGGGATGAAGCATGTCCAGTGGCTCACGGGAATTGAGCTGCTTTCCTCGGATTACAAAGGCTATTACCAACGTAAAGACTGGTCGGATGAGGCCATCGTCAAAACCAAGTCCTGGATCATGGACCCGCAAACCGGAGATACGCTACCCGCTCGAAAAGAGTTCATCATGCAGGGTTTTGCCTTTGCGGGATCTCGGGGAATTCGTCGGGTGGACATCAGCACCGACGGAGGGGGATCCTGGTCAGCCGCAACCTTGGCTCCGTCACTTTCTCCTTACTCCTGGGTCATGTGGAGGTATCCATGGGAACCGCAAGGACCTGGTGACTTCCGTATTTCGGCTCGAGCGACTGATGGAACGGGCGTACAACAATCCGAGCAAGAACATCCGCCATTTCCGGATGGGGCATCCGGCATGCAAGAAGTGATCGTTTCAATTATCTAAGAACTGGACCCTGCCAACAGTATGGAATGGATCACGAGATTTTCTAGCCAGAGAAGATTGGCCCTCATTCTTATCATATCCTTCATCCTTTCCATGAGCTGCTCGACTATTCCCAAAACGTTTACTCCTTCTAATCCAATTTCTCCGAAGGATTTTAGTCATGAAAACTTTCATCAAGCACTCATGGCTCATGTCAAAAACGGCGTGGTGGACTATCCCCAACTCGCTCACGATTCACACTTCAATCGTTACCTTCACCTCCTTCAACATATCGCGCCCCAGCAACTTCCGACTCCCAACCATCGTCTGGCCTTTTGGATTAACGTCTATAATGCCTTTGCCATCAAAGGCATTCTCGAGGGAGGTTCTCCAGCAACACTTACGGGACGCTATACCTTTTTTATTGGCCGGACATACGTGGTGGGAGAGGAATCTCTCAATTTGTATGACCTGGAACAGCATCTCTTGATTCCCGACTTCAAAGAGCCTCGTATACATTTTGCCATTGTCTGCGCCTCACAATCCTGTCCAAAACTTCAATCGGCAGCCTACACTCCCGAGTTCCTTGATCAATCACTCACGGCAAGCGCTAAACAGTTTATTAACGATCCCACACGCAACCGGTTCGACCGACAACGCCGCATGGCCTATCTGTCCAAAATCTTCGATTGGTTTTCTGAGGATTTCATCAATCATTCAGGTTCACTGCTGGGCTATGTCGCACTATTCGTGTCGGATCCGGAATTGGCCAAGGATATCAGCCAGAACTCGTACACGATTGAATTTCTCGACTATGACTGGAGCCTGAATGGAGTCCCACCTCTCTCCCTCAAATAAAAATTCCGGCGGTTCATTCCCATCCCGTTCGATCCTTGACCCCCAAATCTTCCCCTTGAAATTTTGTTTGGAGACTGTAACATCCAATAGCCCTCGGAGACTGCCTAGTGAAGAAGCCTTTCCTGAGGTACAGTCACCATGTTCCTTTTCCTGATGAAATGAGAAGGCTCTGAACAGAAAACTCATGTCCAGCTAAGCGTGGCAGATCTCAAGAGTTTGGAGAAAATGTTAGTATGGTGGTGAAATCTGGCGAGCATGTCCACCTGGCGCAATTACTCCAATTTATGGTCCTAGGCGAACAATTAGCCCACGATTGCGCGAAGGCCCAGGCCACCTTGGTCAGAGAACCAGGCCTGCAACGGTTTCTCGCCGGCCAGGCCAAACAGGAAGGGCGACATGCGTTAGTCTTTCAGTGGGCGATCCGATGGCTGGCTCCACGGGGTCCTCAGTCTCTTGTCATTTCTCACCAGATGAATCAGTACCGCCGGCTCCTCATGACTGCCCTGACGCGTGGGGACGTGGCGGAATCTCTCCTGGCGGAACAAATTATTTTAGAGGGGTTGGGCCAAGCCATTTTACAACGACTGGAAACGGGCCTCCTCAAACGAGATGCCCCATTTCGGAAATTGCGCCAGATACTCCTCCAACAGGAAGAGGCCCATCACGATTTTGGACTTCGGACATTGAAGAGAATGTTGGACAACGGTCAGACTTCCACTGACCACCTGAGGGAATTAGCCCCCGCGTACTTGGAATTGGGAAAAGCGCTTCTGTTTTCGGCACAGGACTCCTTCTATTTCATTCGGGAAGATCCTCACGAATACTGGCAGGACTTTCAACGCGGCCTTCCCGTATGGTTACGAGAACATCCTCCGGATAGCCCCTTCGTACCGAATGGTCTTCACGCGGCCCGGTAAACGGCACGCACGGGACAGTCCTATGATTTGGGTCATCATTCCCACTTACAACGAGGAGAAAGCCTTACCGCACACAATCCAGTCCGTGTTGTCACAATCGACACCCTACCGGGTCATCGTGGTGGATGGAGGAAGTACCGACCGCACTCTTGAAATCCTCCACCAGGATTCACAAATTTCGTGGTGTATAGCCCCAAAGGGACGCGCATCTCAAATGAATGCAGGCGCAAGACTCGTGATCCGGCAACAGGCGTCCGCCGATGATTGGCTCCTGTTTCTCCATGCAGACACTCAACTCCCTCGCGGCGCCTTCCAGCTTTTACACCATCTCGCTTCCGATCCTTCCTATCAAGCGGGAGGATTCCGCCATCGCTTCTCTGGAAAGGATTGGCGATTACGAATGATTTCCTGGTTGGATAATCTCCGATGCACACATTCCCATATCGTCTATGGGGATCAGGCCTTATTCGTGAGACAAGGCCTTTTCACCCGATTGGGAGGATTTCCCATGCAAGCCGTTCTGGAAGATGTCGTGTTTGGCCAGACACTCCTGACACACACAACTCCCAGGCTTTTGCCTTTGACGGTCATCACTGATTCCCGGAAATTTGTCAAAATGGGAATATGGCGAAGTTTTATTCGCGTCCTCATGATTATCCTGCATGTCGAATTTGGGCTACCCACATTTTCTCCTGCGTTTTTCCGGGATGTCCGCTAACCCTCGTCCGCTTGCCTCCTTCTGTGGGATCTCCATAATTTTTTAGTGGAAACGAGGAATCTTCTTCGAGCGGAAACTAACGCTCAGGAATTGGACACAATGAACAAATTCTCCACTGGACGGCATGCTTGGATGGCAGAAGCCTCGTCGGGTTCCTGAAGAAATTCTCCCGAAAACCTCAAGAGTTCAGGGGGCCCGCACCGATATATTTCCCATAAGAGATTCCATCATGAGCCATCACCACGAACCCATGCCTCATACGGAAGACTTGCCGAACTTCCTTCGGGAGTTCGACGACAGCGATTTGCAGCGCTATACCTGCTTCTCCAGCGAATTCCGCGATCAACGGATGGAAGCCGGCGCAATGGCCGAAGCTGGCTTTTGGAATACCGTCGTGAACCTGTGTATTGATGAGCGGATGCGGCGGGACCAGGATATTAAGCGGTTAGAATATATGTATCGAACCGGCGTGGATCCGGAACACAACTCCTGAACGGTGCAAGCACGTCACTTTCCCTCTTCTGCATTCTCTGACTTCCAAGCCGCTAATCGCTGCCGGGCTTTTTCGGCAAATTCACTTTCAGGATGTTGCTGAATAACCCGTTCGTATAATTCCTGAGCATGGGCGCGATTATGTTGTTGCTCCTCGAACTGGGCCGTCTCAAATAATTGTCGAGGATCCTCCCCACAACCCCAAACCATGACACACAACACACCAAGCCCAATCCACCGATAACAGGCGCTCACACTGGATGATTTGTTTATCATCGAGAATTTTCCTCCCAAGAATGCGTCTCACACTAAGGAACGCGCAAAGAACCGCCGATACACATTCTCATGCTCGCTGTGACCAACAATTATTATTTACATCTCCAACTTCAGGAAGGCCGGTTGACTTATGCATGCTGAAGACGAACTGCTTGAATCGCTCAGAAGTTTCAACGATTGCGAAATTCGAGTGTATACCCGTTTTGCGACGGAATGGAGAGACCAACGGTTAACTGACGGGTCACAGGCTGAAGTCTCCTTTTGGAATTCCGTGATCTCCATGCTGGTGGAAGAACGTCACCGCCGTAAAGAAGAAGTGCAGCGCCTTGAGGCCATGTTTCAAACCGGGCACGATCCTGGGTAAGAGACCCGGGTTCACGCCCCTCACACGTGGCCTCGGAATGCCCATTCGCCCGGGATCTCTGCTCAGCTCCCATCACGATAGGCCCCAGTGCATATTCCCCTCAACCTAAAGCCTCCTCACAGCCCCACACGCTAGCTGGCCCCCAGAACGGTTTCGTACAACGCCTTCGTGCGTTTAGCAATTTTGTCCCAGCCAAAAAGTTCTTCCGCCCGCCGTCTCCCGGCTTGACCCATGGGCGCCCGTAATTCAGGATCCCGCATCAGCTGATTCAACCGATCGGCCAAGTCCTGTGCAAACCGCTCAGGATCTTTCGGGCTAAAGGGAGCTTCTTCCAATTGGTCAACCGGCACCAAAAATCCCGTCTCATCCTCCACAACGACTTCAGGAATGCCGCCGACGGCAGAAGCCACCACGGGCACCTCACAGGCCATGGCCTCTAAATTGATGATCCCGAATGGTTCATAAATAGAAGGACAACAAAAAACCCCGGCATGAGAATACAACTCAATGAGACTCGGTTTGTCGAGGATATCCGGTATCCAATAAATATGCTTTCGATGGGCGGAAATCTGGTCGAGCGCCTCTTTCATTTCCGCCGCCATGGCCGGCGTATCAGGAGAGCTGGCGCACAACACCACGGGAAACTCCTCGTCCAAATAGGAGAGAGCCTGAATTAAATAGGTGATACCCTTCTGCCGGGTCATTCTTCCCACAAATAACACATAGGGTTGTCCGGCAGGAATCCCATATCGGGTTAACACCTCTTGGCTTTGGACCTTCCGAAATTCATGCAGATCGATCCCGTTATGAATGACATGAATCCGTTCTTCGGGAACTTGAAACAATTTGAGAATGTCCTTCTTGGTTCCTTCGGAAACGGCAATAATGGCATCAGCCATCTCCAGGGCAGTCTTCTCAACCCACAGAGAAAAATCATATCCGCCGGCTAATTGCTCTCGTTTCCATGGCCGGAGGGGCTCCAATGAATGCGTGGTGATGACGAGCGGAATACCGTAATTGAGCTTGGCCATAATACCGCCCAAATGGGTATACCAGGTATGGCAATGAATCAGGTCCGCACCTAACCCCTCGGCATTCATTTGCCAACAGCGCTGCACCGCGCCAAGGACCGAATGCAAGGGCTTGGGAGCCGTAAACGGAGTCTCTCCTAAGGGAATCCCATGCACCTTCAGATTGCCCTGTTCCAGGTGTTGGTCGCCAAAACAGCGGACTTCGACGGGGAGAAGATGTGATAATTCCCGACTCAAATACTCCACGTGCGCCCCGGCGCCACCATAGGTGTAAGGGGGAAATTCATTAGTGAACATCAAGGCTTTCATGGGCAACCACACTCCATTATGATCATGAAGACTTCCAGCAGCCTGCTACATTAAAAGAAAATCCATACGAAGTCACCTTCCTTTCCAAAAAAGGTACGCAGAAAAATGGAAGGACCTGATCCAGACAACGCGCTACCGGCAAAACTGAGGGCTTTCACCCTCACCTGTCCCATTCAAAATCGCAGAGGGGCACTCAAAGTACGGAGGACCAAAAACTCGAGACTCACTTGAAGTTTCAATGAAAGAAGACGCACAATCGAGAATCCAATGAGCACGATATTGCCAAGCAGACCTGACAGCGATTACCGTGGGCCAACTATAAGATATTTAAGGTTTTAGACGAAAAGGGGAATGAGAAACATGGGCGAATTCCAGTATCAGAAAATATTTGAACACCAAGCCGATACGACCAGCTATCGAAAACTCACGTCGGACTATGTGTCCACCACGACCTGTGAAGGCCTGGAACTTGTCAAGGTCCAACCCGAGGCCCTCACACTTCTGGCGAGAGAGGCCATGGATGACATCGCCCACTTGTTACGACCGAGCCACCTCGCGCAATTGGCCAAAATTCTGGAAGACCCCGAGGCCTCCGAAAATGACCGGTTTGTCGCGTTAGAACTACTCAAAAATGCCAACATCGCCTCTGCCCGCGTTCTGCCAGGCTGCCAGGATACCGGAACGGCTATCGCCATGGGGTATAAAGGGCAACAGGTTTTCACCACCGGCGATGATGCCGAAGCCCTCTCCCGCGGCATCTTCGAAGCCTACGATACGCGCAATCTGCGGTATTCGCAGATGGCGCCACTCGACATGTACACCGAAAAAAATACCGGCACGAATCTTCCAGCACAAATCGACCTCTACGCCAAACAGGGATCGGAGTATCATTTTTTATTCATTGCCAAAGGCGGCGGCTCCGCGAACAAAACCTTTCTCTATCAAGAGACCAAAGCCCTCTTAAATCCCAAATCCCTGCTCGCCTTTGTGGCGGAAAAAATTCGCACCTTGGGCACCTCGGCCTGCCCGCCCTATCATCTGGCCTTTGTCGTGGGTGGCCTATCCGCAGAATTCACATTAAAGACCGTGAAACTGGCCAGTTGTCATTACCTGGATGATCTGCCTACCTCAGGCATCTCCCAGGGGCGTGCCTTTCGAGATCTGGAGCTGGAGAAACAAATACTTCAACTCTGCGCCGAGACCGGCATCGGCGCCCAATTCGGCGGAAAATACTTCGCCCACGATGTGCGAGTGATCCGGTTGCCACGACACGGGGCTTCCTGCCCGGTCGGTTTGGGCGTCTCCTGTTCAGCCGATCGACAAATCCTCGGAAAAATCACCAAGGAAGGCATCTTTCTGGAACAGCTCGAAACCAATCCCGCCAAATATCTTCCCGAGGTGACCGAAGAAGACCTGGATGGCCATGTCGTGAAAATCAACCTCAACCAACCCATGGCAGACATTCTGGCAGAACTTCGCAAGCATCCCGTGGCCACCCGTCTCTCCCTCACCGGCCCCATCGTTGTGGCACGGGATATCGCCCATGCCCGACTCAAAGAACAATTAGATGCCGGAAAGGGCCTGCCACAATACCTGAAAGATCATGTGGTCTATTACGCCGGACCAGCCAAAAAGCCCCAAGGCCATGCATCGGGATCGTTCGGGCCCACCACTGCCGGGCGCATGGATTCGTACGTGGATCAGTTTCAGGAAGCTGGCGGCAGCATGGTCATGCTGGCCAAAGGCAATCGCTCCAAACAAGTGCGCGAGGCCTGCGGAAAACATGGCGGGTTTTATCTCGGCTCCATCGGCGGCCCAGCCGCACGGCTAGCTGAGCATAGCATTAAAAAAGTGGAGGTCCTGGAATTCGAAGATCTCGGGATGGAAGCCGTGTGGAAAATCGAAGTGGCAGACTTCCCGGCCTTCATCGTCATCAATCACGAAGGCAAGGATTTTTACGCCGATTTGGTTTCCCAACGTCCTCCGGCTCTGATTCAGCCAGATGAACCAGAGAAAAAATAAAAAACACCCTTTTGCTGGGAAGGTAATATAAGTTCAGACCTCATCAGGACCATAGTTTTTAAAGATGGTAAGGGGAGCAGTCATACTACAAAATATTTCCATCCAAGCCCGGCCTGTTCGAAGAAAAGTTCTTTCAAAGATAGGGTTAACATTGAAAAGGAGCACACACATGAAAATCATGGCAATAATCATAGGGATGTGCCTCGCATTGGGAGTATCGGGTTGTGGAGGCAATAAGGCAGAAATTCCCGATGAGCGTCTGACTGTGGGGAAAGTGCAGGGGGAAATCAAAACGGGAATGAGTGCCGCACAAGTGGCCGAAATTTTGGGATCTCCCAATATTGTGACCACAGATGACAAACGGCGGGAAGTGTGGATTTACGATAAAGTCTCCACGGATAGAGTGAACACGAGTTCATCCTCCTACGGGACCCTCATCATTCTGGGCGCAAACTCTAAAGACAGTTCCAGCTCATCCCGCCAACGAACCCTCACCATTATCATCAAGTATGACGAAGAGAAAATGGTGCGGGACTTTGCCTACAACTCGACGCAGTTCTGAACGCCCCGCCATGCCAAAAACGTTGAGATGGGCGGTAGGCGGGACACTGCTTGCTCTTCTAGCCCTCAACAACGGTTGTACCACGCCGACCCAACCCGCCGAGCTCCTCCAATTATCGCCTGAAAGTCCGAAAAACCGCGCGATGCAGATTCGTGTCTTTGAAACGCCAAATGAACATGAACTCCTGTCCGCTTCCGCTGCCGTCTTGCAGGACCTGG
Organism: Nitrospirales bacterium; assembly: GCA_041737015.1. GTDB lineage: Bacteria > Nitrospirota > Nitrospiria > Nitrospirales > UBA8639 > Nitrospira_E. The sequence goes on from JBGSSO010000067.1 coordinate 8,550, forward strand.
GGCTCCAGATCGAGGAAAGCGTACGGCAAATGGGATTTCTGCGCGCTACCAAAGAACGAAGCGCCCGGGAATACGGGCAAGACCTCAACCGGTTTTTTATGGGGCTCCTCTCCTTAGGGAACTTCAGGATGCCGGTAGATCTCCACCAAAAAATCGCCGCAGTCCTTATCGCCCGACCCATCAATCAGGATGGCACAAAACATGAGGTGCGAATCATGTTCTACCGGGTGGTGTGGCAGGGAGACGGACAAGCCGATCGGCAGTACATTCCTCCGGGTGAACAAAAAATGGAGATGATCCGGGATCCGCTGATTTACCAGGAATTTTTTTTCAAGCTATCCAAAGCCGTCTTTTTGGAAGCGTTCACCATTTGAGCGAGGACGTATGGAACACAAACAACCGGTCTGGATTGCACTCCTCTTAACCTGGGGATTGTTACTCCAGGCATGTGCCCCGCCACAACCCGGACCGGATTTATTAGCACCAACCGCAGCGCAAATGAAACTGCGCAGCTATCAATCACGTTCATTTGAGGTCACGGATCCTTCCCAAGCCATGCGCGGGGTGGTCGCGGCACTACAAGATCTTGGGTTCATCATCGAGCGCGCCAACGAACCCATGGGATTGGTCACAGCAGCCCGTTTTGCGGAACCCAATTATACTGATGTCATGGGAATAACGGTCACCGTGCGGCCCCAGACCGAAGGACACATGATGATCCGGGCGAATGCCATCTACAACAACAAACCGATTGAGGATCCAAAAGTCTACCAGAATTTTTTCGCCACCTTGGAGCGCTCTCTGTTTATTTCCAAAGAATAGTCAGAAGTCGGTATCCCAATGCATGGCCATCTGAAATATCTTACGAACGCCCTACCTATCGGTTGCCTCCTCGCGGCAGGACTGCTGCTTCAGGGTTGCCTGACTCCGTATGAGTCGCGACATGAAAATCAGTGGGATGCGCGGGAACAGATCTGGATGTCTGAAGCCAGTCAGGTCAAGTTACGAGCGGCCCAAAGCCGGATATTCGACATGACCGATCGTCGAACCCTACTCAAAGCCATCCTGTCCACAATGCAGGATCTGAATTTTCAGTTGGAGGTTCTTGATGAAGAACTCGGCATTGTATCCGGCAAATATTTTGCGCCCCTTGAACGACCAGAATATGGCTATGACCCCTTATACCACCTCTACGACGACCAAAGTCTTCTCGTGTTCAGTAAAACCTATCTCTCATGGGGACCATTCTGGCATCGTAATGATGTGGTTCGACTCACCGTCACCGTACGACCGCGAAACGAAAAACAATTGGTCGTGCGGGCAAGCGCCCAGTTTTATTTGCGGGCCGTCGAAGATCCCGAACCCTACCAGAAATTTTTCCGGTCACTGGAACAAGCCCTGTTTTTAGAGAACACGTTGGCACAGGACAGCCAAGCGGTCCAACCCATCACCCCCTAACCCACCGTCTGCATTAAGATCACCATCCTCTGATTGGTCCTGCTTATCCGGTTGGTTCGTACCCGGCCTCTTCTAAGCAGCGGTTCACGAAATTTTGATAGACGGGGTTGGGCTCGGAATTGGCGGCTCCCCACAGCCCCCGTAAAAGTCCCTGCGTCGCTCCAACGGCAGCGCCAATCGCCGCGCCAATCGCTGGATTACCGGTAATCGCTCCGACAACGGCACCGCTGGCAGCCCCAAATGCGCCTCCAACGGCTGTTTTTCCAACAACCTCTTTTCCGGCACTGGATTGAGAGACATGGTCATCGGCGAGTTTTTCGCATGCCACAATGTCCTTCTCCGCCTGTTCCTCACCGACTTCCTGGAGATGCGCATTCGGATAGATTCCCGGCCTTTGATTCGAGCACCCCACCAGAAACGTCATGACGACAATTAGAGGTGCGAAAGACCAGATGGAGTACGTCCGCTGACTGTTCATATTTTTCTCTCCTCAATCTTTGTCTTTGTCGTGAAAGTTTAAGGCTTTTCTCATATCTCTAGAACGGCATAATCCTTATGACAATACACAGTCCATACCATAGGAAAGTATCTGCAAAATTTCACATATATATCAGCGATAAATGCCATTTTCCCTTCTCCATAAGCAGCCCGCCTTCCATTTCGGGTCTTCCCATTCTCACAGGATGAAACACAAAAGTGTTCCTAAACTGTTCCAAAAAACTTTAAGACACATGGAAAGAGGAACGACAGACACATGATATTTTGAAAAGAAAGGGCGGGAGAAAGATAAAGGAGCGCGATGAGACCATCACCGTACCATTGGCCTGCCTCACAGTCGGAATCCTTCTTACAGATATAGGTGGCATGGGCCCCATCGATGGCGATATATTTGCCTTCTTTGCACGCCTCGCACATGTCGTTGTTGTAGAAGATGCCACCCATAGCCACCGAATTGGTCGTGCAGCAACGGGAGAACTTGCAGTACCCGCTCTCGCATTGGGGGTTCCCTCCGGCAACGTTGCACGTCTCGTTATCAGCATTCCTGAGCATGCATCAATTGGTCGACAGACAGAAAAAAATAAGGATATTTCCTTGCATGCCTTTGAAATTCCGGGTGAGGCCAAACTAAGGTTGAAACGGCATTTGGCATTCGACCATATCAGACACAGACTGGATAGACACCACATTCGGCATATTTCACGCAGTTGCCATTAACCAAATTGGCATAAATCCTTGGGTTACTGTCCACTTAAGGATTGTCTTGGGGTGTTCAGATTAAGGAGACCACCAGTAAACTTGATTTTTATATGAGGAAAGTTACAGTATTAGCGAATGACCTCCGGTAAGAAATTATATGAAATTAATACAACCCATTAATTAAATCTCATGAATCGCTAACTCAATGAGGGGCGGATAGCCTTGGAAGGGAATGCAAAATTGTTAAGAAAAATTTCTAAATTATTACCTGCAACACTGAGAGCACAGGTATGGGAAACCCTCGCCAAAACAGTGAGGGAAGTTGAATTTAAAAAGGCCCCAAAAATTGAGGAACGCCTTCCTAAATTTGATCTGACAATGGACCAGATGAAGAATTTAAAAGTATTGACCGATAAGCCGACACTTCTAAATTTTTTACCCAAGCATTCCATTGTTGGTGAAGTTGGTGTTTCTCGAGGGAAATACTCTGAAAAGATTTTAGCTGTGACACAGCCCAAAAAACTTTACTTAATTGATTCTTGGGGTAATGAATTTTACAAGTCTCACAAGAAAATAGTAGAAGACCTTTTCAAGAAGGAACTCAGCTCAGGACAAGTGACTATCTGTCAGGGAATTTCCACCGTAGAACTTGAAAAGTTTGAAGATGGATTGTTTGATTGGGTTTATTTAGATTCAGATCATGGATATGAAAATGTAGCGAAAGAATTAGAGATTTGTCGAAAAAAAGTTAAAAAGGGGGGCATTATAGCCGGGCATGATTATGTAACCGGACAATGGCTTAAAAGAGAAAGGTACGGAGTCGTTGAAGCTGTTAACGAATTTTGCAACAGATACAATTGGGAAATGATTTATTTAACTAATGAACATCATCGAAATCTCAGTTATGCTCTCCGAGAAATCGCTTCCTAAAAAAGCGAGAGCATCCCACGTGTTCTCTCAGGTTTAAATATTTTTTCCTGACAGGAAGCTTTCTAGTCCAGAGTTTGCTTGATTCGGTCGCTTCATATCACACCAACATCTTCCCCTCGAAACGGACACAACAAAGCCTGACTCCTTCTATGAGTCAGGCTTTGTTGTGTTCTGTGCCCTAGTTGATAGGCAGGGAAAGTGGAGTGCCCCCCGAAAATTGGACCCGAGCTATGTAAGGTTAAAACTTGCGTCGTTTCCGTAGACACGCAGCCTAGTTTTGCCATCTGCTGCTCATACTCTGTTGAGCTGATATTGCCCAGGTGCTGATGACGTCTCGCCCGATTATAAAACACCTCGATATAATCGAAGTTTTCTGCTGGCGCGGCTTCCCGAGTCTTGAAGATGTGACGGCGGATTTCCTTCTTTTTCAGGCTCCCCAAGAAGGACTCGACCGCCGCGTTATCCTAACAGTTGCCTCTGCGACTCATACTCGGGAGCAAGCCATGCGTCTGGCAGAACCGATGCCATTCATCAGTCAGAAGTCCCGAAAACCCCCAGCCTTCTTCTTCGATTTCTTGAATGACGACATGCGTATGCTCCGGGTTCTTTTTGAGTATGCGCACGAGGGAATCAGTAACCTCCTTAACCAATTGAGACTTCTGTTTCCTTGTGGCACCCGTCGTGATTTGCTTATTCACGTATGGCATGTCGTGGTCTCCCATGATTTCATAGTGGCAGGTAGGCCCCAATAGGCTTAGGTTACGGTTCAGCTATTCACGCCTTCGCGTCCTCCGCTCACACCTCCAGCCATGAAGGTCAGCTGCCTTCAACGATGCGGGTTTCACTTTGGTGTCGATCCTGGTCTGGATCTTTAATGGCGTCAACAGAATTCAGCAATTGCACATAGCCTTCAGGAAGCCCGTATTCGATCGCTCCTTCGACCACATACCGCTTGTACCACTCATAAGGCCTGCACTTCTCATCAATTATGGTTGCGTAGTAGGTAATGGCTGAAACAAGACCAGATGTGGTGATCACCTCCACCATCTTTTCCTCGTACCCGTGATGCAATCCCTCGAACGAATCGAGTCGTTCTTTCTCGGACTCAGAGATTTCAAACAATACTCCTTGGACCTGATGATCCGGATCTCCGGTAAAAAAAATATCGCATTTTCCAGATCCATCCCGGCTTTTCTTGTGCCACCGCAATTGATGCTCCATGACAGAACCAATCCCGATTGGCTGAGCCGAGGGCGTTCGCTCACGGAGCCTCTTTGTGCACATATTGGATCCATAAGCAAAATAGAAAAATTTACGTATCATGGCAGCAATTCTATCAGTCGCAGAGAGGCCGATCGAAACTCTTTTTGGCCAGGGCACACATTCGGTTGATGCTGGCGGTTGCTGAGCGGCTACTGACGCAGAGTATCCGCGGTCTTTGAATTGTCTTGCGCAACTCGGGAATGTCTCTTGAAAAATTCCCAGATCACTTCTGCCCCATTAATATCCATACATTTGGGACCAACTAATCGGGGGCGATCAGGGGTATTCCCGCCGGGAAGATTATGGCCTCCCCCCTTCATCGCGTACAGAATGACTTCTAACGATTCGCCTTCCTTTTTATAAGTCACCACCTCCACTCGGCATCCGTCGGTTGGCACAGAATCAGGCAGCATGCGTCTGCTTGGCGTCGACGGCAGGCCGGCACGATCCACCCAATATCGGACAGTCTGTTCTGTGGAGAGCACTTCCCCGTAATCTTTTCCCAGGACATGGACTGGGCCTCCATTCCATGGCACCAGCGGATCGTCGGTTCCATTCATCATCAGAACAGGTAACGGCTGAACGGGCCGGTTCTCGGAAAGACGGGCCGGAAGGTTGGCAATCCCGGACGCGATTGCGGCAAGCTTCGACCCCAGTTCAATGCCGATGCGTAAGGTCATCATGCCCCCATTAGACAGCCCCATCACATAGATTCGGTCTGGATCGGCCATGCCTTCGTCCACAAAGAGATCAATGATAGAAGAGATGAACCCGACATCATCGACTCCAGAGTTGTCCTTGGCACGTCGGAAGGTTTTGCCTCGCCCATCGTTCCATTGTCCGTCGATGCCGGCGGGATACACGACAAGAAATCCTTCCCGGTCACTGATGGCATTCAAGCCTGTCCGCTTCGCCATGGTCTGGGCATCTGCACCACCGCCACCATGGAGAACAACAACCAGAGACTGTGGCGCGTCAGGCAACACACCATTCGGGAAATGAAGAGAATAGGTTCGCTCAAGACCGCCATGAGTCAGGGTCTTCTGAAGAAGATCAGGCTTGTTCTTAGCCTCGGCCCCGGTCACTAACGCGAGCATCATCATGCAGGCAATGCTCCATGCAAAAATTTCACGATGTGGGCTCATATTACTTCCGGCTCATGTCTTCTTCTTGAGTTTCTTGGGCTTCTTTACTGGTTTCTTTGCGCGAACGGCCGCCTCATACGATCGCAGGGCCCAGCCCTTGGCCTCCGCAGGATCCTCAAAGATCTCCTCGGGAGCCATATAGTAGGACATCTTGAAGGTCTTGCCGTGTTTTTCATACTGGAATGGCTCTAATTCCCGTTCTTCAAAGAAGGGGGACAACGTCTCGTCGGCTTTCAGATACAACACATCATCCGCAACCAGCCCGAACA
>JBGSSO010000071.1:0-6196 GCA_041737015.1 Nitrospirales bacterium
CACACACAAAATAACTCATATTTTCAATCACCCCGAGCAACGGAACATTGACTTTTTTGAACATCGTCATGCCTTTTCTCACATCCTGTAGAGCCACTTCTTGCGGAGTAGTCACGGTAATCGCTCCGGTCAACGGCACGATTTGTGACAACGTCAACGGCACATCTCCCGTACCAGGCGGTAAATCGATCAGTAAATAATCGAGTTCCCCCCATACCACATCACGAAAAAATTGCTGGATCGCCGAATGGACCATGGGTCCCCGCCACACCACAGGCGTGTCTTCCGGAACGAAAAATCCCATGGAAATGACTTTGACTCCCTGCCCTTCGGCAGGCAGAATTTTGTCCCCTTCCTTACCCGGCTCTTTGGACACACCGATCATCAGAGGAATATTGGGCCCATATACATCCGCATCCATTAATCCTACTGCGTAGCCTTGCTGCTTAAGCGCGACCGCCAAATTCACGGTGACCGTGGATTTGCCGACTCCGCCTTTGCCACTGCTCACCGCAATGATATGTTTCACGCCCGGCAATGGATTGCCTTCAGGTTGATTGGGTGGGGTCGCGGGACCGGCCGGGTTTTGTTCAGCAGCCATTCAATAATCTCCTTCTGTCACAGACACTCATAAAAAATTTCACATATGCGACGCGGTATACCGTCACCTCTTCTCACCACACCATTAGACCATGAATCAAAGAGAACCCGAAACCCTCAGGGACTCAAGAGGATTTCGGGTCTCTCGCCACACATGCACAATTGACAATAGGGATACGAACAGAAGAACGATGGGAAGAAACACTTACCCTAGTTGCGTGGCAAACTTTTTACGCGACCGCCCGATGAGGGGTTCATGATGATGCCGACGATTTTCAGAAATCACCGGATCCAAAATTTCCCCACAGGTAATACACCGCCAACCCGAAAAATATATGGCCCCGGATTCATCAGCCACATCACCAAACTTGTCTTGAATCATTATTCCCTGACAACGCGGACAATCCATAGAAAGCACTCCTTCTCACAGCAAAAAGAATAATAAAATCAATACGTAACTGAATGAGATAGAAAAGCAATCCATATGCCGCAATAAACTCCGCGCAAGTCACTGATAAATAAAGAATTTATATAATTCACCCTCCCATTAACGTTTCAAAATGAAACCAATAAAATTAAATTGTATGAGGTTAAAATGTATAAGTAATTGAAAATATAGCATTTTATTGCATTTGGCACTATTAGGTAACAACAAAGACCAAAATGAAACGTTTTTAAGTTGTTTGGGTAATTCCAAATTGTTTGACCTTCCGCCACAAGGTCGATCGACCAATCCCTAACTGCTGAGAAGCTTCCTTCAGCCGCCAACCTGACTTTTCCAACGCCCGGCAAATGGCTTGTCGTTCCAAGGCTTCCAGTGATTCGGAATCGGTCCATTCCCGATGTTCCCAACAATACCGATGGAGGTCGGCCGGAAGATGCTCAAATTGAATCGTATCCTCTTCACAACACACAAAGGCATGCTCAATCATATTTTGAAGTTCCCTGATGTTGCCGGGAAACGGGTACTGACTGAGAGCCGTTAAGCATTGCGGAGACAAGCTGACAATATGCTTGCCCATTTCACGGTTGAATTTTTCGAGAAAGTGATTGACGAGCAGGGGAATATCTCCCGTTCGCTCACGAAGTGGGGGCAGCACGACCGGAATCACTCGTATACGAAAATACAAATCTTCCCGAAACCGTCCTTGCTGAACGGCTTCTTCCAGATTCCGGTTCGTGGCCGCGACCACCCTCACATCCACCGTGACCGTGTCATTGGATCCAACCCGCTCAAACTGTCCCCGCTCAAGAACCCCCAACAATTTCACTTGAGTGGCGACACTCATCTCCCCGATTTCATCAAGGAAGATCGTCCCACCATTGGCAATTTCAAACCGGCCCGGTTTATCAAAATACGCATTGGTAAACGCCCCTTTGACATGACCGAATATTTCACTCTCCAGAATGCCCTCGGATAAACTTGAGCAATTCACCACCACGAAAGGGGCATGCTTTCTCGGGCTATGGGCGTGTAACGCACAGGCAATTAATTCCTTGCCCGTTCCGCTTTCTCCGGTGATGAGGACGGAAGATTTCGAAGCGGCAATGATCGGCAATTTTGCCATAATATCCTGCATACGAGGACATCGACCAACCATATTATCCAGCTTGGTCTGCTCTCCCAGCCGATGCTTGAGCTCCGAAACCTCTTCCACCTTGGCACTTAACTCGCGAACCAGCGAGATATCTCGGATGACTTCGATTAACCCGATCAGCTTTCCTTCCTTATCCAATAAAAAGTCGGTATTAATGCTCACCGGAATATGTACGCCATCACGTCGACGAACCACCGCTTCAAAATTCGACACCCGCTCTCCCTGAAGAGCCCGCTCCAGGACACATTCCTTGGTCGAGCAAATATTGCTTTGGATTAGCACATCACAGGCTAAGAGTGTCCCCGCCGCATCGACGTTGTACCCCAACATCTTCTGCATCGCACGATTCAAAAAGGTCACACGTTTCTGCAGGTCAATCGTAATCACCCCGTCACTAATGCAATCCAGAATGATTTCTGCACCATTCGAACGAGACGATGATCCCATTTCAGCCATAACGTCTATGCCTCTCGTCAAGATCAAGACTTCCGATTACAGCCAACACGCCTTTTCTTTCATCCGCATTTATGGTAGGTAGATGTCGTGATGTCTTCCGAACAACTGACCAGATCCGTCTCCTGTTAGTGTAAGGCAACCCTATTCTGCTCCACAAACCCTTGCCGGTAGCCATTTTGCCACTTTCCAAGAAGAACGATGTACCAACTGGCCTGCCCCGGGCAAAGAATGCGGCACGCCGTCTTCCCATTTGGCTACCGAATGCGGTTTCACCTTTATTTGGAACACTCCCGTCTTCCGGGCACCTCTGTCGTGAGTTAAGGCACGTTGCCGGATGATGGCCCTCGACCCTGTCTCCCTTTTGGCGGACCTTGCGCGACTCCCCTACCCGGACATTGATCCGGTCTTTTTTCGTATCGGGCCCCTGGCACTTCGATGGTATGGCCTCATGTACCTCCTAGGATTAGCAGGGGCCTATTGGCTCATCAAGTCCAGAGCCGCCACAAGGAATGTCTCTCTCCCACCACAACAATTATCCGATCTTATTGTCTATGCCGCCTTTGGCGTCTTTCTCGGGGGACGATTGGGATATGTGCTGTTTTATAACCTTCCCTTTTATCTGGACCATCCCCTCAAAATTTTTGCCGTGTGGGAAGGGGGAATGTCATTTCACGGCGGGCTGATCGGAACTTGTGTCGCGATCTGGATCTTTTGCAAAACCCGTGGGTTTCCTGTTTGGCCCATCGCCGACTTGGCAGCAGGAGCGGCTCCAATTGGGTTGGGTTTTGGACGGATGGGAAATTTTATCAACGGAGAATTATTCGGGCGGTCGACCGACGTTGAATGGTGCATGGTGTTCCCCCATGGCGGCCCGGAGTGCCGACACCCCTCGCAACTTTATGAGGCAGGCCTGGAAGGCATTGCACTCTTTGTTCTCTTATGGCTAATCAACCGACGGTCAACCCCACCGGGAACCATGTTTTGGACCTTCATCTGCGGATATGGGGTGGCTCGTTTTTTTGTGGAATTTTTCCGTGAACCGGATAGTCATTTAGGGTTTATCTTCCAGTGGATCACGATGGGACAGTTACTCTGTATCCCGATGATTGCGGTCGGCGTGTTCATGATTGTCCGGGGCTACAAAAAGACATAACCCTCCCCTCTTCACGTTTTCTTTTCAGACTCCGAGAAAACCCCAATCAGCAGGTTAAAAACCCCCACCCCCGCCGCCTGGAGTTGCCCCCCCACCGAATCCTGGTATTACCGGAGCCGAGGTGGCTTGCGTAGGTGCATCGGGAACATTGCCATACCGCCGAAGGGGTGGAGAATTCCAAATCACCTTATTGCCGGGAGCAAGGTTGGCAGCTTCAATGAAATGTTTTTTTGCTCCGGCTTGATCGCCCATTTTGTCCATGCACAACCCGAGATTATAGTGGGCTTCGGCCAGATCGGCTTGTTGTTGGACAGCAGACTGAAATTGTTGTCGCGCCGCTTCCCACCGGCCTTCGTCAAAGAAGCGCTTGCCGTCGGTCATAAGCTGCAACACTTGGGTATCCACATTTGGAGGAGGGGCCAAGGCGGTCAACGGCGCTGGCTTGTCAGACGCGCACCCTCCCGCGGCCATCATGATGAGATAGACCCCCACACACATCGTCATCCTCCAATTTCTCATCGCTCCCTCCTTGCCATTTGTTGTTCGTATTGAAACATATTTCCATCGATTCCCACAGCCACCGTGACCACTTCACCGAGACGAATAAAAAAGAGTTTACACCCTTTGACCGCAGGACCCAAGCATTGGCTTGCCGCCCGCGCATAGGCATGCGCTTGTTCCCGGTAGGTCTCCGCTCGCTGCGCCACCGTGCGAGAGGATACTTGATCCGTTTTATAATCGCCAACCCACACGTCGCCATCGATTTCATAGACCACATCCATCACTCCCTCCATCACGCAGGTCCGTGGGAAGGAAGGCTCATGATGACCGACAGGCAATGGAACCGCAAATGGAACCTCCCGACCCAGTATGGTCGACCGCTGTAATTCCCGATATGCCGGTGAAGGGAGTAATTGATCAAAAAGCGCTTCCAGTTCTCTAATCACCTCATCCTTGTCTTCCCCCAGCTCGCCCGAGAGCTGACGTTCACAAAAAGCGACAAGAGCACTCCGAACCATCCCCGGCTCAATCTGAAAATCCCATCGCTGCAGTACCTGATGCATTAAAGTTCCGAGATGCTGACTGATTCCACGGGAAATCTGCCCTCTCTCCCCCCGTTCCTGAACCGATCTCGCCTGCTGATGCAGCATAGAGGGATTGACGTAGGCCTCCGCTTGATTGGTCTGTTGCCATCTCATTTCACGCGCGTCCCACTGTGGTGTCGAGATCACCACCTCATGGCCACCGTCTGTATGAGCATGTGGCTGTGGGGGCTTCACAAACTTCAGCACTGCGGGCGTGACAACGGTGTGAGGAATGGACACCGCTCCCACACGCACAACACTCAGTTCTGAATTTCCAAACTCTCCTTCAACAATCTCCTGAATAAGACTCAAAAGGCTCTCCCCACCCCGCTTCGCAAGTATGCCCCCTGACAAGATTAATCGCTCTCGGGCCCTGGTCATTCCGACATATAGCACACGTCGCTGTTCAGCGGCTTCTCGAATCCGTTGTTTTTCCCACAGAGGAACCTGACCTGCATTCCACACAGGTGGCAACGTACAACCGTATAAGCCGCTAATCCAGTCAAAAGTTATCTGTGCTCCGCGATCCAGCCCTGTCGCCTTTTGATGCAACCCGGGTAACATCACCACGGGGAATTCGAGTCCCTTAGCCTTATGAATCGTTAAGACACGGATCGCGTCTAACGTCTCTTCGGCCAAAGGGGCCTCCGGCTCTGAAGGATGGGTCATGAGGGAATCGACCAATCGCTCCACCCAGGCAGAAAACGATAAAGAAGGAATGGCCGCCTGTTCACCCATAAGGTCACGAAGCTTCCAGACATTCACCACCGCCTGCTCACCATGGCTCGAAGCCGCGGCTAATTCCACGAGAGGAAGCTGTTGAAACAGGTGATCAATCAATTCCCGAATAGGTAGTCGATTTGCCTGAGCATGAAGCCAGGCCAGCCGTTGAAAAAGGCCCCGAATGACTGACTGTTGTGAACAAGCCCATTCATTAAGTCTCTGAGCCTGCCGGATATCCAACGGTCCAAACTTCATCACATCCATAATCTCTTGATCCGTCAGCCCGCCTAACGAAGACCGGAGAATGCCCACAAGGGCCAGGGCATCGGTGGGGTCATCCAGGACGCGAAGCACATTCACCACATCAATCACTTCCTGACGCCGGTAAAAATGCCGCTCACCATCGGCCATGCAGGGAATGTTGTGGCGCTGCAACGCTTCAAGATACACCTGCGCATTGGTAAATTTCCTTAACAACACCGCGATATGCCCGGGACGCAAGGGGCCCCTCACTCCCTTCTCAACAACCAAATGTTTTCCCGGCAGCAATTGTTCCTCGATCCATCCGGCTAACCATTCGG
>JBGSSO010000131.1:0-25496 GCA_041737015.1 Nitrospirales bacterium
GTTCTCGTAAGCCATCAACGTGTCGTTCTAAATATGCAAAAAACTTCTGATCGGCAATCATGCCATACTTAATTACCTCCGCTAACCCTGCGACCCATTCACGCTTTGGAAGAGATTGCAACGCCTGCGGATCAACAACAACAACCTGTGGCTGATAAAACGCCCCGATCAAATTTTTCCCTATTGCATGGTTGACCCCTGTTTTTCCTCCCACACTTGAATCTACCTGAGCCACCAATGTCGTCGGCACCTGGACAAATGGAACACCGCGCAGATAAACAGAGGCCGCAAACCCTGCCACATCTCCCACGACCCCCCCACCTAACGCCAACACCACCTCCTGGCGTTCAAATCGTTGTGTGACCAGTTCATCCAGTATTTTTGACAACCAATACATGGATTTGGCCTTTTCTCCATCGGGAATGACCACAAGAAATGGAGAAAACCCACATCCCTTTAAGGCACGGAGAACTACCCGCCCGTAGAGCTCATTGACGACTGGATTGGTCACAATGGCAACTCGCCCTGATAATCCAACATCCTGAAGCACACGGCCAATCTGAGGCAGAATACGGGGTTGGATTAGGACTTGATAGCTCCGATCTCCCAAAGAAACCGGAACGTGATTCGAGAATTCAGAGGTCTTCATCTAGCGGAAGTCACCACAAAACAGTCTTATCCCAAGAGACGATAGAACCCTGCCACGAGAGGAGCTCAGGGCAAGATGCTTAAAATGTGCGGACATACTCTTGATACGCCTCGAAGTTTCTTTTCATTTCATCCAACGTATCTCCACCGAATTTTTCAATCAGGGCATTGGCCATTTCATATGCAATCACCGCTTCTCCCACAACGCCGGCAGCCGGAACAGTACAAATATCTGAACGCTCTACCGTGGCCTCAAACGGTTCCTTCGTTTCGATGTCCACGCTGTCTTTGGGAGTATAGAGAGTCGCGATGGGTTTCATGGCCACTCGTAGAACGATCGGTTGCCCATTCGTAATGCCGCCTTCTAACCCACCGGCATTGTTTGATTTCCTGATGAATTGTCCTGTGGTTTTGTCGAAATAAATATCGTCATGCACTTCAGAACCAAAGCGGCGGGCCGACTCAAATCCCATTCCAATTTCTACTCCCTTCATAGCTTGAATACTCATCGCAGCAAACGCCAAGCGAGCACTCAGGCGCCGATCCCATTGAGCATAAGTTCCCAGCCCGATCGGAACGTTCGTGACCACAACTTCAAATATGCCGCCCAAGGAGTCTCCTTTATGCTTGGCTGCCCGAATCTGTTCAACCATTTTCTTTGCCGTCTCAGGGTCATGGCATCGCACCTCAGATTGTTCTGCATTTTGATACGCCATCAACGGGTCATTCGGACTGGGAGCTGCAACCCCTCCGATATCCATCGTATAACTAACCACTCGCATGTCAAACTCGGCCAACAACGATTTCGCCACTCCACCAATGGCAACCCTGATGGCCGTTTCCCTGGCACTGGCCTTTTCTAGCACATTGCGGATATCCCTATGACCATATTTAATGGCTCCAACCAAATCTGCATGGCCAGGCCGTGGACGAGTGACCACTCGTTCCGTGGAGGGGGGACCAGGTTCGGACGCCATAATGTCTTTCCAGTTTTCCCAATCTTTATTCCAGATCAACAGCCCTAGCGGATTTCCCAAAGTTTTCCCTTTTCGAACTCCACAAATAAATTCAATCCGGTCTTTTTCAATTCGCATCCGACCGCCACGCCCATATCCGCCCTGTCGGCGGATCAAATCCACATTAATCCCTTCGGCCGTGACCGGCAAACCGGACGGGACTCCTTCTACCACCGCCATGAGACCTTTCCCATGGGATTCCCCCGCATTTAAATATCTCAACATTTCATTCCTTTTGGGCGGATTAAACGCTCATGCCAGTGGCATGTTCCCTCTTAGTCATTCCCATACGTTCAAAGCATGTAGCTGCGAGTTTAGGAGACGGGTATTGTTGAACGCTTAACAACCCCTCTCGACACGCGCGCACGACTTGACGAGTTCTCACCGAAAACTCGAGAGTATGGATTATGAAGGTTTTTTCAGGCTTTCTCAACCAAAATATTCATGCTTATTATTGAATGGTGGGGAAAGAGAGAATGAAGGTTCTTGTCGGGGAAGCCCCCCTCACTGGGGAAACTGAAGAGAGGTGCTCAAATAGCACCTCCTCTTCACTGATGGTCTTAATTGTCCAGCCTGATCGAGCAAGCTCAGCCCCAGGTTGCACCAGCACTCGCTCCGTTGGAGATACTTGAATGACGGCCTGGTGGCCATCTTGGCCATGCATCACCCCGAGAAGTCTCCAGCCTGGATTATCTGCCAGGGGAACAATTTTCGGTTCCGGATGTGATTGGCTCGAAACCTTGGGAGTTGGCAGGCGCTTAGGTATCCGTTTGAAAGGGTCTCGACGATTAACGTCAGTGTGTCGTGCATTATCCTGAGCTAGACTGGTTCTTACTAGTGTGCTTGGATGAGAAGGCGATGGGAAGGTTCCTGCCAAGGCAGCCTCTCCCATTAACCCAATAAAAATCAGCACGCCCCAAACACAGACCGAGTAGCTCGCGCACCCTCTCAAGTATGCAGCCATGGTGGAGACCGTACCCCACATGGATATGACACCGTGATCTCGCAAGCCCACCAGACATTGATCGACTCGATTATGTTTTAAGCAGCTGTTGAACATGTTCAATACCTAAGGGAGTTAACCCGTGCATCACCAGATTCGTGATGACGAGAGGTGAATGTTCATTATCCGGCTTTCCGGCCAGGGTAATGGAAGGGATACGTTCAACCCATGCAAGCTGCCGCAAGTCATCCAAAAATTGAACTGTCCCCTGGAAATTTCCTTCTACTCTCAGAGCAATAGGTATAGAAAATTCAGAATGCTGAAGTTCGGTCAAAGGACGTTCAGGTTTCCATACCCGAACTGTCACACTCCTTCGCTTCGCAATTTGGATGACATCCCTTCGAAAGATTTTTGATTCAATATTTTCAGGAAATTGTTGAACTCGAGTGGCTAAATTTTCACGTAATGCGTTGATTTCCTTCTCTAAGACATTCAGTGATTCTGTTTTTTTGGTGAGCCCTCGACCTTCCTGATCTAGGCGAGAAACTTCCTGTTGCAACTGTTCAATGGAGTCATTCATCGTATCCCACATCACGAAGTGAATACCCAAAAGACAGAACAGCATCACTGCAACCATGAAACCGAATTGACACCAAAGGGATAGTGACTTCGACTGTGCCATCATGTAGTCACCTGTTGATCCCATACAAAACGAATCAAAAATGAAAAGACGTCTGATTCTCCTCCTGGGTGATCAAGAATTTCCACTACAGGTAAACTCACGATAATTCCATCATTCTCTAACCCCTCAATAAATTTACCAATATCTTCTAGTGCCAACGATTGTCCCCGCAATTCCACCACCCGTGATTCAAGTTGTACCCGCTCCAACCAGATATCAAGCTCTTCGACATTTCGACTGACTCCATCCAGCAAAATGACCGGCCAAGCCTTTACTCTCTCCTGATCACTAAGCTGCTCAATGGAGGTCATAAGGAGGACTTTTTGTTCATTAAAACGCTGCAAATTCTTGAGGCTATCCTTTATCTGAACCAAATCCTGCATTTTGACTATCTTTTCTTGGAGCAATGCATCAACTTGTTCTTGCAAAGATTGCGTCCACCACCAACTCGCCATTACAAAACCCACGGATACCACCACACCCACTAGCCAACAAACCAGGCTGGAATACTTATGAGGATTCACTGGACGCTGAAGTGATCGAGCTAAATTAATTTCAATCATGAGGGATTGCCCCACGCAATGCCGTTCCCACCGCAACACCAAATAACGGCAAAGCTTTCTGAAAGCGACAATCCTGTTGCATCTCCTGAGGGACCATGATTTTGTTAAACGGGTTAACCCGGGTTACAGAGACGTCCAATGATTCAGCGAGTCTCGATTGAAGTCCCTCCAGCATCGAATACCCTCCTGACAGGAATACGCCCCGCACCAATCCTGTGTCATTTCCTTCTGAAACATGTTTGATAGTTTCGGTGACCTGCTTAATTGTTTCATTGAAAAATTGTTCAAGAAGTAGAGTTTCCGAGGCGCCTAACTTAAATCCATCACCCGCAGTTTCTAAAGCCGCTTGCACCCCGTCAAGCAAGTCTCCATACCACTCGACCTCGTAGGATACTTGGTGCATATGCACAAGATGCCCTTCCTCCATAATCACCGTAAGAATACCGGTTGGTCCAAGATGAACAATCATCCACGTTCCTTCATGGTCATAGTTGTAGGCAACCATATTCACGAGTGAAAAAGCATCCACATCGACAAAACGGACGTGCATCCCCTGCCCTTCAAATTGTCGCATTCGCGCCTCAATGAATTCTTTTTTCGCTACAACAAGAAATGTCTGATCTTTTTCGTTGTCCAAGGCAGCAGAATCTTTGTGTCGATACACGTCCCACACGGCACCCTGAGCATCAAGAGGAATATACCGGTCAAGCTCCAAAGCCAGGTGTTCTCGAAGATCCTTTTCCGACATATAGGGAAGTGCCAGTCTCTTCAACAACACGTGAGGACTCGAAACAGAAATCCCCACTGCCCGGGGAGAAGGGGATAACTGGTTTCGAAGAAACTGGACTAGATGTCGGTCAGGCTCAAGATCAGTTTGAGAATTTGGATTAGGCTTAAAGAGAAGGGATTCAATCACAATACCCCTTAAGATAGGGGATGCGTGTCCCGGTTGTAGAGTCACCGCCTTCAACAGTCGAGACCCCACATCCACGCCTGTAACATTCTGGCTTTTCCACGAAAATCCTTTGACCCTTTCTGCCATGCCTCTCCAGCTTGCGTTCATGTTTTTCAATCCAACAATAGTCGGCAAAAGGCCCTTGACCTCAATTGGGTTTTATCGGAATTCTCCCTGTAAATGCCATCCCCCAATTTAATGTCGTGTTTTTACCTAGATCTGTTAATCGCTTTACCTGGAGAAACTCACTATATGTGAGCAGGATACCGCGAGTTGCATTCCCCTTATTTTAGGAATGGCTTAATGATTCAAGACTGCTTAATGAGGGTCCAGGATCTTCAATTCAGAAAAATATTACGATAAAAAAGGAGGGATTTTAAATGCAGAAAATTCTGAAATGTAGGAACTGACTCTGACGAAAAGCCTAATCAAGGAAGAAATGAAACTACCCTGGCATAACCTCTTTTGATATTTCTCGATGGTGAATCGTGACGTCATAACCCAATGCTTTCAAAGTATTTTTCATGCATAGGACGATCGCCACCGACCGATGTCGCCCGCCCGTACACCCGAAAGCAACGGTGACATAACTTCGTTGTTCCCTTTCGAACAATGGCAACAAAAAAGCAAATAATTCCTTCAAATGCTCGAGAAAAAACTTAGCCTCCCTGGTGTCTAAGACAAAGCGTTGAATATCGGCGTGTTCCCCGGTTAATGGCTGAAGGTCAGGCACGAAATGAGGATTGCGAAGGAATCGAACATCAAATACCATATCCACATCGAAGGGCACCCCGAATTTATAGCCAAAACTCATGAGACTAATTTTCAGGGCTTGTCCTTCACCCCGCTCTCGATAATGTTTAATAATCCAGGCTTTGAGGTCGTGGACGGAAAATTCTGACGTATCCAGCACGCGATGGGCTCTAGCCCGAAGACTTTGTAGCCGTTCACGCTCTAATTGAATGCCCTCAATAATCGGCCGATGTGGGAGTAATGGATGCGGACGCCGTGATTCAGAAAAACGCCTGACTAAAATATCATCATGTGCCTCTAGAAAGAGCAATTCAACGTGACAGCCATCACTTTGCAAGGCCTCGAGATTGCTCAATAAATCTTCAAAAAAAGCCCTTTCACGAATATCAATCCCCAAGGCCACCTTCTTCACATCTTTGTCTGGTTGAATACACAATTCCGTGAATTTTTGAAATAAGGCCGGTGGAAGATTATCCACACAGAAAAAGCCTAAATCTTCCAAACACTTCAAAGCTTGGGTCTTTCCAGACCCCGACGTCCCCGTCACCATCATCAATTGAAGAGGCAAGGGATCGTTTTTCAAGGAAGATGCAGGTATTTCATTCGGCATCATTACGCTTTCGCAATCATCGGGCATGGACCTACTCATTGGCCAACCAGGTTAGCGGGAACCAGAAACTTAATGAGAACAATTACCTCCAATATTCACAATTGTGTCTAAGGCCTGAAGTCCGCTGTGAAAAGTTATGTGGGAATTCGCTTTCGTTGGCTAGCAGAAGCAATATGTAATTCAGCTCGATATTTAGCTACAGTTCGACGAGCAATCAAGATATTTTTATGACGGAGTCTGGAGACGATCTCCTGATCTTTCAACGGATTGGCTGCATCCTCTTGGGCCACCATCTCCCGAATCATCTCACGAACTGTCACAGAGGACATATCCTCTCCACGGTTGTCAGCCCGCTGAATTCCTGCATTAAAAAAGAATTTCAGTTCAAGAATGCCCTGAGGGCAATGCAAATATTTATTGGTCGTCACTCGGCTTATTGTTGACTCATGCATACCCACATCTTCGGCCACCTGCTTTAAGACTAATGGCCGAAGATACTGAACCCCTTTTTCCAAAAACGCTTCTTGAAACTTCACAAGGCTTTTGACGACTTTCACAATCGTTTTGTTCCGCTGATCAATGCTCCGAATAATCCATTGCGCGCCTTTCAATTTCTCCTCAAGATAGTTTTTCGTGTTCCCCGCATCTTCTCCAGAGTGGGAAAGGAGTCTCCGATAATACGGACTAATTCTCAATCGAGGGAGACCATCATCATTCAACAGCACGACCCACTCCCCTTCATACTTCACGACGTAGACATCCGGAATAATAATCGAGTTACTATCCGAAAAATAGGGGCGACCTGGTTTCGGCTCTAGGCTCTCTATCACCCGAACAGCTTCATAGACTTCCTCCAGAGTTACGCTCAATGTTTTGGCAACCGACTGATACCGTTTTTTCTGAAGGTCGACTAAATGATCTTTCAAGATAGCAGCCACCACATTCATGGGCACCGCAGCATGCAGATGAGCGGTGAATTCAGTCTCATCATGTTGTAGATGGTCTAGTTGGATCAATAAACATTCTGCTAAATCCCGAGCCGCAACTCCTGGAGGATCAAACTGCTGAATCTGGCGGAGCACCCCCTCAACATGTTCAACAGAGCATTTGGCGTCTTCAGCTAATTCGGGAAGAGGCACGCGCATATACCCGTCTTCATCCAAATTCCCAATAATCATTCTGCCAATGTCCCGGTCATCCCCTGCGAGAGAAGAGAGACGAAGTTGCCAATCTAGATGCTCTTCAAGAGAAGTCGGTTTAGTGAGAGTTTGTTCATAGGAAGGAAATTCTTCATCTCCCGAGTAGGCCTCATCCCGTTGAGCAGGCCGCCAGTCATTCCCTAAAATATTGTCCCACTCTTCTGAGGACAAAGGCTCCCCTTCCTTGACGGTTGGTTGAACCTCTGCGACCTCCCCTGAAACTTCACTTTCGGCATCAGACTCTTTCGCCGGCTCTGCGTGCTCTTCCCCCACCGAAGCTTCTTCTTCCTGGGATTCCAATGCCAAATCTTCTAAAAGGGGATTTTCTACTAAGTGTTGAGCCAGCACTTGCTGAAGTTCTAAACGAGAGAGTTGCAACAGCTTAATCGCTTGTTGCAGTTGGGGTGTCATCACCAACTTTTGAGATAACCGAAGGTCTAACCGAAGATCCATTGCAGAAACCCACTTCCTCTTTATTGGAACATTTTGAAGCGTTCGCCAAGGTAGACAGCCCTGGCTTTTGGACTATTTACAATGACATCAGGTGGCCCACTTTCTAAAATCGTTCCTTCGCTTATTATATAGGCTCGGTCGGTAATGGAAAGCGTGTCTTGGACATTGTGGTCTGTAATCAAAATGCCGATATTTTTCTTTTTTAAACTGGTCAAAATATCTTGAATATCTCCCACCGCAATTGGATCAATACCGGCAAAGGGCTCATCTAGGAGTAAAAACTTTGGGTTCGTAGCTAATGCTCGGGTAATCTCCAAGCGTCGACGCTCTCCACCTGAGAGGGTATAGGAACCATGCGTGCGAAGCCGAGTCAGATCCAATTCCTCTAACAATTCATCTAATCTGGCTTTTCGGGTAGACGTGGAGAGATCTAATGTCTCCAAGACAGCTAACACATTATCCTCAACAGAAAGCCTCCGAAAAATTGAAGCTTCTTGAGGCAAGTATCCAATTCCTCGCCTCGCCCGTTTGTACATCGGCAGGGCAGTTATTTCATGGTTGTTGAGAAATATTTCCCCATGATCTGGTTGACAGAGCCCGACGACCATATCGAAGATTGTAGTCTTACCAGCACCATTAGGTCCTAGAAGGCCAACAACTTCTCCTCCCAACAATTCCAAACTGACGCCTCTAACAACTTGGCGACCCTTAAAACTCTTTTTTAAATCTTTAGCGAAAATTTTGTGAAGAGACTTCGCCAGTGCTTCAGGCATTGGGTTTCCCTAATTCAATCTTGCTGTTACTGATCATAGCAAATCCTGTGGCTCAACCTGATGATCAACCATCAGGCATCCTGCCTGTTCGATTAAATTATGAATTAGTTGGCCCAACCTTTTCAGTCACAATCTAACAGTAATTTTGTGCCCAGTATGAAATACTCTGAACGACCCAATGAATCCAATTTGACACTCCTGGCAATCTTTAATTTTGCTCTGATTCTTCAATAATTACTTGGGTTCCACCTTCCACCACACTCCGGTTATCTTTTAAAAACATGGTCATCTTTGGTCCACTAATCCTAGTCCCGGCCTGCCAGGCCACGGGAGATCCCGTCAGGATAACTTTTTCCTCTGCTTTGTAATACAAGGCATGTTGACTAGTAGCTCGACTCTCCCCTTTTTCAATTCTAACCTTCCCCTTCGCTTCAATATAACTAATTTCTTTCCCAGATTCTGATTTGGCTGCTGAAGTTGTGGCAGAAGAGAGATCTGAGGAGGACTTTTCTTTAAAATACACGATCATCACATCAGAATGTACGACCAATTCGCCTTGAACCATTTTGACCGAACCCTGAAAAATAGCTTGGTTTTTTTCGCTACTGGCCGTCATCGTATTGGAAGTAATGACCGTAGAGGTTTTCGGTCCTTCTCCTCTTCCTACTATGGGGGCAAGAACCAAAATTATCCAGAATATCAACCACCCAAGTGAGATCGGCGACGAAACTCTTATGGCGACACCACCTCAGCACGAACATTCTTGAGCAAATGAAATTCATTCTTATCAACGTCTCCCTCTAATCCTGTTCCAGTGATGATTAACCCATCTCCCTTAATTGTCACTTGATCCGGGGTATAAATCTGTCGTGCTTGTTCATTCCAGGTCAATCTATCTGAAAATACTTGAAAACCAGCCTCAAAGGTCATTACGGTTTTCTCGTTTTTGCTTACTAGCTCAAAGTCACTATTGGAAGTATTCATTACACCTTCTTCAGAGGTAATCTGCAATTGTTCTTTCTGAAATGCACTATCAAAAAGCCGCACCTGGACTACCTCCAACTTAGCTACATGCTCTTTTTCAAACACCTTAGCCTGATTCGCATTTACGACCCATTTTGTGGATCCGGATCGAGTTTGGCGGTAAGTAAACCCATGAATCCAAGCATCTGCGCCTTGCTGCTCATCTAAAGTCACCGATGTGGTTTCCTGGCTTCGCGTTTGCATGTGATTCACCACACGATATCCGATAAACACTGCCATACTAAAAACAAGCAGAGTTAAAATAGTCCTCGTACCATAAAATTGCATTAATGCTTGCTCGGTCGAAAGTCCACCCTTAGGGTAAAAAACCCATAAAAAAGAATAGCACAGGGTCTAGGCCAAGTAAATAAAAGACCTTAACCCTGTGAAATAATGAAGGAGGATAAGCTAAAATTGAGAAACGAAGGCAGTGAGAAATATAATTTCAAAAGACCAAGTCTTATATATTCCTAACCGGATGGGGAAGAAACTACCGCATTCTCAGATTCATTTCCTTTTTCGACCAATTCAATAGCCACCAGCTTTGCAGCATCACCTGGTCGTTGGCGAGTTTTAATAATCCTTGTATACCCACCGTTCCGCTCAGGAAAACGCTTGGCAACATCATCAAATAGTTTCTGAACAGTTTGCTTGGTCCGTAATACACGCAAGGCACCCCGTCTGGCTTGAAGGGTTCCTTGCTTCCCCAGCGTAATCAATTTATCGGTGATACCACGAAGCTCTTTCGCTTTGGCCTCCGTGGTTTCAATTCGCTCATGCTCCATGAGTGATGTCACCAAATTTCTAAATAACGCCAACCGATGTTTACTATTTCGTCCTAATTGTCTTCCGCGTTTTCGATGGCGCACAATACACGTCCTTTGAAAAAAGTTAGGTATGGGATTCTGTTACTTCGCTCACTTTGGTTCCTAAGGCTAACCCCATTTCCGCTAAGACCTCTTTAATTTCATTTAAGGATTTTTTCCCAAAGTTTTTGGTCTTCAACATTTCATTTTCGCTTTTCTGAACTAAATCACCTATAGATTTAATGTTAGCATTTTTCAGGCAATTTGCAGCGCGAACCGAGAGTTCTAACTCATTCACACTTCGAAACAGATGTTGATTAATCAACATCTTACTCTCATCTCCACCCTCTTCTTGAACTGGCTCACCCCTCTCCTCAGATGGCAGGCAAATATCCAGATGGTCGCGCAGAATTCCTGCTGCTGAAGTGACAGCTTCCTGTGGAGATATGCTTCCGTCGGTCCACACTTCCAGAATCAGTTTATCGTAATCCGTAATCCGACCAACCCGAGCACTTTCCACACTGAAGTTAACCCGTTTAATGGGGGAAAAAACCGAGTCTACCGGAATGACCCCTATTGGCAATCCCTCTTCTTTATTTCGTTCTGCGGGGACATATCCACGTCCGGGCTTCACAATAAGTTCAATATCTAACATCCCATCTTTATCTAAGGTGGCAATATGAAAATCTGGATTCAAGATTACCACATCCGGGTCTACAGACAAATCTGCGGCTAACACTTCGCCAGGGCCTTTCTTTTTCAACCGTATAGCCTTAGCCTTATCAGAATGTAAACGCAACCGTAATGCCTTAATGTTCAAAATGAGAATGGTAACATCCTCGGTCACACCGGGTATGGTCGAAAACTCATGATATACTCCCTCAATTTTTACGGAGGTGACAGCTGCCCCAGGAAGCGAGGAGAGTAAAACTCGCCTGAGGGAATTCCCCATGGTGGTTCCAAAACCTCGTTCAAATGGCTCAGCTGTAAACTTGCCATAAGTAGGTGAAGCAGTCTCCTTTTCCAATTCCAGCTTCGTTGGTATTTGGAAATCCTTCATGCTATTTATCATAAGGATCGCGTCTCCCTTTCTTGGTCCCAAGGCCATGTAAGTGATCAATTCGCAACATCCGCTCTATCTCCGGCAGTACAATTACCGTGAATACAGCTCCACTACAATTTGTTCATTGACCAATACATCAATGTCTTGCTTAGTGGGAATGGCTTGGACGGTACCCTTTAATAAATTTCGCTCCATCTCTAACCAATTCGGCACACCTCGGCCACTTGTAATTTCTAGAGCGGCTTGGACCGGTACAAGCTGGCGACTCTTTTCCTTGATTTCGATAATATCCCCAATGTTCACAGTCACTGAAGCAATTGTGACTTTTCGGCCATTCAACATCACATGGCCGTGATTAACCAACTGCCTGGCTTGGCCACGTGACGAGGCAAATCCAAGGCGATAGACAACATTATCAAGTCTTCGCTCAAGCAGGCTCAACAGATGTTCGCCCGTAATTCCCTTTCGGCGAACAGCTCGGTGGTAGGTATTGAGAAATTGTCGTTCCTGCATACCATACACACGCCGAAGCTTTTGCTTTTCCCTAAGTTGAGTGCCGTATTCTGTCGCACGCCCTCGCCGCGACTGCCCATGCTGTCCAGGTGGATAACTTCGACGCTCAATAGCGCATTTCTCAGTCATACACCTGGTCCCTTTTAAAAATAGCTTTACACCTTCACGCCGACATAACCGACATACAGGACCAGTATATTTGGCCATGGCCTTTCTCCCCCTATCTCCCGTTCACGAAAAACGATAATCTAAAAATAACCCTCTAAAAAATTACACTCGTCTTCGTTTTGGAGGCCGACACCCATTATGGGGGATCGGCGTCACATCACGAATAAGATTGACCCGCAAGCCAGCAGATTGAAGTGCCCTCACTGCGGCTTCTCGTCCAGATCCAGGCCCATTCACATAGACATCCACTTGTCGAAGGCCAAACTCCATTGCCTTTTTTGCAGCCACTTCACCGGCACGCGTAGCGGCAAAAGGGGTACTCTTCCTGGATCCCTTAAATCCCTGGCTACCCGCACTTGCCCAGGTTACAGCCCCACCGGTCATATCCGTTATGGTCACGATGGTATTATTGAAAGAGGCCATGATATGCACGATCCCAACTTGTAAAACTTTTCTTTCCTTCTTTTTTCCCTTTTTAACACTCATGAAAGGTCCCTTTCAGCAGCTTATTTCCTGACTTTTCCGCCAATCGCTCCACGCCGTCCTTTTCTCGTTCGTGAATTTGTTTTCGTCCTTTGGCCTCTCACGGGTAGACCCTTCCGATGTCGTAACCCGCGATAAGTGCCAATATCCATCAAACGCTTAATACTCATCGTGACCTCTTTCCTAAGGTCACCCTCTACGTCGTAATCCTTATCAATTGTCTCACGTAAACGGACCACCTCATCTTCTTGCAGGTCCTTCACCCTCGTTTCAGGAGATACCCCTGTCTTTCGTAAAATATCCCGTGAACTGGCCGGACCAATTCCAAAAATATAGGTTAATCCAACGTCAATCCGTTTTCCTACCGGCAACTCTACCCCTGCGATTCGAGCCATTGCATACTTTCCTCTCTTTGGGAATTGGCTTAATCAATCCCTACCGAACATCAACGGATCTTAGCCTTGTCGCTGCTTGTGTTTGGGGTTTGTGCAGAGCACCCTTACAACCCCTTTGCGGCGAATGACCTTACATTTAACACAAATAGGTTTTACTGATGATTTGACTTTCACGATTACAACCTCTATTTAAACCGATAGGTAATCCGTCCACGAGTCAGGTCATATGGAGATAGTTCCACTGTCACCTTATCTCCTGGCAAAATTCTAATGAAATGCATCCGCATCTTCCCAGAAATATGAGCTAATATTTTATGCCCATTTTCCAACTGAACCCGAAACATCGCATTCGGCAAAGTTTCGGTAACCGACCCTTGAACCTCAATAATATCTTCTTTCCCCATTAGGAACTTTACTTGACCTCCAAACCTAGGACCATCCTGTTAAAATGCGAGGCGGACCATGCGCTTCGATTGTGATGGTGTGCTCAAAGTGAGCAGAAAGGGATCTATCGCAAGTGACTGCCGTCCATCCATCTTTCAGGACTTTGACTGCATATCCTCCTATATTTACCATTGGTTCTATAGCAAGTGCCATCCCAGGCTTTAAACGTGGGCCTTGTCCTGGTTTTCCATAATTTGGGACCTGCGGCTCTTCGTGCAACTGACGCCCAATACCATGGCCCACAAAATCACGGACAACCGAATACCCATGCTTTTCTACATGCGTTTGAATTGCAAATGAAATGTCCGAAAGACGATTCCCCACAACAGCCTGTTCAATTCCTTTTTGTAAAGCTTCTCGGGTGACTCCAATCAACGATTGAGTAATTTCAGGCACCGCCCCAACCGAAACCGTCACAGCTCCATCCCCGTAAAACCCTTCCACAATGGCTCCAACATCCAACCCAATGATATCTCCATCCTTCAATTCACGCTTTGAGGGTATTCCGTGAACTACTTCTTCGTTAATGGATGCACAGAGGCTATTGGGATAGTTCCTATACCCTTTAAATGCTGGAATTCCGCCTAAATCAAGAATACATTCCTCCGTAAGTCTATCTAATTCCAGTGTAGTTATACCGGGCTTCACTTCATGAACCAGCAATTGATGACATTGAGTAACAATTTTACCGGCAAGAGCAATGAGTTCAATTTCCTCAGCCGTTTTTATGATGATCATTCTATCCAGGTTGCGTTAGGAGAGCTACCAATCGCTCCTGAACTGCAGAAACTACCCCTGATCCATCCAATTCTGAAAGAATTCCCCTGTCCTTATAATATTGGATTAAGGGCTCTGTTTGCTTTTGATATACCACCAATCGTGATTGAATAGTTTCCGGCTTATCGTCATTTCGCTGTACAAGGGGCATTTCACACACATTGCACACCCCCTCTTTTTTGGGTGGGATGGACTTGAGATGATATACGGCCTTACATTTAGGGCAACTTCGTCTCCCGCTTATTCGTTCAATTATGTCCGCTTGTGGAAGATAAAAATATACAACCCGATCAATGGCCTCTCCATTCTCTTCTAGAAACGAAGCCAACTTATTGGCTTGGGCTACCGTTCGAGGAAATCCATCTAACAGGAAACCATTTCGACATTCCGTGGACACCAATTTTTCTTCAACTAGACCAATCACCACATCATCAGGAACTAATTCACCACGTTCCATAAAAAGCTTCGCTTCATTTCCAAGCTTGGTACGCCTATCAACGCTCTCCCTCAGCAAATCTCCGGTTGAAAGTTTTTGAATACTGAATTTTTGGGCAATAAAATCTGCCTGGGTCCCTTTTCCAACTCCAGGAGGACCTAGAAAAATAACCCTCATTCTGTTACCCACTTCTTCCCTTCAAGGAACCTTTTCCAAGAAAACCTTCATAATTCCGCATGAGCATATGATTTTCTATTTGTTGTGCAGTATCCAACCCCACTCCAATGACAATCAAAAGTGAGGTACCTCCAAAGTAAAAAGGCATATTGAGTCGGTAAATCAGTAATTCGGGAATAACGCATACGATAGCTAAATAAATAGCTCCAGCAAATGTAATCCTGGTCAATACCTTATAAATAAAATCTGCAGTTTTTTGCCCAGGTCGAATCCCTGGGATAAATCCACCATATTTTTTCATGTTGTCAGCCATATCGACAGGATTAAGCACCACGGCTGTATAGAAGAAACAAAAGAAAATAATCATTCCAACGTATAGCATCGTATAAAGCAATGAACCTGGAGCTAATTGGGACCCGATGCTTTGAACCCACGGTACCTGTATAAAACTGGCTATCGTGGCTGGAAACGCAATAATTGAAGAGGCAAAAATTGGTGGGATAACACCAGCCGTATTTATTTTCAAAGGAATATGAGTATTTTGACCACCATATACCCGGCGCCCAACTATTCGCTTGGCATATTGCACTGCAATTTTTCTTCGTCCACTTTCTAAAAAGACAATGGCTCCCATTACTGCCAGCATAACGACACCAAGGATTAACAGTAAAAGAAGACTGATTTGACCAACCTGATATAAATCAAATGTTTGAACCACCGCACTTGGAAGGCTGGCAACTATGCCGGAAAAAATTATAAGAGAAATCCCATTTCCAACACCTCGTTCAGTTATCTGCTCTCCTAACCACATAAGAAAGGCCGTTCCAGCTACCAAGGTAATCACTGTCATCAACCGAAAAGGCCAACCAGGGTCAAGAACAAATGCTCCATCATTCATTCCTTCCAGACCGAGAGCAATACCAAATCCCTGAATCAAGGCAATTAGGATTGTTCCATACCTGGTGTACTGAATGATTGTCTTTCTTCCTCGTTCTCCTTCTTTTGCTAATTTCGAAAGATGCGGAACAACGACCGTGAGAAGCTGTAAAATAATCGAGGCACTAATATAGGGCATAATGCCCAAGGCAAAAATCGTAAGCCTGGATAAAGCACCTCCCGAAAAAATATCAAGGAAGCCCATCAGGGCCCCGCCTCTTTCGGTGAGAAACTTAAAAAGCTCTTCATTATTGATCCCGGGTGTGGGGACATGAGCCCCAATCCGATAAACTGCGAGCATAGACAAGGTAAATATTACCCGGCTACGCAACTCCGGAATTTTAAAAATATTTTGAAGGCTCGTGATAAGCCGCTCAAGCACGGCCGATCACCTTTACTTGCCCACCGGCATTCTCAATTTTTTGTTTGGCAGTAACACTAAATTTATGTGCTTCAACAACAATCGGGCGATCAATTTCCCCAGTACCAAGTATTTTGATTTGTGGGTTTCGCCCTTTAGTTAACCCAATTTCCTTAAAAAACGTTGGGTTAAAATTCATGGTTTTTTCCTGAGAAACTAGATCTTGAAGATTTATCACCGAATATTGGATCCGGAAAATATTTGTAAACCCACGTTTGGGTAATCTGCGGGCAAGTGGCATTTGCCCGCCTTCAAAACCAGCTTGATTAGCCCGACCAGAACGGGCTAATAACCCTTTATGCCCTTTTCCAGCTGTCTTTCCTAACCCAGACCCAGGGCCACGGCCGAGGCGTTTTTTCTTGGTTTTTGAACCTGGAGACGGATGTAAATCGTGTAGCTTCATGAAACTGCAACCTCAATAAGATGCCTGACCTTATAAATTAATCCTCGCACTTGATCTGTATCCGGACGACTGACGGTCTGTCCAATCTTCCTAAGTCCGAGCCCCAATAAAACCACACGCATCTTATCTGGATGGCCTATTGTGCTTCGCTTTAATGTAATTGAGAGATTGGTTGGTGTCACCATGGTTTCCAGGTTTCCTCACTGGTTATTTTAATATCAATTAATCTTCCATCCCGACGGCCGTTCGACGCATCTCCCTTACTTCATAGGGATCACGAAGTTGGCTTAAGCCTTGAATAGTCGCTCTCACGGCATTAAACGGATTCCCACGCCCTAGGGTTTTCGCCACAATATTCTGAGCGCCAGCCACCTCCAATAACGAACGTACGGCCCCTCCAGCAATGATACCCGTACCCTGTTTTGCCGGTTTCAAGACAATGTGCTCTCCACCAAAATACCCATGCACCTCATGAGGGATGGTGTTAGACTTAAGTGGAATCCTGATAAGATTTTTTTTTGCATGAGCCACGGCCTTAGCTATGGCAGAGGGAACTTCCGTTGCTTTACCTTTTCCCACACCCACCCAACCATCGCCATCACCTACAACAACCAAAGCCGAAAAGGAAAAACGTTTTCCCCCTTTCACCACTTTGGCTACACGGTTAATTACAACCGGCTTATCTTTTAAATTGAGCTCTTCAACATTAACCCTCACAGAAGTGAATCCTTCCCTTTAGCAAAATTTGAGGCTGGGCCAGATTAGAATTTCAACCCACCTGAACGAGCGGCATCCGCCAAAGCCTTTACCCGACCATGATACAATCTTCCACCTCGATCAAATACCACTAGTTCAATAGGTATGGCCTTTGCCCGTTCAGCAATTGCTTGTCCCACCATTTTCGCTGCTTCAATATTGCCACCAGATTTTATTTTATCTTTTAACCCAGGGTCACAGGATGAAGCGGAAACCAAAGTACGACCATCCGCATCATCAATAATTTGGGCATAGATATGAGAATTACTCCTAAATACACTTAATCGTGGACGAGAAGATAATCCTACAATGCGCAACCGCACCCGCCGACTCCGCTTATGCAACCTTTTTTGTTTTTCAAGTATATTCACAAGTTCAACCTATTTTTTGCCGGCTTTGCCAGCTTTTTTACGAAGGATTTCACCAACATACTTTATACCTTTTTGCTTATACACATCCGGAACTTTCATACTTCTAATTTGAGCTGCCACCAAGCTAACCATTCGCTTATCAATACCCTTAAGAGAAATTGATGTTTGCTTGTCAACAGACGCCTCGACTCCTTTTGGCAATTTTATTGACACCGGATGAGCATACCCGACAGAAAAGCTTAATTCGCTTCCTTGAATTTGCGCTCGGTATCCAACCCCCATCACTTCAAGGTTTTCCTGGAAACCCTCCTTGACTCCCTTTACCTGATTAGCGAGTTCCGCCCTTGTTAGTCCATGTAGCGCCTTAAGCTTTGCTGAATCGTTATTTCTGGATAACGAAACTTCTTCCTTTTCCACACTGGCCAGTATTCCCGGGTTCAGACCCCACTGAAGTTGCCCAAGAGGCCCCTTCACCAAAACGTTCCCATCAATGACCCGAACTTCGACGCCCTTGGGAATTGATATCGGCTTTCGTCCAATCCTCGACATGATTAACCTATTATTTAAAAATCCAAGTAAAAAAAGTATCCAAAATCACCACACATGGCATAAAACTTCACCACCTACCTGGGAACTCCGGCATTGTTCATCGGTCAATAATCCCCGATCAGTAGTCAGGATAGCCAATCCCAATCCACGCATCACTCGTGGAAGATCTTCCTTCCCGGCATAGACTCTACACCCAGGCTTACTGATCCTTTTTATCCCAGTTATAAATGATTTTTTTTGGCGCCCAGGAGCATATCGAAGCGAAACTTCAATAACTGGGTGCCCATTGGTACCCGTAGCTGACTTGTAGTCACGAATAAATCCCTCTTCCTTGAAAATTCGCAGGATATCCTTTTTTACCCGAGAAGATGGGATTTTAACCAAATCGTGGCCACGGCGTCCCGCATTTTGAATTCGCACGAATAAATCTGCGAGAGGATCAGTCATCGACATGCTAAAAACCTCGTATTGAATTATTTGCCAATTACAAACTAAAACTGCTTACCACAAGCCTACCAACTGGATTTGGTTACACCAGGGATATCACCACGCAAACTAAGGAAACGAAAACAAATTCGACACATAAGGAACCGACGCAAAAATCCCCTCACACGCCCACAAAGGGTACAACGATTATAGTGGCGGCATGTGAATTTTGGTTTTCGTTTGGCCTTATTTTTTAGTGCTAACCTTGACACGTTCGCTCCTTTCCCTCCCTAGGGTTTCCGAAAAGGCATTCCCAGGTGGGCCAATAAAGATTTGGCTTCATCATTCCGTTGAGCGGTTGTAACAAACGTAATATCCATCCCATGGATTGATGCAACATCATCATATTTTATTTCAGGAAATGCCAGCTGTTCTTTTAAGCCGAGCGTATAGTTCCCCCGTCCGTCGAAAGCTTTTGGTGAGATCCCACGAAAATCACGAATTCTGGGTAAAGCCACGGATACCAACCGGTCCAAAAACTCATGCATCCTTGCGCCCCTTAAGGTGACCTTCGCTCCTATTGGAATTCCTTCACGCAATTTGAATCCCGCGATAGCTTTCTTGGACCGAGTCAAGACAGGCTTTTGTCCGGTTATTTGCTCAAGCTCTGTCGCGGCACTTTCTAATAATTTCACATTTTGAACTGCTTCCCCCATTCCAATATTTAAGACAATCCGCTCCACTCGAGGGACCTGCATGGGGTTTTTATATCCAAATTCCTTCATCATGGCCGGGATAATTTTCTCATGGTACATTGCCTTAATCCGAGGAACATAATCCTTCGGTTTAACAGCGGATGAACCTACCGCTTTTTCTTTTGTTCTACCTGCTTGCTTTGATACAGATTTTGATTTCATCAGCTTTTATCCAAGACTTCAGTTGGAGCTTTTTGGTAAACACGGACTTTCCGTCCATCATCAAAAGTTTTCATTTTAATTCTTGAAGGTTTCTTAACAGATTCACAAAAAGCCATGACATTGGAAATCGCCATAAAACCTTCACGCTCAAGGATTCCGCCTTGTTTATTTTTTGCGTTTGGCTTTGTATGCCGCTTAATTATATTAAGCTTTTCAACCGTGACCCTGGCATCTTTTGTTTGGACCTGGAGGACTTTACCCGTCTTACCACGCTCCTTACCAGCGATAACCATAACCATATCGCCTTTTTTTATACGAAATTTTTCAGCCATAATAATAACCTACCCTAAATGACTTCTGGAGCCAAAGATATAATTTTCATATACTTCTTTTTTCTTAATTCTCTTGCAACGGGCCCAAAGATACGAGTCCCAACCGGGTCACCCTGAGCATTAACTAAAACACAAGCATTCCGGTCAAATTTAATATGAGAACCATCTTCCCGGCGACGGCCTTTTTTTGTTCGCACAATCACGGCCTTCATGACGTCACCCTTTTTAACGGATGCCTTCGGAATGGCCTCTTTCACGGCCACCACAATGATGTCCCCTAAAGATCCATACCGACGCTTTGTTCCACCCAGCACATGAAAGCACATTACATTTTTTGCCCCTGAATTATCGGCCACATCAAGATAAGTATAATTTTGTATCATTTGTTAACTCTATTTCTTATTTAGCGAAGAAATATTTAAACCACATCATCCAGGATTCTAGGAGGCCACTCGTTTAGTTAAAACCTCAGAAACACGCCAGTGCTTAGACTTACTTAAAGGTCGGGCATAAACAATATTAACCTGATCACCTATTAGGCATTGATTCACTTCGTCATGAGCCTTTATCTTTGTCTTTTTTCTCATAACTTTTCCATAAAGAGAATGACGCTCAATGCGAACAACCTCAACAACTACGGTCTTTTGCATTTTATTACTGACAACTTTTCCCGTTAGCGATCGAGGCAGAGCCCTGGTCTGTGTCATAGTTGAATAACTTTCCTTCAAAATCGTGGTTGACTAATCAGCTCTTTGGCGAAGAACAGTCTGAACCCTGGCGATATTTTTTCTTGTCTCACGTATTCGCATTGGATTTTCCATGCGCCCTAATGCCAATTGACTCCTAAAATGAAACAACTCTTGTTTCAATTTATTGATCTTTTCAAACAATTCGCTCTTTTCTAAATTTTTTAATTCGTCCATTTCCATATCCAATACCTACAAAACTGGTATTTCGCCACGAATAACAAATTTTGTGGCTACAGGTAACTTATGCCCCGCTAAACGCAAAGCCTCTTCTGCAACGGTTTGCGTAACATCATCCATTTCAAATAAAATTCTTCCAGACTTTACCGGGGCAACCCAATATTCTGGGTTACCCTTTCCTTTTCCCATTCGGACTTCAGCAGGTTTCTTGGTAATAGGCTTATCAGGGAAAATCCTGGTCCAAATCCTGCCACCCCGCTTTACATGTCTGGTCATGGCGATACGAGCAGCTTCAATTTGCCTGGCAGTGATTCTTCCAGGCTCCATCGCTTTAAGGCCAAATACCCCATAGGCGATTTCCCCACCACGGTAGGCCTTCCCATGCATCCGCCCTTTTTGAACCTTTCTGAATTTAACCCTTTTCGGAGCTAACATCTTTCAAATACTCCAATCACTTAAATCATTCCATACTTTATAAAAAACCTAATGAAGGCTCCGACTTTTCCAAAGAAGGAATTTGAGCATCCCCTTTAAATATCCAAGCCTTAACTCCTATTTGGCCCATGGCGGTTTTTGCCTCCGCAAATCCATATTCAACGTCAGCCCTAAGAGTATGAAGCGGCACTCGACCCTCTCGATACCACTCGGTTCTGGCAATTTCATGTCCGCCCAGCCGCCCCGCGCAATATACCTTAATCCCCAAGGCTCCAAGTCTTAGAGCAGAAGCAACGCTTCGCTTCAACGCACGACGAAATGAGACCCGTTTTTCCAATTGGGTGGCAATATTCTCAGCAACCAGCTGAGCATCCAACTCAGGCTTTTTAATTTCTTTCACGGTGACAAACACTTCATTGCCATATTCTTTTTCAAGTGTGGCTTTCAATTTATCAACTTCAGCGCCCTTCCTCCCTATGATAATCCCAGGACGAGCAGTATGAATGATTAATTTCAGCTGGTTACCGGATCGTTCTATTTCCACACTGGATATGCCAGCATGATACAATCGTTTTTTAACCACGTCCCTAATAGACAAATCTTGGTGAAGCAACTTCGCAAAGTCTTTTTTTGCATACCATCGGGAATGCCATGTTCGGGTATAGCCTAATCTGAAACCATACGGGTGCGTCTTTTGACCCATCTATTCTTTCTCCCCCCCTAACTTCCAAGTTTTGAAAATATAGGCACGACTAACCAGCTGGACTTACAACGATCGTTATATGACTCGTCCTCTTTTGGATTGGGTTAGCCCTTCCCATTGATCGCGGGCGAAAGCGCTTATAAATTGGACCACCATCTACATACGCTCTGGCGATTTTAAGATTTTCAGGGTCACCCAAATCCTTCTGACCGGCGTTGGATACCGCCGAAAAAAGTAATTGCTCAACTACCCTGGCAGCTGACCTGGGGGTATACTTCAATATGGCCAATGCTTCAGCCGCATTCCTTCCCCTAACCATATCAACAATTAACCTTGCTTTACGTGGGGCCAGTCTTACATGTCGAAGAATTGCTTTTGCTTCAGCCATATATTTTTTCTACCTTATCAAGTACTTATGACTTATGAGATCCGTTAAATTTTTCACTTTAGCGCAACTGCCTTCTCACTCCTGGCATGCCCATGTCCCTTAAAAAATCTTGTTGGAGCGAATTCACCTAATTTATGACCAACCATATTGTCGGTAATGAAAACTGGGATAAATTTCTTCCCGTTGTGGACCGCAAAAGTCAAACCGATCATATCTGGAATAATTGTCGACCGACGGGACCAAGTTTTTATAACCTTGGACTCTCTTCCCTCCTTGGCCTTTTCTACTTTTTTTGCAATATGGTCATCGACAAATGGACCTTTATGAACTGACCTTGGCATCGATTCCCCCTTATATTAACGGGACTTTTTCTTTCTACCTGCAATTATAAAACGCGAGCTTTGATTTCGCGGCTTCCGTGTCTTAAACCCCTTTGTCGGTTGACCCCATGGTGAAACCGGATGAGGATTACCTTGGCCAGACTTTCCCTCCCCACCGCCGTGCGGATGATCCACAGGATTCATCACTACCCCACGCTGATGCGGTTTGCGCCCCAACCATCGAGATCTACCGGCTTTACCAATGGTTACGTTATTATGGTCGGTATTCCCTACCTGACCAATGGTAGCCATGCACGTTCCTAGTATCTTTCTCATTTCACCAGACGTTAAACGAATTTGAACATAGCCCTCATCACGGCCCATCACTTGAGCCGAAGCCCCAGCACTCCTGGCCAATTGGGCACCCTTGCCTGGCTTTAATTCAATATTGTGCACCACTATGCCAAGGGGCATTTCCATAAGTGGCAAAGCATTCCCAACCCTCACGTCAACTCCAGTACCGGCCTGGACCGAATCACCGACCTTCAAACCAAAAGGAGCCAGGATATATCGCTTCTCCCCGTCTGCATAATGCAACAGAGCAATTCGAGCTGAGCGATTAGGGTCATATTCCACACCGGCAACTTTGCCTATAATTTTAAACTTGTCCCGCTTGAAATCGATTTTCCGATAAAGGCGCTTATGGCCACCACCCTTAAATCTGGAAGTAATTCTTCCAGCGTTGTTCCTACCACCAGACTTAGATTTAAAGCTGGTTAAGGATTTTACAGGCCTTTCACGCGACAACCCCTCACCGGTAACAGCCGACATTCCCCTTCGACCAGGTGACGTTGGATTATATTCTTTTATTGGCATAACCTAATTCTCTCTATTTCATTAAATGACAAAAAGAATCCATACTAGGCGCTTTCATACAATTCTATTTTTTCGCCCTCTTTTAATGTGATGAACGCCTTTCTCCAATCTGACCTTTTTCCGGTAAAGCGACCTTGTCGCTTTTTTTTGCCCCTAACATTCATCACATTCACCGAAGCGACCTTAACGCTAAATACCTTCTCCACGGCTCTGCGAATATCAATTCGAGTTGCCTGACGATGCACGGAGAACGCAATTGCATTTTTCATTTCGCGTATTGCGGTGATTTTTTCTGTCAACAAAGGACGGATCAATACATCATGTGGATTCACGTTACACCCAAATTTCCTGGATTCGTTCTAGCTCTACTTTGGTTACTACCAATTTGTCACACCAAAGCACGTCATACACATTAAGGTCCTTGCCATGAAGGACTTTTAAGTTTTTTACATTTTTTCCAACACGGAAAATATCAGCCAAACCCTCCTGAATAACTAAAAGAACCTTTCCACTCGCACCAACATTCAATAAGGATTTAACCAATACACGTGTTTTCATTTCAGGCAGATCCAAATCCTCCAACACCACCAATCCATCTCCAGCCTTAGCTGCCAAAGCCCCCCTCAGAGCCGCCCTATACATTTTTTTCGGCAAGGTGGAGGCATATGATCTTGGCTTAGGCCCGAAAACGGTCCCACCACCCCTCCAAATCGGGGAACGACTTGAACCAGCCCTTGCACGTCCCGTATGCTTCTGTTTCCATGGCTTCTTCCCACCACCCCTTACCTCACCACGCCCAAGCGTAGATGCAGTTCCCTGTCTGGCACTTGACCGCTGCATAACCACAGCACGATGAACCAATGAAGGATTGACAGTGGAACTAAAAACACCATCAGTTAAATCAACTTTACCTACAGGCCGAGAGTCTTGGCCTAATACGGGAAAAGCATCAATAGATTGCATCAGCCAACCTTCCTTACGATGACTACCCCTCCAACCGGACCAGGGACAGACCCTGTAATTAAGAGGATATTTTCCTCCGCCTTTATTCCGAAAACCTTCAAGCCTCGGACTGTGACTTGCTTATTTCCCATGTGACCAGGAAGCTTTTTATTTTTTAACACCCTTGAAGGAAAAGAGCTCGACCCGATAGACCCAGGGGCTCGATGGAACATAGAACCATGGGATGCGGGACCACCAGCATAATTATGCCTTTTAATAACTCCCTGAAATCCTTTTCCCTTAGAAATCCCTTGAACATTAATTGCTTCACCTTGGGAAAATAAATTTACATCCAACAAAGAACCAACCTTCGCTTCGCCAGCCGAGTCAAACTCCCTTAAATAACGCCAGACCTTATTTCCTGCTTTTTTTAAGTGGCCCAACTGAGGCTTTGTCTGCTTTCTTTCCGGCACCTCACCGAATCCAATTTGTACGGACTCATAGCCATCGGTACTCTTTTTTTTGACCTGAACAATTCCGCATGGACCAGCTTCAATAACGGTCACAGGAATAAGGCGACGGTCCTCATTGAACACTTGAATCATACCTAATTTTTTACCTAACAACCCTTTAACCATAATTCAATAATTACCTAGATTAAGTTGACTGTAACTAAGGGAAGCATTGACCACCAAACCTACAGCTTAATTTCCACATCCACCCCGGCCGCTAGATTCAGTTTCAT
This sequence comes from Nitrospirales bacterium, assembly GCA_041737015.1. Classification (GTDB taxonomy): domain Bacteria; phylum Nitrospirota; class Nitrospiria; order Nitrospirales; family UBA8639; genus Nitrospira_E. The sequence continues at coordinate 25,327 of JBGSSO010000131.1, forward strand.
CAAAGCGTCCATAGTTTCAGGCGTTGGCTCCATAATGTCCAGTAATCGCTTATGAGTACGAATCTCGAACTGCTCCCGTGACTTTTTATCCACGTGAGTCGATCTCTGGACCGTCCACTTTTCAATTCTCGTAGGCAGAGGCACAGGACCAGCAATGCGGGCACCACTCC
>JBGSSO010000216.1:0-6617 GCA_041737015.1 Nitrospirales bacterium
ATTCTCGAATAATCGATTTTTTGGATACCTCCATATCCTGGGAACTTGAGGCAACCGAGGATTCCTCTTGTAGATTTTTTTCGGAAGATTCGGTCATTTTGTGTTGTTGTGGATCTTGAGTGGTCATCAGCGGTTCAGTTCGGATCGGTCTTTAAAATAGCCAGAAAGGCTTCTTGAGGGACTTCGACACGCCCTAATTGTTTCATCCGTTTTTTTCCTTCTTTTTGCTTTTCCCACAATTTGCGTTTTCGGGAAATATCCCCACCATAACACTTGGCCGTCACATTTTTCTTGAGCGCGCCAATGGTTTCCCTGGCAATGATGCGTTTGCCAATTGTGGCCTGAATGACAATTTCAAACATTTGTTTGGGAATGAGTTCTTTCATTTTTTCGGCTAATTGTCGCCCGCGACTTTGCACTTTATCCTTGTGCGCGATGATGGAGAGCGCATCCACCGTCTCACCATTCAGCAATAAATCCAATTTCACCAATTCGGACTCGCGATAGCCCAGCAATTCATAGTCTAACGATGCATACCCTTGGGTTCGGGATTTCAGCCGATCATAAAAGTCTAACACAATTTCATTGAGCGGGATTTCATAGATTAACATGGACCGGGTTGGATCCAGATATTGCAGCCCGACTTGGATGCCCCGACGCTCCTGGCACAGTTGAAGAACATTTCCGATATACCGCTCCGGCGTAATCATCGTGGCTTTAATATAGGGCTCTTCAATCCGTTCGATCTGTGAAGGGTCGGGAAGCTTGGAGGGATTATCGATCACCAGTGTTTCGCCTTTGGTGGTAAACACACGATAGACGACGGTGGGTGCGGTACTGATTAGGTCCAGTCCATATTCCCGTTCCAAGCGCTCTCGAATTATTTCCATGTGGAGAAGCCCTAAAAACCCACATCGGAATCCAAATCCCAAGGCCAGGGATGTTTCCGGCTCATAGACAAAGGAGGACTCATTCAGTTGCAACTTCTCAAGAGAATCCCGCAGATCCTCAAACTTGGCATTGTCGGTCGTGTATAACCCGCAAAAAACTACCGGTTTGACATCACGGTACCCAGGCAAGGCCACGCTTGTGGGGCGCTTTGAATCCGTAATGGTATCGCCAATTTTTGTGTCCGATAACTCTTTCATCCCGGCACAAATATACCCGACTTCCCCAGGCCCCAGCCGGCTCACCTTGGTCCGTTTCGGTGAAAAGACGCCCACCTCCAGGACTTCAAATTCACGTCCGGAAAACATTAACTTAATCATCATATTGGGGGTGACTTCTCCATCCATGACCCGTAGAAGCACCACGGCTCCCTGATAATTATCGAACCAGGAATCAAAAATCAGGGCCTTTAAGGGTTGATCAATGGAGCCGACAGGAGCCGGAATAATCTTCACCACCCCTTCAAGCACCTCCTGTACCCCTCGTCCATCCTTGGCGCTGACTAAAAAGGCCTCTTCACTCGACAACCCCAATACATCTCGAATTTGGACTTTGACACCTTCCACATCGGCGCTCGGCAAATCAATTTTATTGATGACCGGAATAATTACTAAATCATTCGAAATCGCCAGATAGGCATTGGCGATAGTCTGGGCCTCCACGCCTTGAGTGGCATCGATTAACAGAAGCGCACCTTCACAGGCAGCCAGGCTCCGTGATACCTCATAGGCAAAGTCCACATGTCCAGGAGTGTCAATGAGGTTAAACTGGTATTCCTGTCCATCCGAACTTCGAAATCGTGTTGTGACGGCATGCGCTTTGATCGTAATACCGCGCTCCCGCTCCAGATCCATGGCATCCAGATATTGCGCACGCGCTTCACGAGCAGACACGGCACCGGTGATTTCCAAAAACCGGTCGGCAAGTGTGGATTTGCCGTGGTCGATATGAGCAATAATGGAAAAATTGCGGATGTGGGTTTGAGGAAAGACTTTACTCATTCGAAGTGACTCTGATTGTAATGAGACCCTAAAAGGTTGTCAAAATTCGATGGATTCCGCTAGGTTATTTCCTCAAAAACGACCATGACTCTCAAAACGACCCGCACAGCATTAGAAAAAGACGATTGCAAGTACGTGTGGCACCCATTTACCCAAATGCAGGAATGGGAACGCCAGCCTCCTCTCATCATCAAACGCGGAAAAGGTTCGTATGTCTATGATATGGATGGCAACGCCTATCTCGATGCGACGGCATCCATCTGGGTCAATATTCATGGACATCGCCATCCACGTATTGATGAGGCCATTCGCCATCAACTTACCCAGGTGGCTCATACGACGCTACTGGGACTTTCCAACCCACCAGCCATTCAATTGGCGAAGGCGCTTATCCGCCTAGCTCCCAAAGGGTTACAAAAAGTCTTCTATTCTGACAACGGCTCCACCGCCGTTGAAGTTGCGGCAAAAATGGCCATTCAGTATTGGCAACAATGTCCGAATCCCCAACCACGAAAAACTCGGTTTATCCATCTTGGCATGTCCTATCATGGAGACACGGTGGGAGGAATGAGCCTCAGCGGAGTCGAACTGTTCCGCAGGTCTTTTTCTCCACTCCTCTTTGCAAGCCATGACATTGAGCCCCCTTATTGCTATCGATGTTCCCTGCAATTGTATTTCCCTCAATGTCGTCTCGCCTGTCTTGATCCCCTTGAAAAACTTCTTTACACACACCATCAAGAAATTGCAGGTCTCATTCTTGAGCCCATGGTGCAAGCGGTCGCCGGGATCATTCCTTCCCCTCCAGGATACTTGAAACGCGTCAGGGAATTATGCACGCGGTACAAGATTCTATTTATTGCCGATGAGGTGGCCACCGGGTTTGGACGAACAGGTCGGATGTTTGCCTGTGAACATGAAGAAATCTCTCCGGATATTATGGCTATTGCTAAAGGTTTAACGGGAGGCTATCTCCCTTTGGCCGCCACATTGACGACAAACGCCATTTATGAAGCGTTTTTGGGGGAAGGACACGAAAGCAAAACATTTTTCCATGGACATAGTTATGCAGGGAATCCCTTGGGATGCGCGGCGGCTCTCGCCAACCTAGCCATTTTTAAGAGTGAGCGCACTCTCACAAAACTTCAACGACGGATCCCTAAATTTCGCAGAGCGCTTGACTCCCTGACCGAAGATCCTTGGGTTGGCGACATTCGTCAATGTGGGTATATGGTTGGGATTGAATTGGTTCAACAGAAATCCAAAAAAAATCCGTTCCTGGCCTCCGAACGAATTGGCCAGAAAATAGCCATGGCCGCGAGAGCATTAGGACTGCTGATCCGTCCCATCGGTACCATTATGATTCTCATGCCCCCTCTTTCGGCAAGTGCCAAGGAACTCGATCAAATGGTGTCTATTTTAAAACTAGCTATTTCCGTAGTCCGTGCGTCCAGCGCATCTTCCCCAATACCATCACCTCCGGAAGCATTGGAGCGCAACTCGGGCTAGATGAGCTCAACCGTTTGGCCAATGTGCAATTCACATCGGTCCACGGCTCGTCCTTGCTTCACAAAAATCTCGATATGCCCATTACTATTTATGAGACCTTCCGGGAATCCCAAGGCGCCTTCTTCGTAATGAGTTTTTATTCCCTTGATGACGACCTCTCCAATTTTGAGACCGGAGTATTCCTTCTTGGTCACTGATCGAAACGTCTCTATGTCGACCAGGGTGATATTCGTCATAGCATTGCCAAAATGGTCGATATAGACAATTCGCCCATGTAGGGCATGTCCTTCCATACGAGGGGGATCAAGGGGAAGTCTGACGTAATCGTGAATGAGGCGACCGTAAGAACCAGGAACCTGCCCCTTCGTCAACCAGGCTGCCGAAGGCGCAAATAAATCGCGTCCATCAAACGTCGCTCCAACAGAATCCAATCGATATTGTTTATTCTCAATCGATCGAACTTGAACCGAGGTTTCCTCCTGAAGTACGTAGCTCAAGACTCCATTATCAGGAGCCAGGAAAAAATGCCTAGAAGTTGAGGCCAAAATCGGTCTTCGAGAACTCCCCACCCCAGGGTCTACGACCACTACATGCACCGTTCCATCTGGGAAATATTGATAGCATGATTTCAAAAAAAAGGCCGCTTGTTCAACCCCATGCGCCGGAATTCGATGCGTCAGATCGACGATGCGTATTTGAGAATTAATTCCGAGCATTACGCCCTTCATACTTGGAACAAAATAGTCGACATCCCCAAAATCAGTGACCAACGTAACCAAGGAAATAGCAGAAGTCACGATTATAGCTCCTCAAAACAAATGGACTGGATTTGATATTCAATAACTCCGGCGGGTCGATGTACTTCAACAATATCTCCGACCCGATGCCCAATCAGCGCACGCCCAATCGGTGATTGAACTGAAATCGAACCATTTTTAATATCGGCCTCTTCTTGTCCCACCAAGGTATAGCGTTTTTCTTCTTGTGACTCCAAACTTAAAATGGAGACTGTGGCCCCAAACACGATCGTGTCACTCTGCCCAGACGATATTTCCACTACTTGAGCAAGACTGAGTTTATGCTCAAGCTCAGACATCCGTGTATCAATAAATTGTTGCTGCTCCTTGGCGGCTTTATATTCGGCATTTTCCTTGAGATCGCCATGTTCACGAGCCTCGGTGATGGCTTGAATGTTTTTAGGGCGATCTTCCCGTCGCAGCCTGGCCAGTTCCGCTTGCAGGGCCTCATACCCTTTTTTTGTCATAGGAATTTTCATGAAACCACACTCCCCTCTCTAGATCCTGAAAATCGGATGATCAATAAACCATCATCGCGTCACGTGCTCTTAGGCTGACCCGGCTGGCATCGCAGAATGATATTCCTGTAGGCAGCGAACCTCCATGGATGTTTTCTTCATCGCCTCTATTCCTGATATGGCTGCTTGGGCAGCCTGAATGGTCGTAAAATAAGGAATTCCGCCGAACACGGACGCCTTGCGTATCGGCGCGGAATCATCCTGGGAAGAGGCCCCTCCCACCGTATTCACGACTAAGGACAGCTCTTTATTTTTGAGTAGATCTTCGATATGGGGCCGAGCCTCATTGATTTTGTTCACCGTCACCACGGTGATCCCATGTGTCCGCAAAAAGGCCGCCGTCCCTTTAGTGGCATTCAGTGAAAATCCGAGTTGCGACAGTCGCTCTGCGATAGCAAGCGTAGCGGGTTTGTCCCCATCTTTCACGCTGAGAAGAGCAGTCCCTGCCAAAGGCAATGGCATTCCCGATGCGGCCTGCGATTTTGCAAACGCCCAACCGAAGCTTTGATCAATCCCCATGACTTCGCCCGTCGAACGCATCTCGGGACCCAACAAGACATCTGAAACCCCAAGTTTCGTAAATGGAAAAACGGCCTCTTTAATGGCAATGTGGGAAAAAAGTGGGCACTGCGTAAAGCCTAAGTCTTTCAAGGTCCGCCCTGCCATGATTTTCATCGCATGTTTGGCCAAAGGCACACCGATGGCCTTACTGACAAAAGGGACCGTGCGAGAGGCGCGAGGATTGACCTCCAAGATATATACTGCCCCATCCTTGACCGCATATTGAATATTCATCAGACCCACCACGTGTAATTCCTTGGCCAGAAGAATGGTTTGGTAATTGATCGTCTTAAGAATATCGGCATTAAGGGAATGGGCGGGCAATGAACAAGCCGAATCTCCGGAATGAATTCCTGCCATCTCGACATGTTCCATGATGGCAGCCACTACGACGTCTGTCCCATCTGCAATGGCATCCACATCAACTTCTATGGCGTCTTCAAGGTAATCATCGATTAACAAGGGATGTCTTCCTAAGTCCATCCCGTGCCGCTGAAGGTATTCATCCAATGCGTCGGCATCATACACGATTTGCATGGCACGCCCCCCTAACACATACGATGGGCGGACCATCACTGGATAACCAATATTGACGGCAATAATATGAGCTTCATGTGAGGACCGTGCGGTGCCGTTTTGCGGTTGCAGGAGGTTCAATTCAATTAACAAATCACTAAACCGTTTTCGATCCTCTGCGCGGTCAATGGCATCGGGCTGTGTCCCCAAAATCTTGACCCCCTCTTGGTCTAACGGAACGGCCAGCTTGAGGGGCGTTTGTCCACCGAATTGTACCACGACTCCATCCGGACGTTCGGTCAAGATAATTCGCAGGACATCTTCTTTCGTCAACGGTTCAAAATACAGGCGATCGGAAATATCATAATCCGTACTGACGGTTTCCGGGTTGCAATTGACCATAATCGTTTCAATGCCTTCTTCTTTTAGGGCCATCGCGGCATGCACGCAACAGTAATCAAATTCAATGCCTTGCCCAATCCGGTTCGGCCCTCCGCCTAAGATCATAATTTTTCTTTTTCGGGTGGGGCGAGATTCACAGGAGAAACCCGAAGTTGAGTAGAGATAGGGGGTATGCGCCTCGAACTCTGCGCCACACGTGTCGACCCGTTTAAAGACGGTGCCGTAGCCAGATCCCCTGACCTGTCGCCACTGACGAATGGTATCTTCCTCTTTCCCGATGAGTTGACAGAGCCGTTGATCGGAAAAACCAAGGCCTTTCGCTTGTTCAAGGAGAGTCACCAGGGAATCAGGGCATCCTTTTCGGGTGT
>JBGSSO010000236.1:0-19638 GCA_041737015.1 Nitrospirales bacterium
CATCCTTTAAGGAGAAGGAACGCTCTTTGAGGTTTGACCACAGACATCCCGTTTGCTGGATTCTAACGGAGGAATAGGAACGTGTGAATCCCTCCTCTTCCCCGCATCTTGCTTCGTGGTTACCTTATGAGGACTGTAAACGATTGATCCGTCGAATACCTCGCTGCTTGCGGCGGGGCTCTTTTATTTAAACTGTGCCAAAATTGTCAAATAAAAGCTAGAGATGAAACGGGTAGGAATCCTGGATAAGAGAAACCGGTCCCAACGGGAATAGTTAATTAACCAACAGGGCAAGGAACGGGGCAGGTCACGAAAGTTTTCGTGGCTTAACGGGCTGTAGATCGAACACTAATCTTCCCTCGCTGAGGAGGACCCCACCAAAGATACGCTTGAGACCCATGTTGGCCCTCACCATACAATTTCGTCTCCTCACTCCTTCAACAGACTACAATGCGGCTTTCTCTCAGCCCTTCGACACATCCTTCCTGGAATAGACTGAATCCTGAAATACGATTCTCCTACCCAAAGGCAAATCAAACGTGCCCGTGGCTGAAATCTGACCCCCTTCGCTGTTTTCCGTCACAAATTGAAATGTTCCAGTAATATTACTCTCACCGGAATCAGCACTATTTGGAGCGAAATCCTCCAAAGTAATGGTCCCCTCGGTATTGGTTTGGTATGAAATGGATCTTCCTTCTTCTACCATTTCAACCTGCACATCAAAGTTTTCACCCACCCTCAAAGGATCGGGTGTCACCAAATCATAATGGCCAGGTTGTGCCTCACCAGGGACTCGGAAAATAATGAGAAACTCTCTTTTGTCATTTCTATCTGAATTGAGATTCGCAACCAAAAAGTAACCGGGACGCACACCAGTCACTGGGTCCCCTTCCTTGGGGGGCAGGTAAGTTACAATACCTGCCCCCGACACTTCACCATTCACAGACCCGGATAGGCTTGCGGTAAATCCCGACTGATCCACCTTAGGCTCTTGGGGAGCAGGGTCAGTGGATGAGTCCGAACATCCACTGCTGACAAGCAACATCATCAACGTCACTGTTTTTCCAAGAGTCTGATACATTGCTGGCATTTGTTCCCTCCCATCTAACTGATCCCTTTTACCTCTTCCTACGTTGAGAAACCGGGTTTGTGTAGGTTGAGACGTTGCTCTTCATCGAAAAAATGGAGAAGAGCGGGGATTATGTCATTCTTCTTTTACCGCGTTCGATTCAGAACCGTCATGAATTCTTCCTTGAGGGCCGGGTCATTTTGAATTGATTGAAAAATTGTATTGTAGTCCGTGATGGTCAATCCATGATCCGTCACCGCCTGACTCATCTTCTGGTTAGCCTCTTCTTGAAGAGCTTCACCTTTGGAGGGGTCCTCTGCCTGGATAATACGCTCCTTGTATGTCGTATGGATCTGGGAGATTTCCTTGTAGGCTCCAGCAAAGGGTTCGAGATTGGGCCCAATCAATTCCTTCTGCATAGGTTGGGATTCAACTGTCTGGGGTTGGGAATGAACATCTTGCGCATTCACTACAGAAAGAGGTCCCAAGCCAAATACGCTCGGAATCACCAGCAGCACACTCAATTTCTGTAAACTCATTGCCATGGAATTCATACCATTTCTCCTTTTTTTAGTTTGAATAAATATTCCCCAGCAAGCTGAGATCAAGTAACCATTCATATCTTTTTATCTTTTCAAAACAGTAACACCGAAAAATCATTTCCCCTCTAGGGCAAGAAATTAGGATCAAGGTAACGTGAGACCCTTTCATGACTTAATTTTTCATCCCATACTTTTGCATATCAGGCAAAAGCCAGGCCAAAATTACCGGCCGAGGTGCGGAAGTACCTTCTTGTAAGGCATAACTTAAGTCATAGGCGCAAAATACGGCTCGAGGGTTTCTTTTTTGGTGATCCTGTTTTTTCAACAAATAGCGTAGGGATGACCCTACGAATACACATGAAATCCCTACAGTTCATACTGAAAATAAACGAGGAAGACCTGAATGGTGATGGACATTGCATGCATTAAGAATCCATACCTTATCCATTGACTTGGTCTTTTTGCATTTTGACAGAGATCACCTTTTCTTTTATTCCTTAGTTGAAAAGAAATTTTCGTCCAATTCACAAAAGGGAAATCCAGGAAGGAGTTGATACATCTTAAAGGGAATACAAGAATGGACGGACCATTCTCGATACATGACGCTGGGCAAACTCTCATATGCTAGTGCAAATGATATCAGGTGGATTGGACTCACAAGACCTACAGCAATTTCTTCATAACGGGCTCGGAGAAGTCTTTAAATACAGCCCTTTCGGATCAAATCTCTCTCACACCTCTTTGCGCAGATTTTTTGATCGATTGAGCCATCAGAGGAAAGGATGGGAAGGGCAGGCGATCCAAATGCCGATTATTCCTTTTCGCAAAGGAAGATTACGACTGCAAGCTACGGGGGTATTACAAGGCATGATTGAGGGAACAATGGCGAAAAACAGGAAGATGGTGAGTGGAATTCTTTAACCCGGAATTTGTGCGAACGCGGAAAGCCCTTTTCCGCAACCTTTTCCCAGACCTTCCTGCAAAGAACAGAGGAAAGCTCTTCTTCAATTTTAGAGAGATTGAGAGAGAAATTAACACTCGAGAAGCCAACCATGACAACGACTAGGCGATAATTTCATAACAAGGCTTGAAGTTTTGTTGATCAATTTTCATGCGGTGTTGGTTGATGAAGGATTGCAGGAGTTCATCCATGAGTTTCATAATCGTTGAATCCCCATGAATTTTAAATGGCCCATTTTTTTCAATGGCATTGAGCACTTGGGGCTTCACATGGCCAGCGACGATTCCTGAAAATGCCCGACGCAAATTCGCCGCCAACATATGGATAGGTTGGTCGGCATGGAGATTCAATTGCGCCATCGACTCATGCGTGGGCTCAAACGGTTTTTGAAATTCATGGTCGATGGTCAGATGCCAGTTGAAATAGAAGGCGTCATGGGTACGTTTTCGGAATTCCCGCACCCGTTGTATGCCTGCCGTCATTTCATAGGCCCCACGCTGAGGATCATCAATGATGACCTGATACCGTTGCGCGGCCTGAGATCCGAGGGTTTGCTTGATAAAGGTATCAATGGTTTCAAAATAGCTGGCACTTCCTTTTGGACCCGTAAAAATTAGCGGAAAGGGCACCTCATTATTGTTTGGATGGAGCAGGACGCCGAGTAGGTAAAGAATTTCCTCCAAGGTCCCCGCGCCGCCGGGAAACACGATAAACCCATGTCCGACACGAACAAACGCTTCAAGGCGTTTTTCAATATCCGGCATGATGACCAGTTCATTCACAATGGGATTCGGAGCCTCAGCCGTAATGATGCCTGGTTCCGTGATGCCCAAATATCGCCCATTTTTTATACGCTGTTTCGCGTGAGCAATCGTTGCGCCTTTCATCGGTCCCTTCATAGCCCCTGGCCCACAACCGGTGCAAATATCCATGAAACGCAAGCCGAGTTGATGCCCCACTTCTTTCGTGTAACGATATTCGACCTCGCTGATCGAATGGCCTCCCCAGCAAACCACCAAATGCGGATCCTCGACAGAATGAATGATTTCGGCGTTTCGTAAGATATGAAAAATCGCGTTGGTGATCCCATTGGATGTCGTTAAATCAATTTTTTTATTGTGCTGTATTTCATTATGAACATAGATGATATCCCGTAGCACCGAAAAGAGATGCTCTTTAATCCCTTGAATAATCTTTCCCTCCACAAACGCACTGGCAGGAGCATTGATGAGCTCAAGTTTCACCCCGCGATCCCGTTGCTCCAAGGCAATATCGAAATCTGCATAGCGGGCGAAAAATGCTTTCGTGTCGTCCGTATCATTCCCACTCGTCAGGACCGCCAAGGCACTGCTTCTGAACAGTTCATGGAGGCCGCCCTCGCTGGTCTCCCTGAGCTTCTCAACTTCCTGCTGCGACAGCATGTGCATAGATGTATCGGGGGTGATGCTCACACTCACGCCCTGACCTGAGGATGTACGCTTCAATGTTAGGTACTCTCGATTGTTTTCCATTCTTACGCTCTAGCTCATAGTTAAATGTGAGCCCTTTTTGTGTGAACGTTGGACAATACTGATCCCTAGAAAGAGGTCAATCTATCACACCAACGTGTTCATGCTCTATGGTAGGTGTCAGAACACCCCTTATTGCGTGAACGTGAAATGGGAACATATCCGGGAGAATATAACGTGCTACGATTATGAAAGGAATCTGGAAAATCCGTTGAGGGTAGTCCGGCGAACGCAGAGTTCGATATGATGATAATGGCTTTGGAGATCAAAACTCTGGACATCTTTATCGGTAATCTATTCTGCTTTTGAATTGCCGCACTTCTGCCGTGAATTCTGGAAAGAGGTTCTCATTCTCCAAGCCACCTCTAAAATGTATTCGAAAAATAGGGCTCTTGTTTCAACAAGGAGGAAATTTACATGAAAGAACGGTCTTTGCCCCCCTTCCAACTCATTCTTTGCCTTACAGCCATCCTCTTATGGGTTGGGGCTTTTCAGCATCTCAGCTTTGCCAACACAGAAAAATCCTTATATGACCGCCTGGGAGGCTATAATGCGATCTCCGCCGTCGTTGATGCCTTTTTGACAAGGGTATGGGACGACCCGATCGTAGGTCGGTTTTTTGTGGGAATGGGAACTGACACCAGAGATCAATTACGCCAAAAAAACAAAAACCTCTTGTGCTTCAACACAGGGGGACCCTGCCAGAAGATCAATCGACCACTAGAACTGACTCATAAGGGTTTGGGGATTACCGACAAAGAATTCGATATCGTGGTTAACCATTTGGCTGCGACACTCAAGGAATTTAAAGTCCCTGAGCGCGAACATGATGAGGTGATGGCCAAAATCGGCAATCTGCGATCCTATATTGTTGAACGGAAAAGTTAAAAATATATCGGGTTCTCCGGATCGTGTCCTGCCTTTGAGACACGCGCTCATGGCGTGGGAATTCCGGACTGAACCCTACGGCCCAACCATGCGCCAAGGATATTGCCGGGGCCACGGTTAACACAAAAGAAATCATCCCTCACCCTTGGCCAGAGTGGAAAAATCTCAGGATAGAAATGGCAGGATTCCAAGGGCAATAAGAAAGCCAAAACAGAAAATTGTCATTCCTTTAGGGGAAGAGCACCGCTCCCTACAGACTCGTTAAAAACTTGGAAGTTTCCGCAATACACCTTCCAATAGAATGAAGACATTTTTTCACGAGAGTCCGCTTAAGAACCACGCAAACAGGCTAATCGTTGACGATCATCTTCATATTGTGGGAGACGATAGGTCAGATCGATTTGCACGACACGCTCTATGCAGCGAAGTGCTGAGATGGTATCTTTTCGCTCCATATAGACGTCAGCCAGTAGACGCAAGGCTCCTGCCTCTCCCGTGCTATTTCCTAGCTTGATGAAATGTTCAGTCGCATTATTGAGACAGGCCTCGGCCCGTTTAAGATTGCCCAGATGAAGAAAGGTTTTCCCAAGTTGCCCGTATGTGGTAGCCAGGCCGTCTTCATTCCCGACTGTGCGGTGATAGCCTAAAGCCGTGTGAAAGGCTTGAATGGCAGGTTCGGACCGATTTAATTGCAGTTCTTGCAAAGCCAGATTGCTATATAAAATTCCCAAAGCCCGGTCATGGCCTAAAGGGGTCAAATAATCTATAGCTTCCAAATAAAACGCGTGGGCGGTTTCCGGTTCACCCCTGTCGGCTTTGAGGCTTCCTAAATTCACCAGGGTTTCCCCGATGGCATGCCCTTCTTGCAAGGTACGTTGAATTTCCAGGACTTCTCGATAACAGGCCTCGGCTTGTTCATAGCGTTCTAACAAGGCGCTGACATTTCCCAGGTTGCCCAAAGCATCTGACAAGGCCTTGGGTGATCCCCGCTGCCTGGCCTCTTCGGTAGCCTGCTCATAACACTCATGTGCTTTTGACAGATTGCCACGATGAAGGAAAATTTCGCCGAGACGAGAAGCAGCGCTGGCCATGATGTCAAAGAAAATCCTGTAACAATTGTTCAGTGCTCAGACGAGAGCCGGGACAACATACATCCGAACCGACTCCCTAGGCTTGCTCCTGCATGAAAGCCTATACACGTAGGCGCACCTTAGCAAGATTGCACCTTTCCCCTGACAAGGGGCAGGGAAACATCATCGGATCGAAGGGCAGTTGCGACATTCAGCCTGAAAGGCGTTCCCACTACTTTGGTCTTTCGAGAGCTCACTCGGCCTAATAACACAACAGCCGAGTCCAGACATCTGGACTCGGCTGTTGAGAGACACTCTGAATGGAAAGGAATGGTCTTCCCTTTTCATCCTTTCAAACCAACCGGCTTAGAGAGGGGAAAGCCGACAGGATAATGCCTTGAGAAGGGTACAGTTACTTTTTAACCCCCAAGATCGCATCTTTAGCCGCTTTGGCTACGCGGAATTTCACGACTCGCTTGGCTGGGATTTTAATCGCGGCTCCAGTTTGGGGATTTCTGCCCATTCTGGCTTTTCGGTGCGCAAGTACCAGTTTGCCAACACCAGGTACCACAAACGCATTTTTGGCTTCCTTGTAAGCCAACGCGGCAAAATCATCAAGAATTTGCGTTGCAATTTTCTTGGTAACATCCGCTTTTTTAGCCAGGTGATCGGCAATCTGCGACTTTGTCATGGCCTTTCCCATACACATTTCCTCCTCATTTGAATTGTTTAGTAAGAGACACCATTTGTTGATTCTAAAATTCCAAGGAAGGATTGCCTTGTCTGTCATTTTGGAAGAAGGGTTTACCGCGGGAACACCTTTCCCCTCTGTCACAACGGCGCCAGAGTCTACCGAATGCCTCAAAAACTGTCAACAAAAAACAAGCCCAGTGCGGGGAATATTCCCTTGCCATAAGCTTCCCAGTGATTTTTCTGTCTTGCTGCCTCGGCTTTTGCCACGGTAAAGTAACCAAAATACACATTTTACTTACTTTAATCATTCGTGCAATTGGCACAACACACACGAGGCATTGATCATGGCAAAAGAATTACCTGTTATCCCATTCCCCAAACAATCAGAATCCTCAGAACAAGAAGAACTGACATATTCCCGAGTGTTTTGCACGCGGGAGGATAGCCCCCCCCTGAAGTTGCTTCTGGACTTTCTCAAATCCAAAAATCAGGTTCCGCTGATTCCCAAAATGGATCCAGCCGCTCTGGAAGATTGGGATTGGGTTCATGTATCCCTTGGTTATAGCCGGGAGAGGAAGCCCATCCGGTTATTTTGCGTGCGCGACCGGGGTACCTATCAGGACGTGTTTGAGGGAGAAAAAACCTCATTTTTCAACCGTATATCGGTCTTTGATGATGTCGAAGCCGGGATTGCCCGGGAATGTATTTCAAAAGCCCGTTTCATTGCCACCACCCAGATGGTGAAAAAAGATATGACTGATGAGGGCTATGATTTCAACGGATGGATTCTGGAATTTTTTCAGGAAAACTGTAATGGCATTGTGCAAATCGACGGACAGGGATTTTATTCTCCGAAGGGCGAACTCATTGTGGATATGGAAGAAGTCGCTGAAACAGGCGATGATATAGCCCCTACACCCAAGACTGATACCCAAACATTGGCATAAGAATCATTATCGTTCAATCCTGTTCTGACGAAGAGCGTGATCCGAGGGCCGAGTCCACACAATCCGTAAAGGTTCGTTGCCTTATACCCGGAAGTCCATTGCGATAGGCCCAGCCATCTTTCAACACCTCCACGAGGGCTCCGTTTTCAAATCGCGACGGGTCCTCTACCACATCTTCCCGGCAGACCAGGATATCGGCGCGTTTCCCCTCCACGAGTGTGCCTGTATCAGTTTGGCCAAGTTGATCTGCCGCCAATCCCGTCGCTCCGAACCACGCGGCCAGAGGCGGTATGCCCTCTACGATCAACGCCACCAACTCCATGTAATTCCGGCCATGCATATCGGGTAATACCGGATCAGTTCCAGCTAACAGTTTGAGCCCGCTGGCTTGCGCAGATTTGACTGCATGAGCATGACTCTCGGCCACCTGTTGAACTTTGGCGCGAATGAAGGCATTAAATCCCTCTGACTGGGCCAATCTCTGCCCCACCCATGCAGTCGGAGTCACCACACACCCCTTCGCATAGGCCAGTTCGGCCAGATCCTCATTCATAAATGAAATGTGTTGGATATCTTTCACTCCAGCCTGAATGGCCAACTTGATGCCATTCTGACTATGGGCATGGGCCGCCACATACATCCCCCGGCCGGCCGCTTCGTCACAGATCGCTTCCATTTCCTCAAGGGTAAAATCCCGATGCTCCAAATGGTCGGTAGGAGACACCACACCCGGGCTGGCACAAATTTTCACAAGATCGCCTCCGCAGGCGGCAATCTCTCTTACCCGCTTTCGACATTCCCACGGCCCATCGACGATACTGGAGGGACGACCGGGACCGGCAGGCCACAAACGGGACAGCTCCCCACAGCACCGATCCGGCCCTCGAAAATCCGCATGCCCTCCAGTAGTGGAGAGCATACAAATGGCCAACTTGAGACGTGGACCCAACACCACCCCCTGGTCCACGAGCCGCTTCAGAACAGAGGTGGCTCCACCCACATCCCGCAGGGTCGTTACGCCTCCCTCAACTAATGTGCGATATAAGATACGTTCGGCCCAAAACGGGGCCTCCGGGGAATGCATTCGGTCCAGTTCAGGACTTCCCACTCCCCAAAGGGTCACATGTCCATGACAGTCGATAAGTCCAGGGGTGACGGTATAGGTCGCGCAGTCGATCCGATGAACATCAGATCCCTGAGGACGAGCGGGGTTATGAGGAGAAATAGCCTTAATGGTTCCATCGTCTATCCACACATCAACTCGTTCGTGAATAGACCTAGTTGTTGCGGACGTCCCATCATAGAGTTTGTGTATATTTGAGAGAACAATCATCACATTCCTCTCTTCAAGATATAAATGTTATAAACTCCCCACTTTTTCTCTACCGTATATACGTCAATATCCGCAACACATTCGATCACGCTCATTCCTGGGCAACTCTTCCTGACAAACAGGGAATGTTCAGCGTCTCCCCTCTGAGCACCCCTCAATCTGGTCGCGTTCATTTTTAACACCCGGCAATAAATCACCTCAATAGAATTTGTCGGCATCGAAATTTTGCGGATTAATCATAAACATGATAATCTTCGAGGATATTAACTCATCTCTTTTCTCTATTCATGAGAGACGCATTTGTCAGTTATGTTTTCTTTCCGTGTCCCTCTCGAAGTTTTTCACCATTGGTCCCGAACAAGAATTCGTTATTTCCGCAACACGGTTAACGCAACAAATTTCCCATCTGCTTGAGGGATAACCTTCACATCACATGAGGTGTAGCCAGGCATGAACACGTTCGCCCACCGCCATATCGGATCCAGTGAGAGCCAAATCCAAGAAATGTTGGGAGCGATGGGGCTCCCTTCCCTCGATGCCCTCACGCAAGCCACGGTTCCGCAGGATATTCGCCTAGCCCGGTCCTTGAATTTGCCCCCGGCACAATCGGAAGAAGAGGTGCTTGCTGAACTCCGTCACCTGAGCGCACGGAATCAGATCTATCGATCATTTCTCGGCATGGGTTATTACGATTGTCTGACCCCACCGGTGATTGGACGGAACATTCTGGAAAATCCCGCCTGGTATACCCAATATACGCCCTATCAAGCGGAAATCGCCCAGGGACGATTGGAGGCGTTGCTCAATTTCCAAACAATGGTCGCCGATTTGACGGCGCTTCCCCTGGCTAATGCTTCACTGTTAGACGAAGCCACTGCGGCGGCGGAAGCCATGAGTATGTGTCGTGCTCTCAGCACCCTGCAGGGACGTACCTTTTTCGTAGCAGAGGATTGTCACCCCCAAATCATTAGCGTCCTACAGACTCGTGCCAAGCCATTGAATATCTCAATTACCCTAGGGAATCCAGATACATTAAATTTTTCAAACGATGAGACCTTCGGCATTCTCCTCTCCTATCCGTCCACTGACGGTACGCTTCGCTCCTATGAAGCCTTGGTCCAGAAGGCGCATGAATCCGGGGCACTCGTCGTGGTCAGTACCGATCTTCTCGCCCTGACCCTCTTAGTGCCACCGGGAGAATGGGGAGCAGATATTGCGGTGGGGTCTTCACAACGATTTGGAGTTCCGCTGGGCTATGGCGGTCCCCACGCGGCATTTCTGGCCACAAAAGAGACCTTTAAACGACATATCCCAGGACGTATGGTGGGAGTTTCCAAAGACGCTCACGGTCAAAAGGCGTATCGCCTAGCCCTCCAAACCCGTGAGCAACATATCCGGCGTGATCGAGCGACGAGTAACATTTGTACCGCACAGGTGCTGCTGGCAAATATTGCCGGCATGTATGCGGTCTACCATGGTCCAGAAGGACTAAAGACCATTGCCGCCAATGTTCATCACCTCACTGCACTCACAGCCGAAGGTCTTCGTCGCTTGGGATGTCAACTCGACTCCAATGCCTTTTTTGATACCCTCCGGGTTCGGTGCCCTCATCTGAGCCCGGCCAAAATCATTAAGAATGGCCAGCAGAATTTCATCAATCTTCGGCAATATGCCGACGGATCCTTTGGCATCGCGTTGGACGAAGCGACCACCATCACGGACGTGAGTCGGCTCCTGACCCTTTTCACCGACAATGCATCACTTCCCTTCTCCGTAAACGATCTGGCGGAACACGTCGGTTCATCCATCCCAACCACCTTTCAGCGACATTCTCCCTTCCTCACACATCCTGTTTTTCACGACTATCATTCCGAGCACGAATTGCTCAGGTATATGTATCGGCTACAATCGAAAGACCTCTCCCTCGTCCATTCCATGATTCCATTGGGATCATGCACCATGAAGCTCAATGCCACAGCAGAGATGGTTCCCGTGACATGGCCGGAATTCAGTCGGTTACACCCTTTTGCCCCCAGTGACCAGGCGCAAGGATATCAGTTGTTGTTTCGACAATTGGAAGCATGGCTCGCCGAGATCACCGGGTTTGAGGCTGTTTCACTTCAACCCAACGCCGGCTCTCAAGGGGAATATGCCGGATTGATGGTCATTCGGGCCTATCAAGAGGAGCAGGGGCAGGAAGGACGGAATATCTGTCTCATTCCGGTATCCGCGCACGGAACCAACCCTGCGAGTGCGGTCATCGCCGGATTGAAGGTCGTTCCTGTCGCCTGTGATAACCATGGGAACATCGATATTCAGGATTTAGAAGCCAAGTCAGCCCAATACCATGACACCCTCTCCTGTTTAATGGTGACATACCCATCTACCCATGGCGTATTTGAAGAAGGCATTCGCAAGATCTGTGAAATCGTGCACGCGCACGGAGGCCAAGTCTATTTGGATGGCGCCAATATGAATGCCATGGTTGGCTTGGTGCACCCAGGTGCGTTCGGTGCGGATGTGTGCCATCTCAACCTGCACAAAACCTTTTGCATCCCCCACGGTGGCGGAGGCCCAGGGATGGGCCCCATTGCCGTCGCATCTCACTTGGCCCCGTTTCTACCAGGTCATCCCTTGTTCCAGGTGGGAGGATCAAAAGGCATCGGGCCCATCGCCGCTGCCCCGTATGGCAGCCCGAATATTCTTCCTATCTCTTGGGTCTTCATTAAACTCATGGGCAGTGAGGGACTCACAAAAGCCTCACAAGTGGCGATCCTCCATGCAAACTATATGGCCAACCGATTGGATAAATATTATTCGATGCTTTTTGCTGGTAAAAACGGCATGGCGGCCCACGAATTTATTTTAGATCTTCGACCATTCAAAAAATCAGCGGACATTGAAGTGGAAGATGTGGCCAAACGGCTCATGGATTTCGGATTCCACGCTCCCACGATTTCCTGGCCGGTTCCCGGCACTATGATGATCGAGCCGACCGAAAGCGAATCCAAAGCGGAATTGGACCGGTATTGCGATGCGCTCATCCTGATCCGCCAGGAAATTGCCGAGATTGAAGAAGGTCGCCTCCCTCGCGACAATAATCCTTTAAAACATGCGCCTCATACTATTGAAATCATCGCACAATCCGACTGGCCACACCCCTATTCCCGCGAAACCGCGGCATTTCCAGCCCCCTGGTTACGGCAACATAAATTCTGGCCATCTGTTTCGAGGATTGATAATGTCTA
Source organism: Nitrospirales bacterium (assembly GCA_041737015.1). Lineage (GTDB taxonomy): Bacteria > Nitrospirota > Nitrospiria > Nitrospirales > UBA8639 > Nitrospira_E. Next base: position 12,260 of record JBGSSO010000236.1, read on the forward strand.
CGGAGATCGGAACCTGATATGTACCTGTCCGCCCATGGAATCCTATCCTTCCTAGACTTCCTCTAGGCTTTTCATCGATCATTGGATAGCCCGTTCCTATTCTTGATGGGGAAACAGCATCCAACCACATGAAAGCCTCCAGCCCGCATCATCTGCTCATTGGCATGCTTTTGGGCATTGTCGTCGGCATTCTCCTGGGTGGGCTTGCACCCTCCATCGGATTGAGCCTCGCATTTATCGGTGACCTGTTTTTACAAGCCTTGTTCGCGCTCGTCGTCCCCTTGGTCATGAGCTCAATGATTGTCGGCATTGCCAGCTTAGGCGATGTGCGGCAACTCGGATCTATTGGCCTTCGCACCATCCTATTTTTCATGACGACGACTGGACTGGCGGTGTTGGTCGGCCTGATCTTGGTCATCGTCATTCACCCTGGAACACCAACCGAACAAGCCGGCCCTGAGACACCAACGGTACAGACCACAAGCCTGTCAGAACGCATGGAAGACAAACCCACGACCCTGAGTGATTTGTTTAAATCCATCCTCACGAGCTTAGTCCCCAAAAATTTATTCGCGGCCATGGCCGAAACACAAATCTTGCCGTTGATCGTCTTTGCCTTGGTCTTTGGTGGCGTCCTCACCACCATTGGAGAAAAAGGGACGTTAGTCATTCGGGTCTTTGAAGGTATCAACGAGGCTATGATGGCCATCGTTCACCTGCTCATGTGGGTCGCCCCGGTGGGCATTGGCGCCTTGTTAGCCGGGAGATTAGGCGAAGCCGGAGGGTTCACAGGATTTGGTCCCCAATTAGCGAGCTTAGGAACCTATGTAGGTACAGTGCTTCTTGCCTTAGCCATTCATGGCTTGGTCACGCTTCCTTTAACCTTACGATTTCTCGGTCAACGTGCCGTCCCAGCTTATGCCAAAGCCATGAGTACCCCATTAATGACCGCCTTCTCAACCAGTTCCAGTTCGGCCACCCTACCCCTCACGATGGAAGGCCTGATTGAGGAAGCGAAGGTTTCTCGACGGGTCGTGAGTTTCGTGGTCCCCTTAGGAGCCACGATCAACATGAATGGGACCGCTCTCTATGAAGCGGTGGCGGCCATGTTTATTGCACAGACCTATGGCATCGAGTTGGGATTAGGTGAAACACTTATCGTCCTGATCACCGCAACACTATCCGCCATTGGCGCAGCTGGAATCCCGGAAGCGGGACTTGTCACAATGGTCATCGTCTTGAAAGCCGTGGATCTGCCCATTGAAGGGATTTCACTGATTTTGGTAGTGGATTGGTTTTTAGATCGCTGCCGAACAGCCGTGAATGTCTGGGGTGATGCCGTCGGCGCAGCAGTCGTTGATCGCTGGGAATCTGCTAACAAGCCATAAAGCTTCTCTTCGTCTAAACCATCCTTTTCCTTCCCGTAACTACCCCAAAGGAATGCCCACTCTAGGGATCATGAAATAGCTTGATCAACTTTTCTCATTTGATGTTTGCCGGGTCTCTGGCCGGCAGCCGACCTACTTTTCTTTCGGGAAAAGTAGGCAAAACCATTGACGCCCAGTCAGGCCAAATCAGATGGGACGGACGCCAGAGGGAGAGCGGACCAACTCGCTACGCTCAAACAGGGCCCGCAAGATGAGCAAGAGCGTCCGCCCCTAAGGCCTGACTGCAGGCGTCGAACTTTTGGAAGAGGGAGGAAGATAAGGATGTGTGGTACGGATGCATCGCCAAGATGACCAAGAGCGACGAAAAGCCTTCGCTTGTAGAGCAGGAGATGAATTGGAACCCCAGCAAGCTGCCTATCAAGACTCACGACTTAACTGTATGATGTATCTTCAATCCTTGACCCCAAATATAAACTGTCAACAACAGACTTGCTCCCTAACCGATCATGGCATCGTCTACTCGGCAACCTCAAGAACTTTGGCTTACGGCTGAAGTGGATGGAAAACAGAATGGCCGATTCGCAATTGAAGGGTAAATGGCCGACCAAAATGACCTGCCATATACCTTACAATGTGACTCGACGGCCCTAAACCATATTCATTGCTATGAGCCTAAAGTCAGAATCTGAAACATGTCGGGTGCCACCCCATAGGCGTTTGCAAAACCGCCATCGACCCATTGTTTGACCTGCTCTCGGCTGCCATTCGGTTGCAGCCAGCGATAGTCATACTCAAACGGACCCGGTACCGTAATCCACTGCCGCGTGAGGTCATAGAGGGCATAGCCGCAATAAAATTCTTGGAATGTTTTCCTAACATCCGCTTCATTTAGCCCACTTCGAATTACCGGCACGATCATCTCATCTTCAGATCGGTCGATAAAAAGTGGCGACTGGCGAGAAAAGACTCCCATGCTCGCCTCATTTGCATGCGGGCCAGCCATAGCGGCTCCAGGCCAGCACAAGATTTGTGGAAAGCGCGCTTTATCGCGGATGAAAGATGCAAATTGTCCAAATAGCAGCTGAATGGGCACATTGAGTTCGGTTGTTTTGCCAACATCGTGAAGTGCCAGACATTTCCCGAAAGACGGCCCATGCTCGATCAATTGGTTAACCGCAGAGCAGTTTTCCATTGGAGAAAAGAACTTGAGCGCCTTACATAGTGTGTTGCTGACTTCTTCATACTCGATTGAATCATAATTGGTTATAGCCCTTGCAGTTTTCGGGCAAAATAAGCGCACCCCCGCCGACAAGTGTAGAAAACGCATACCTGGATCGACATCAGAGATGAATGTTGCCGGACTCCAGATCGACAGCGGGAAGCCTTCCCCCGGATTCATCGCGATGTCGCAAATAAGCATAAATAGCCCGACGACCGGATGATCAATAGTTGACGGATGTTCAAGCCCACTCTGCGCAAGAAAGCCATCGAATGCGGCCGTGTAGATAGGTGACATCATGCCAGCTTGTTTAGCATCTTCCCAGTCGAATCGTCCTCCCGAAGCAAAGTGAAGATACTGGAGCTGGGCAAACCGCGCTTGTCCCTCAAAAATATGATAAGCGCCGATTGGTGAGAGAGTAACCGGTGAACCATAATAAAAACCGGGTTCGCGTGACGATCTGAGCTTGAGATATTCACTCTCCCACATGCGCGGATCGGGAAGTAAGCCAAAGTCTCGATCAAAGGTGCTGGCGAGAGCAAATACGCCGTTCGCAAGCGCGGTCAGGTAAACATGCCCAACGCTTTCGAACATCTTGTCGTTAATTAACGGTTTGGCCCGATCAGGGTTTGTTGCAATGAGCCGGTACGCCTCAATGTCGAATTGGTTGTTGATGATCGTATTGGCAAGTCCAGCCGGAGTCCCGGGTATGCTCTTGCCAGTCTGTTCCTTCGCATATTCCAAGATCGACTTAACTGGCCCGACCTGCCTCAAGAACGGACGCAAATGATGAAGATTGGCGTGTGTCTGCAAGGGGTAGCTTAGGCTAAGCATGAAACCGCAAGTGCTGCCGATATGTTGCCACCAATGAATTGTCTCATGGAGATAGGTCGAAAAAGCTTGGACCTGCTCTTGCGAGATCCCGCTACGAAAACCAATGCCACTGGGTAAGGTTGCAATTAGATCATGGACGCGCGGCGATAATCGGACAACGAAGCGTAACCCGTCATACAACCCATGCGCATTTATGATCGCATTGAATTGCGTTGTCGTCAGAAGGTCGCCTCGACTGGTGTCGAGAAGCAGCGGGTCTAACAATTTCATTCACCAGGCACTATCAGCATGAGGTGATCTCGTTCAACTTCAGTTTCAGCAAACTGTCGCTGGAATGAACGTCTGCATTAGGAAACACGAACCACCGGTTTGGGCTTGGGCATTGCCCACCTCCCCCTCAATAAATGCAACCATTTCTGAATTCTCCGCCTTGAAATTTTGGTCAGGCCATGAATTCCCTTGTTTCATTTTGCCTGGTCGCACAGTCGAAAATAGAAGCCCAATATTACTTACTTTTCCATATATCCGACGCCTGCTGGCCGGCCCTCGGGTCGGACGCTCTTTATATTCGGCGGGCCTTGTTTGAGCGGAGCGAGTTGGTCCGCTCTTCAATCTTGCGTCCGACCCCTCCAATGTGGCCGGACTGGGCGTCAATGGTTTTGCCTACTTTTCCCGAAAGAAAAGTAGGTCGCCTGCCGGGACGAAACCCGGCATTCTCAGAGTCCCTTGCGATCTTCTCGTGGAATAGCCAGCTTGGCATCAAGAAAATCCTGGTGACTAAGGTCCATGCCTTTGGCAATGATTCGAATTTCCTCAATTTCCTCAAACGAGGTCTGATCGGCCGCATTCGCCACTTCAAATAAACAATGGAGAAACTCTTTCCGTTCTGTCCTCGTCGTTAATTCCTTAAAACGTTTCACCAATCGTACGCTATCCAACCCTCGAAAGATCCGGTGATGACTAATTTCTGCCACCAGTTGTGCCTGGTCTTCTGTTAATGCCCAGTGACGCTTGAGTACGGCACCCATGACCGTGGTTTCTACTGAATCCACAATATGATCAACGCCGGCCACTCGTGCCATCAATCCCGCCGCGAGACACAACTTGCGAATCTCGGCGTCAGGGAGGTCAAAAGTGATGCCCCGATCTCGTAATTCCATAGTAACCTGGAAATAAATGGTGTTCTTAATGAAATCTTCCAATCGACTTTCACGATCATGCTCGTCGGTATAATGCTGCCCCCGCAGATTCAGCATTTGCCGAAATGGTCGTCGAAGATGTTCTAAAAACCCGCTACTGCCCTCCTCAAGATCGGCCCTAAGCTGTTGGACTACTTCTGTTTGTTGATCCCCACCTGATGGGTCTGAGGACAGAAGTTTCCCAAGTGTCGCTAGAGCCAGGGCTTTATCCTCTGCAGATCCCATACGTCCTAGCACACGATGTAAGAGACGCTGCCGTTCTTCCTCGCTCACAGGGGAAACCATATACAGTTCCAATTCCATCCATTCCTCTCCTGAAATCTCCGGCAATTGAAACAAGAGTTCCTTTAACCCGTTCACTTCGGTGGACGACAGTTTCCCGTCAGCCCATGCGGCACCGATCAAAAGTTTACCAAGTTCAAGAATAAAGCTTTTATCGACCATCCCTTTCCTCCCTTTCAGTATGTGGACTTTAGACGTGGCATACCTGTAAATCCGCAGGCTCGCCTGCCTTGTCAACAACATTCATAATGCTGTGGGAAATGCTAGGGGCAGTATACCGAAGGTTATCCAGAGGCTAAAGAACCCGGAGAAATGAGAAACAAGCGGCATTCCCCGACACCGGAGCCGGCGCGAAGATACTTATGAACCACCGGTGAAACCATGGGAACCCAGAATGGCTCTCAACACATCTTTCCACGTGACCATACCCAGAACCTCCCCATCAATAGTCGTGACCGGAAGGCAAGAGACTCCGCGGGCTAACATCAGTTGGGCCGCTTCCTGCAAAGAGCAGGATGAACGAACCGTCACCGGATGAAGCGACATAATTTGATGAGCACGTTTATTGAGGGTCGCTCGATCCCGCGTGGTTTCCGACATCGTTCCGACATACGGACTGACGGCTTTCAACATATCCCGGTCGGAAATGATTCCCACTAACTTTTCATTGTCAACAACGAGTAGGTGATGAAATCGGACTTTCTTGAAAATATCTTGGACCACCTCAAGTGAATCATCCATCTCAACGGTGACGACTCTGATCGTCATAATTCTGCCGATTACCGGGATTCTCGTCTCTGGCTCCACCTTAAGAGGTCCTCATGTTATATGATGACTGAAGTAAGTCCTTTCCACGAACCTTTGCCGTCAGCTGCTGTGGCCGTCAACCTTCTTATTCGGCATCCTAGAATTAAAAGTTTACAGGGGGTTTGTTTAAGTCATTACATCAACATTGCAATGGGCAAGGTCTGTCAGTCATGTGGAAAGCCCTTCTATCTGCAGGATTCCACAGAACTGTGGGAGTAAATATCCCAGGGTAGGACTGTGAGTAACGACTTAACTTGTTACCCACATTTCAGCAAGCGAACACCAGACTCATTGCCCTGCTCACTTCAGGAAGGGGACCATTCGTCGTTCCGGTCTTTCCACCATCGTACGCGAGGTCACCATGTTGCAGATTCTTTGGACCTTTGCATACGTCGCCCGTCGGAGTTGAACAAAAGATTCATGTCGATGAATGAGGCAGGGTACTCAGCAGTTCATTCACAAGGCTCACCAGATGATCCAGGAGAAAGGGTTTGGGGAGTGTGCGGGTGGCACCAAACTCAGCCGCCTCAACCAAAAATCCCAAATCACGGTCCCCACCTCCCGACATGGCAATTATTAATGGAGGAGAAGGTGTCCCAGCAAGTACGCGTATCACTTCTAGGCCGTCCATTTCAGGCATGAGCACATCCGTAATGACCAGATCAACGGGACTCTCATGATAGAGCCTTAATCCCAGTCGCCCATCGGAGGCAGTCCGAACATCATAGCCTTCCATCACCAACCGATCTCGCAAGGTTGAACATAATTCGGGGTCATCGTCTAAGAGTAAAATTTTCCCTTTCACATATCCACCTCACCAGCGTCTAAGAACCGTTTCCTCCCGACACAACATTGCAATTTTTCTTTTAAGGGTTTCTTCGGATTTCACGGCTAAGAATTCCTCCCGCCCTCTTATGGAGGACGCTCTTGAGGAGCCTAAAATTTACGGGCTCTGGCCACCAACGCCAGAAGCTCCTGAAAATCGTACGGTTTCGCCAGAAGCGCAAAAGCCCCTGCTTGTTTGGCTTCCTTTTCTATTTCCTTTGTCATATTACCACTCACGAGTATGACTCGAACATCCTGTCCCTTCACACGGTAGGACAGGGCTTTGAGAAAATCGAGCCCATTGATAATGGGCATATGATAATCTGATATAATGACGTCCACTTCGAGCCCTCCATCCAACAAGACCAAGGCCTCCCGGCCATCCTCGGCTTCCTTAGAAGTAAACCCGTGATTCTCCAAATAGAGGCGCAAGGCCTGCCTGTAAGGCCGGTCGTCGTCAATTAACAGAATTGGTTTATTCATATGGTACGCCCATGGAATGGCCACATAGGTGCATGGGATCGCCCCTGGGCCTACGACCCCCCTTGTTGTTTCCAGGTTCATGAATCGCTACCTAATAGGAAGGTCATGAATCGATTAGTCCCTGTTCGCTTCAACCTCGTATACAAGCAAAAATATTGCCAAGCTCTCTTTGCAAAATTTTCAAAAATTCCTTTGAAGTAACACACTGAAATTAAAAGCGAAATTCTTTTAGCGCTTTGCCTGGTCCTACTTAAGAATGGGGGTAGTCCGGATGCAGATATCTAAATGGATAAGTGGCGTATCCCTTTGGTTGTTTGCAGAAAGAACTATTCGGACCTGTGT
>JBGSSO010000280.1:0-14523 GCA_041737015.1 Nitrospirales bacterium
CACGGTGGGATGATTGGTAGGCGTGATGGCCCCCACCGTCAAGCCCGCCCCCGTAATGGCGGATTGGGCATCCGCCTGAGTCAAACCGACTACATTCGGCACCGACACCGGCGCCGGGCCATCGGAAACCACGAGATCCACCGGACTGCCCGCCGCCGCACTCGCCCCGGCCCCCGGACTCTGACTGATGACAGTTCCCGAAGGCACGGTTGGATGATTGGTAGGCGTGATGGCCCCCACCGTCAAGCCCGCCCCCGTAATGGCGGATTGGGCATCCGCCTGAGTCAAACCGACCACCTCGGGGACTTCTTCTGCCCATACTGTTGGCAAGGCGAAGGTGGGTAACAAAATACTCACCACGACCAGGGACTTCAAAAGAAACACCAGCCAACCACGGCCTTTACCACCTCGTTGGAGGTTCCGGACATCATTAAGCTGTTGTGCTACGGCTTTCATGCGCAGTGCCTCATGGGGGGGAAGCAAGCGAAATATCTTGGCAAGAGGGATGAAAAAACACGGACATCTGTGCCCGGAAATCTCCCCTCGCAATAGAAGATTACCGATTCAGCCCACCCGAATACTACCCCCTTATCATTGTTCCTTTGTTTTTCCTTTTTTACGCCTATGGCGAGTCAGAAAAACCCTGATCAACCCAGAGATTCTGACAGAATAATGTTGGGAGTTTTATTTTTTGACCGTGCAAAGTTTCTCACATTTCCAAGGAGCCTGAGAACTTCAATAGCCCTCTGGACCTCGCTCCATCTGAACGGTTGTCCACCTCTACTGACATCCTTATAATAATCATCAGTGTTCACTCAATCAGTCTGATCAGAAACCCGGGACGACAGGAAAAGGAGCCTACTACATGGAAATGAATACAGAAGAAAAACCAACCACCGAGGTCAAGGATGATCCAAAGGCACGCGAACTGCTCCAAGCCGCCTTTGCGAAAACCGCCCGGTGGCAACCAGACTTCAAAGGCTTTCAGGCCGACCTTCGCATTAATGTAAACGGGAAAGAAACCAAAGGGACTGTGACCGTCAAAGGGCCACGGGATGTGACAGTTGTCATCGCTGATGCGGAACTACAAACCTGGGCTCAAAACCAAATTGGAATGATTGCCGTGCACCGGGGGCCAAGAACTTTTCAGGAATCAGACGGGAAACATACCCTGACTCTAGGTGGGGAAGAACAGCACCCGCTGGGACAACGGATCACCATTCATGGAGATGGGATGGGTTCCTGGTACCGCGTGAAAGACAACCGCATAACGCAGATCAACCGAAATATGCCACAGGCGGCCTTTACCATCAACGTGGAAGATAGTGCAGTCACCAAGGATCAACATCATCTCACCACCCGATATACGGTCTATTATTTTTCCCCCAAAGACCGGTCACTGAAAAATGTCGACAGTTTTTGGGATACACACATCAGGGTAGGCAACTCAGACCTTCCGGCTACCCGTCGCATTATTTCTTATGAAAACGGGGAAATTGCCGTGCGATCCTTAACCTTTGAAAATCACAAAATGCTGTCATAAAACCAATCCCCAGGCCAACTTCATGTTGGCCTGGGGATTTCTGATTTCTTTGGGCGATCGAGCTTCCCACTCATATTTTCGAAGTCCCGAAAATTCTAAAGAACGTCTGAAAAATCTGCAAAAGAAACGGGAGAAAACGGTTCCCAAAAATCCATCCCACATATTTCATGATGAATAAGGGGAGCGTCGATGGGTTCAGTCCATCCCTTCAACGTAAGCCTTGGCCTCCCGTTCCTCCCCCAAATCCCCCAAAGTTTCCGCCAAATCCCCCTTGGCCTGTTCCCCAATATTCTCCCTTTTTCCAACGAGGAAACGGATGACGCCGTTCAGGACGAGTGAACCGCCATAACGCATAAAACATGAGCACCACCACCGCGATATTCATCCAAAAAGCAGCCGATCTCTGAGGCTTTGGTTTCTCCTTCTGAATAGGAGCCCGCGCGGCCAAGGTCGAAAGGGAGACGGCAGACCGGTACATATTGATTCCATACTCTCCAGACCGAAACATCGGTCGCAAATGCTTAAGAGAAATCTCATCCAACTGTTGGGGAGTCACGACCGACAAAAGGTTCTTTCCGACCACCACCACCGCTTGGCGTTCTTTCACAGCCACCAGCAACAGGATGCCACGCTCCTGTTGCGCCGTACCAATCCGCCAGGCTTCATAGAGGCGGGAAGCATACTCCTGGGCATGGGAAAGAGGGCTGATATCCGGAAGGGTCACCACCAACATTTCAATGCCGGAAGAGGATTCAAGATCTTTGCACACGGATCGAATTTGTTTGTGCCATTCCTCATCGAGCAGGTGGGCATAATCACTCACATACCCCAAGGGGGTTGGGAGATTTTGTTCTTTGGGAGTCATCCCCAGCGAGAGTGCAGAGGAAGCCAGCACCAACAACAGGATGAGCGGACCGACAAGCCCCCTGGGATCCATGGTCATAGGCCGCGCTCCTGACGAACCGCCTGAATCCGTTTACACAAACCCTCCAGAGTCTGAAGATACCGCTCATACACCTTGGACCATTCAAGGGAACCCGGACTATTCATCCCTCGCTTCATCTGAAGTATTTCAAGGAGAACCGTGGGTTCAAACTGCAGGGCATGGGGAAGACATTCAAGAATCTGCACGTCTTTTCCCTTTGATTGTTGGCCTATGACCCGAAGAATACCTCGCACACAGGGGAGAACGGCGGTAATGGAAAGAATGAGCAAGGCCCGGATCGCCTCGGCTCGTCCTTCTCCTTCGACAAACCGTTGCCGCACCTGAAACACATTGGCCAGGAGTTCATGCTCACATTGCCATCCTAACTGCTGACGATCAATGGGCTCTGCGCCGAACGGGTCCTTGCCTGCCAAGCGCACATGATGCTCTTGCATGAGAAAATATTCCAACGGGAACAGATCACGTGATCGGGACAAGTCCTCCTGAGTCATCACCAGTGGCGCGACGATTTGGTGCTTACCCCATTGGCGATGCAATTGACCTGCATGCTGGAGCCCACTCACAGAGAGTGCCCGTACCAGCACCAAAAAATTAAAATTGGATCGGCCGGCAATGAAATCTCCCCGGGCTGCGCTGCCATACAGAAGAAGCCCTTCTAACTCAGCACCCCAATCCTTCTGAAGTTGTGTTAAATATTGTTTAAGTGTTTCCCGCAGGTCTTCGGGAAGTTCGAGCGACGGCAACAGTGATGTCGGCATAGGATACAAGCCAAATATTGGAAAAATGATGAGTGACGAAGGTGGACTCCGAAGTTATTTACGCAGACCGTACATGATCGGGAATCTGATGGGCGCGGGGATCCGGTAACAAGCCTGCGGCTTGAAACCGATCCATCCATCCAAAGGGTGTGGTGGTCCGCAACCCTGCTGTGGCTGTCAACACTTGATATTGCAAACGGGGATTTTTATCCATCGTTGAGAAGACGCGGTCTCGCAACATCCCCAGGAGAGGATTTCCTGTATTCCAGAAAAAGACCTCTTCATCAGCTAGACGCTGCAGCATGGTGACCTGGGGACGCCGTTGAGTTTCAAATCTCTTAAGTTTGGATACGGACCAATTTCCGGTCCGGTGACAATCGTCAAGAACCTCCGCAAGGGTGACCGCATCCACCATCGCTTGCATCCGTCCCTGGGAGGCATGCGGATTCATCCCATGGGCGGCATCACCCATGACGACCGCCCCATCCTGAACCCAGGTTTTCGCCCGGACCCTTCCCGTTCCCATATAGGCCGTCTGATTCCAATCCAGTAAGGAGTCAAAGAGCGGGGCGAGTTCAGGAGCAATCGTTTTCCATTTTTCCCGAAGGGCCGATACCCCATCGGCCTTGACCTGATTCAAAGAATCAGACGAAACCATATAAAAGGCATAGACCTTTTGGCCGGCAGCGGGGAAAATTCCCAGAATAGATTTTTTTCCCACATAATACTGCGCTTCCTCAAGTGATGCTGGTGATTCCAACATGGCTACAAGATAACTGTCGAGATACCGATGAAGCGCCGTGGGGATGCCCAGGGCTCCCCGAACCTCCGAAAACGGTCCGTCCGCGCCAACCACCACCTGAGACCCAATGGTAACTTGGCTGCCTCCAATCTCCGCCTTCACGCCTGTGATGCCTTTGCTATTCCGGACAAGAGAACGAAAGGTTGCCCCATACCGAAGTCCCTCTGGGTTCTCCCGTCGCAAAGCGTCAAGAATGGTGTGATGCACGACATGAGGCCACATCACCAAAGCCCGATTGAAAGGCGGGGGCAACATCGCATAGTCAATGGTACAGAGCCGCGTTCCTCCACTTCGACGGAAATGAAAGAATCGGACCGGTTTGTAGGCATGAACCGGCAGCTGGTCTAATAAGCCAAGTCCCTGAAGGATTTCCTGTCCATTGGGTTGAAGAATTTCCCCCCGCAAACCCTGTGGGGGGCCCGAAGCCTGTTCCAGGACAATATTGGCAATCCCTTTTCGGGCTAGAAGAAGCCCCAGGACAGCTCCCCCGCCACCGGCGCCGATGATCACAACCTGTGTCTGTAGATCCATAGCTAATACCCTACGAATAAAATTTCGCCCCCTACCCGGATAACAGGGGGAGCAAGAAGTTGAGTTTCCAGTATTCCGATCCCACGAACCGGCCATCCTCCGACGGGAATGGAGAGATCAGGATTCGGAGAAAATAGACTGAAAGAGGTCGTCAGACTCTTCCCAGGCTGGCGGATACGTACTCGACAACCATTGCCGAAGATACAGTTTCTGCTCTGAGGACAACATGGTTTTGATTTGGTGGGTCCGTCCTTGAAGCGGCTGAAGAAATCCAACCCTTTTCTCGGGGTCTAACGTGGCCGTTCGAACATACACCGTCGTATAGACGAGTGGCTTGGTCTCATCGCCATCCCCTTGAAGCCAGACGGAAATATATTTATCCATCTGTAAGCCTGAACTATCCAGGGCCGGATCCGTGTCATGAAACAACTCGTTTTCGGTCTGCTCCAGGGGCACCGCCCCTTCAGCTCGAAACAAAAAATTATGCTTCCACATGAAGAATTTCCTTTGGATTAACAGTCAAACCAGGTATGATAGTGTCAAGTGGTTTACGACAATGTCAAGACAGATCATCCCATCAGCATGAGGTGGCATTGTCCCGGAATCATTCATGTATGCCCATCACTGAAAATCAACGCAAGACTAGATAAAATCCTGCAGGTTGATTATTCTTACGCTGTCTAAAATTAGGATGGATGTGTGGCCCGGACATGATAGGGTATGGGCAGCAACATCCCTCTCCCGTCACAGCATAGACGCTCATCTGATATTCACTTTCTATACATGGAGGTTCCACGAGTGAAGACACAAGCTAACTGGTTTATCATGGTGTTCATTGCCAGCCTAGGGGTCGTAGGATGTCAGGGTTCCGGGCAGACCGTGAATTTTAATCCCCATGCCTTCCCGTCCACGATGAAGGCCGCGACCAACCCTAACGAAGATCTGACCATTGTGGTTGAACCGTTTCAGGATAAACGATCGCAGAAGACTCGTCTTGGTTCCCGCACACATTTTTGGGGAGGTGCGACGCACTTTAATGCCTGGAATGGGAACCTGGGTGAGGGAATGGCGGATCTGGCCCTGGAATACCTTCAACAGGAGAAATGGAACGCCTCCCGGACGACAACGGCTGAACCCGCTGCGGGAAGTGCTCCGGCCGATGTCATCCTGACAGGCGATATTTTGGTCCTGGAGACGAATGCGAAAACCGGCTTTGGCTTTACGGATATTGAGGTCAAAATACGCGTGGCCTTTGAAGCGAAAAATGCGGCGGATGGCAGCACCGTCAGGATGGTGCTCGGTGCGAATGGAACCGACAGCGTGGTCACGTTCGATCCCAAAGATGTAGAGGAGCTCACCAATCATGTCGCCAAAGACTTGTTCACCCAATTATTTCAAGATCTCACAGTCAAAGATCGGGCATTTCATTTAAAATCCGAAAAATTATAAAATGACGGCTCATTGTCCATATCCTCCGTCGTTTCCTCTTCACATGCTGTGTAGAACAAACCATTATTGTCCTCAGGAGGTGAATCGCTACTAAACATCATGATATCCTCGACGGAGAAGGAAAGATCTCCGACTTCATCCTCAGAAGCGAACGTTCCAGCTCTCATGGACTATTTATTTTTTTTACTGTCTTCATGGGTCGCTTCATTTGGAAAAGGAGTCGTTGATGGAAACTACTGGTACCGAACCCTCTGTCCCTCAGGCGAATATTTTAATTGTTGAGGACGAGGAAGGCCCGCGCGAGGCGTTAAAGGTCATCCTTTCTCCCTATTTCAATCTTTTTACGGTTGATCGGGCCGAAATCGCGCATCAAATTCTCAAAACCCACCCTATTGATCTCGTCACCCTTGATTTAAAACTCCCTGATCAGTCAGGAAACGACCTCCTTTCCCAGATTCGAAAAGACGGGAAAGATGTCGATGTCGTCATCATTACCGGATATGGCACGCTCCAATCTGCCATTGAAGCCATCCGCCACGGGGTGGCCGCCTATATCCTCAAACCGTTCAATGTGACCGAGTTACTCGACACCATCAAAAAAACGCTCGAGCGGCGGCGGCGCTATTCCTCCCTCCAAGCGGCTCTTCAGGCATTTGGAAACCTTTGGGCTTCCGGGATCGATGTCCAATCTGCCCTGGCCAATATTAAAACCCTCCTGGCAGCCAAACATCCCGAACTGGTTCAACATGGCAGCCGGGTGAATTTTTATGCCGCTCTGCTCATTGAACATCTCCAGTTAACCGAGGAGGAACAGAAGGCCATACAACTCGGGGCCTATCTCCATGACATCGGGAAAATCGGCATCCATGATCACCTCATTGCCGGGCTTCATTCCCCGACGGAACAAGATCAAGAACTTCTCAAATGCCATCCCACCATTGGAGGCAAAATGATGAAGGGTCTCCCATTTCACCCCTGTGTCGAACAGATCATCCGCCATCACCATGAAAAATTTGATGGGTCTGGGTATCCGGATGGATTGATCGGTGAACAAATTCCCTTATCGGCACGTATTGTCGGCCTGGCCAATATTTTCGACCATTTCGTGACCGGCTATGGCTCCCAAAGGGCAATCCCCGTACCGGAAGCCCGAGAAAAAATTCGTCAGGAAGCGGGGAAAAGTGTGGATCCGAATCTGGCCGATTTGTTCGCGAAAGTCGTCTGGTAGCGATATCATAGGCTGGAAACACATGAGCCACCGTGAGCCCGCACTCCTAAGAAACCATGACTAAGAATCTTCAAAAGGCTTCAAAAAAAATCAGCCCGGTGCAGTCCGTCGAGAAATGGGAGCAGGCGTTTGATGCCCTGACGGATCATGTCATGATCTTAGACAGTTCAGGAACGATTGTCTGGACCAATCGAGCCATTCGTGACCAGGTCCAACCGCGAATCGGCCCATTAGTCGGACACCATTACCGCACGCCCTATTATGGAACCACCATTCCCAAAAATCCTCCGCCCTGGGAAACGGTCTTAGCAGGCGCCCTGTCTGCGGTGGTGGAAACCCAGTTCCCTTCTATGCCGGGGGATTTCCTCGTCTCATGCTATCCCCTCTTCGACTCCCACGGCATTCAATGGGGTGCCATTTCCGTGGTCAAAGATATTACAGAACGCAAACGGATCGATGAAGCGCTACGGAAAATTGCCCAAAGTGATCCGGCTCCCGGCAGCATGGCGTTTTTGCGATTTTTGGTGAGAGACCTCTGTCAGGCTCTGAATGTGCCCTATGCCATATTAGCGGAATTGGAATCCCCGTCTCAGCCGCGGACCCAAACCGTCGCCATTTGGTCCAATGGGACGTTTGGTGAAAATATGCCTTGGACGCCGCCTCCTACGATTTTTGAGGAACTCTTGAAAGTCAAAGGATGCCATGGGGACAATTTGGAATCCCCGCTCTTTCCTCCGGACTCGCCTCTTGGCTCATGGTCGATCATCAGCTATTTGGGAACGGCCCTCCGTGGCCAGACAGGACAAATTATCGGGATCCTGGTTGTCTTTAGTCCGGTGGCCATTCGCAACATCCATGTGGCGCAATCCATCATTCAACTGTTTGCAGCCAGAGCGGCCGGTGAACTGCAACGTAAAAAAGCCGAAGATGCCTTGCGGGATAGTGAACAGCGCTACCGAGCGATCGTTGAGCATGCCTATGATTTAATCATCGAAACCACTGCGACGGGTGAGTGTCAGTACGTCACCCCGAATTGTCAAAAAGTCTTGGGCTATGGTGCAGCCGACATGCTGGGGAAAAGTTTTTTTGACTTTATCCATCCCGAAGAACGGGGGCCCTTATCCGAGTCTTTTCATTCTCATCTCAAGACACTTCAGGAAATTGATATGGTGTGCCGGTTGCAAACGAAACAATCCGAATGGCGATGGTTTGAAAGTCACATCCATCCCTTCCGAACCAGCGTCGGGACGGTCGTGGGCGTGATCGTGACACGAGACATTACGGAATGGAAACGCTTGGAAGAGGAACGACTACGGGCCACCAAACTTGAGTCTGTTGGCTTACTGGCCGGCGGCATTGCGCATGATTTCAATAATATTCTCACGTCCGTGTTTGCCAATATCGGACTGGCCAAAATGGTGACCGCCAAGCAAACGTCACCTCAGGGAGAGAAAGTCATTGAACGGCTGGAGGCTGCGGAAAAAGCCTGTTTGCGAGCGCGGGATCTCACCAAGCAACTGCTGACCTTTGCGAAAGGAGGCGCCCCGGTCAAAAGCACGACATCGGTTGCCTCAATTATTACCGACACGGTGCAATTCGCCTTACGAGGCTCGGATGTCCGATGCACCACGCATCTCCCCGATGACCTCTGGCCGGTCGAAGTCGATGAAGGACAAATCAGTCAGGTGATACAAAATCTCGTGATTAATAGCGACCAGGCCATGCCGGATGGGGGCACCATTAGCGTGGAAGCCAAAAATTGTTTGGTGAACTCTCAGACCGTTCCTTCCCTGAAACCCGGTAAGTATGTGTGTGTGTCCGTCGCGGACCAGGGCATCGGCATCCCTGACGATCATCTTCAAAAAATCTTCGATCCCTACTTTACGACCAAACAAAAAGGGAGCGGACTGGGCCTGGCCACGACCTATTCCATCATGAAACGGCATGGAGGGCACGTGGCCGTCACCTCTTCACTCGGCCACGGCACATGCTTCACCCTCTATCTCCCCGCCTCAACCTCCATGTCCGCAAAAAACGATGAAACACCGGAAAGTCTCGTGCAAGGAGTTGGAAGGATTTTAGTCATGGATGATGAAGAAGACATCCAGGATGTTTTAGGAAAAATGCTCGAGCACCTCGGATTTGAGGTGGACTTTGCCGACGATGGACTGAAAGCCGTGGCGCTCTATACCCGAGCCATCCAGGACGGAAATCCGTATGTGGCCGCCATCCTTGATCTTACGATACCCGGAGGCATGGGAGGCAAGGAAACGTTGCGCCTCATCAAAGACCATGACCCTGATGCCAAGGTCATTGTCTCAAGCGGGTATTCCAACGATCCGGTTATGGCCAATGCCAGCCAATTCGGATTCTCAGGCTTTATTGCCAAACCGTATAATCTCCTCGATCTGTCTAAAGTCTTAACTCAGATCATCTGACGGATCACTCAATCAGGAAGATGTCGACGAAAAATGTTGCGATAAGGCTTGCGGGGAAATAATACCCCGTTCGGTGATAATGCCGGCAATCAGGTCGGCCGGGGTCACGTCAAACGCCGGATTCCAGACTTCCACACCCTGAGGAGCAATCATCCGACCACTATGCAAGCAGGTCACTTCTAACGGGCTCCGCTCTTCAATGGGAATACCGTTCCCATCCGCTGTCTCCATATCAATGGTCGATGAGGGTGCCGCCACATAAAAAGGGATGCCATGGGCATGTGCTAAGACCGCCACAGAATAGGTTCCGATCTTATTGGCTACATCGCCATTGGCCGCAATCCGGTCGGCACCTACGACACAACAATGGATTCGGCCCTGTCGCATCAGGGCCCCCGCCGCATTATCCGTAATCAACGTCACAGGAATACCATCCTGCTGAAGCTCCCAGGCCGTCAGACGTGCACCCTGGAGGACGGGGCGCGTCTCATCGGCAAAGACCCGAATCTGTTTTCCCTGCTCCCAGGCCGCCCTGACCACCCCCAATGCCGTCCCATATCCTGCCGTCGCTAAAGCTCCGGCGTTACAATGGGTGAGAATTTGGTCTCCATCATGAATGATCGCGGCGCCAAACGTGCCTATGGCCCGGTTGACACGAAGATCTTCCTCCAAAATAGCCAGGGCTTCCTCCTGTAGTCGTTTTTGGATTTCTTGAATCGAGGAAGAGGAGATACCCGTCATCACGCGTGTCATCCGGTCGACGGCCCAGAATAAATTCACAGCCGTCGGACGCGTCGCGGCCAGCGTGCGGCACACCTCCTCCATATGGAAGGAAAACCCCTCAGGGTGAGTCTCCGCATATTGCCTGGCGCCTAAGGCGATGCCCAAAGCCGCCGTCACCCCGATGGCAGGCGCGCCGCGGACGCTCAAATTCCGAATGGCTTCAGCCACCTCCTCATACATCGTACAATCAAGAAACCGCACTTCTCCGGGGAGCGCACGTTGATCCAGAATCACCACATGATTCTTTTTCCATTCAACTGTTGGAATCATCCTCATTTCCTTTCACGCGATCATATATTCCAGCCGACTCAATTGGTTCAATGCCCTCACCCCCTTCTCTGAATAAGCATCCCGAAGCATCCATCGGCAAAGACGAGAGGCTCATAAGCGACCGGGCACGCCAGATCGTTCAGAGTCGGGTGGAGCGGAACCCGCATCCTCCTGAGAGCCATTCAATAAATCATACGGCAGGGTCAGCGTATTTTTCAAAACATCAAACGCCAACTGTGCTAAACCGGTCAGCCCGGTTTTCACGGATTCCATGGGCAGATACTCGACCTCCGGCTCACCCAATGGTCCGGCAATCGAAAACATTGCCGTGGCGATGCCTTTCCGATCACCGGAAAAAATTCGTCCAAAGAGGGGGATATCTTTCAAGAGATCCGAATAGGCCCCAAAGGGACTGACGGCGGAAATCCCTTCAAGCCGGTCCCTGTTCCAGTCATACATTCCTGCGGCAGAGACTTTCATGATGGGACTCTGTATCAACAAATCTTTCGTAGAAAACACACCGTCTTCCACGGTGAGCTTGCTGCTCACGGTCGTAAACGGAAATCCGGTCTCTTCAAGATCGACTTTTCCACGGAGGACATGGGGTAAATTCAAGAGCGCGAGAATGCGTGGAAAGATCGTGCCTTTACGGATATAGCCCTCGGCGAGAGAAATTTTCACACTCCCGTTGAGAGTGGGAATGATGCCCCGGTCATCTCGCCCATGGCCCTGGAGCATGCCACGCACCGACATGGTTCCGGTAATTAATCGACGCTCCTCGCCAAAGAGACTCAAGACATTCTCAAACGGCAAATCCTTCGCCTGGAATGACGCGCGCATGGCTGCCGGCCGACCTTCCGGGAGATGGACAAAGAACCGCCCCCCGACGGTGCCATGTTCCGCGACCATCGATTGGACTTTATCCACCGAGACCAGATTGTCATGAATCTTCAGCACGGCCGATAATTTTTTTCCGGAGAGCGTCTTATAGGTCGGACGTTCGATATGCACAGAACCCTCCAGCGATCCATGAGCCGCTAACCACTCGATCCCATCCCGGATGACCGATCGTCCCTCTTTAGGAATCAGGACATCAATATCGAATTGAGGCGAGTCAAACATGACACTGGCGATCGGTGTCGTCTTCCAGTTTTTCATAAATCCGGTGATGACGGCTTCGCTATTGTTCAGGCGAAACTCCATGCGTTTCAAATCAAGCTGATCATCATCCACTTTCAATCGAACAAACAGATTCGAAATGGGATCGCTGACCCCGCGAAGCGCCACCACGCCTTCGGTCAACGCTACCCAACCTTTGGTATTCCACCGGGTCCAATCGGTTCCGCGTCCGCTGCCTTTCAATTGAACCTCAAGAATGCCTGACTGGACGAGATCTCCCAAGACACGAATACCTTCCGGCAACACGCCTAAATAGACCGGACCGGAATCGAACCGGGCCTCCCATGTGACCTCCGAACGGTACCGGATAGTCCCCTGTCCGCGAAGACGAAGAGGGAGCATCACCAGTTCCACTCGTTCAAAATGCACCCGGCTTCCGGGATGAAACTGTCCATCAAACTCAAGGCGTCCATCCTGACCGGTCTGTTTCTGTAAAAGAGAGGGCACATCCATGAAGGCGTCCCGCCCATCAATCCACCCTTTCAGCTTGGGGTGACGGGTCGGCCCGGTAAGAGTGACCGAGGCATGAAGTGGACCGGTGATCCGCATCCCTGGTGATTTGGCCTGTGTCCGGGAGACGGGCCACAGGTCCTCGCCGGCAAACCCGCCCTGGATGGTAAGCGGATCAAAACGAGAGGTCCCCTGGTAAGTGATGGTCCCATTCAACGCCAACGGATAGGCGCCCACGATTCCTTGTATGCCTGCTAACACGGTACTCTCCCGGGAAAAGGTAATGGTCCCGTGGCCCTGAGTAAAAGGATGGGGCAGCCCGGGAATCTGAATCACCAGGCCTTCAGGTTTAAACTCACCAGACTGGAATTTCAGTCCAGGAGATTCCAACAGATTCCCGGCAAAACGGAGACGAAGCAGGCCACTGCCATCCAAGACCTTCCATGCATTCAACAGACCAAAGTCGGATGGCGCTCCCAATTGCGTCACAACCTGGCGAACCTTCTCTGCGGGCACAGGCCCTTGAAGGCCCACATCCCCCCACGGGCCTGACTCTTTTAACAAGAAGACGCCTTCAGTCACCTCAACCGGAATACCATCATAGATGCCGTGCACCTCGGACAATTGCATCCGATCCGGTTCCACGACCACCGTCCCTTGAATATGGTCGGTGGTGGGCCAATCGGGAATACGAACGTAGCCATCGGTTAATCGAAACGTCCCGGTGACCGACGTCGGCACATCCTCACGCGTGGAGCCGGTCACACGAGCCTCGGCAATGTTCAAGCCGCCTCCCCATTCGCCTTTCTCCCACACTGGGCGCAGATCATCCGGAATCCACGTCCTGGGCAGATATTGTCGAATCATGGCGAGGTCCACATTGGAGGAGCGCATGGAGAATCCCATCATATGATGTCCGTCTTCCAGCATTTCCGTATTGGCCGAACCATCCAGATCAATAAAGGAACTGGATAGGTTGATATGTGTAAGAGAAAGTCGGGAGGTTTTCGCATTCTGAACCCAGGTCACCTGAGACTTGACGGAAAGCGTGCCGGGAACATCCATCAGCGATTGGCCATTGGGCAGGTATTCTCCCAGCTGATTGATCTCCAGATGATCAGCCTTCACCTTGCCGGAGAACCTGATCTGCTCGAAACCAACCGGCTCGCTGGCAATGGAGAGCACCGGGGACTCCCAGAGGGCTTCGAGTTCTCCCTGGATGTAAAAAGGCGCCAGTTCCTGCGTCTGCCGGATTTTTCCAGACAATTCGAAGGATGAGGCAATTGAGGGCCCTTCATGCGTGGTGTCAGAGACGAAGGCCACATCTTCAATGACAAACCCCCGAACAATTTCACGAGGCGACTCATCAATGACGATAATTTTGCCGTCCGTCACCACAAACTTTCCCAGCACCAGAAATTTCGTGGCCGACGCAATGGGAGAGTCGTTGCTGGCATAGCTTAAAAAACGCCATTCCCCGTCGGCCTCACGTCGCAATTCAATCTCGGGAGACTCCACCAGGAATTCACGAACCACAATTTTTTTCATAAGCAACTGCCCGATTCCCAGGTCCAAGCTCATGGATTTCGCGCGAAACACCGCATGCGACTCAGGCTGTTCCTGAACCACAATGTCCAACACCAAAAAATGCGGAGAGGGAAATAAGGCAAAGGACGTATGACCCACGGTCACATGGGAACCAAACGTCCGTTGAATTTGTTGCAGCGCCAGAGTCTTCAGATAATCCGGATTTAAAAACAAGGGAAGCACAATCAGGGCAATGGTCAAGATCAGGGCACCGAGTGCGCCCCACCAGAACATCTGTTTGCCGGACCATCGCACTAGATTACCCTCATCGGAATAGCAGCTACCCAAACCGTTGTGTGTGAGATGTGAGAGATAGGAACCATGAAAATGTGTCCTGCATCATACCGAATTCCGTTTGAAATGTAAGAATGAGTCCAATGCTCCAGGGACATCCTTCATCCGCCGCAGGGAAACACTGACGGCAGAAGTTCTGCCACCTTCCCGGCCGGCCGGCTCGGGAAAATAGCATCGTAGTCGTCTCTCAGCAGCAACAGCCCCATATTGAGAACCCCATCGATTTCTTGACAGCTCCCCAGTGCTGGGATATCCTGCCCCACTG
>JBGSSO010000306.1:0-9066 GCA_041737015.1 Nitrospirales bacterium
TGGTGAAGGCGGTTGAATTTGATTATGCGACGTGATGGCGGCCGCAAGTGTAACGACTACCCAGGAATTCATAAATGCGATGTTACTGGAAAGGCAAATCAGGAAGGCATAAGCAACCAATGGCAGATAAAAGGAAGCGGTCTTTATTTTGCCAATTGGGGCACAAAGGGCTGCCCAGCCTGCCTGAATCCAATAGGCCATATAGAAAAGTAATGGGATGATTCCGGATGCCATCGCAAGGAATAAAATACCATTATGCGGGGTCACCCTTTTGGCAGCCTGAGGCACAAATATATTCATATTATTTGCCCCCACGCCCGTCAAAGGTGCGTTGAGAAAACTTTCAAAGGCTAGCGGCCAGACAAGAAGACGTCCACTTTCTTCGGTAGCCCGCATGGTATAAAACATGAGTGCCTGATCAAACAGCCCCACCACGTATGCAATCCATACCAACAGAAACAGAATTAACAAGGGCAGAAATCCACGTTTAAGGATCTCCCGGCTACCGAGAACGCAAGCAATGAGAATCGCGAGCAATGCTCCCCGGCTGACGGTCAATGTCACAACTAACAAACAGCCGGTGGCAAGAATCCATGCCACCAGGCGGATTTGTTGACGTTCGGCTACGACCCCATACATATACATGTAGACAGCACAGAAGCCAAACCAGTCTGCCAGGGCATTAGAATTGCTCAGGGCCGCTCCCTTTTCGAGTGCCAACCGTGTGATTCCTTCTGATCCATATTCCTTTATATCAATAAAAAACATCATGAGGCCGCCCATGAGCAAAGCGAAGATAACGAAACGATGCAAGAATCCTCTGCGGAAGGAGAGAGCCTGAACAACGATAAGGGTCAAGATCCATGGGATAAAAATTTTGACGTAATCATATTGAACAGATATTCCGTGATACATCATTTGAATAATCAGATACGATAATCCTAATCCGATCGGGAGAATCAACGTCTTAAAAAAGTCTACGGGTCTTTCTCCAATACTTAAGAAACAGAAACATGCCAATATTCCCAAAATAAGAATACCCAATCTATCAATTTCTAACCCCACGACAGGTCCCATTAACCCATAACCCAAGCTGGCATAAAAACCATACTCAACGTACCATGGTGTCACATGGCGGATAGTAGGCGTTTTTTTTTGGCTAAACTTTTTTGATTTAACCGCTACTTCCACAATATTTCCTTTGTCACGCCCAGCCGTGTTTCTATGATATGCTCCAGCCGTTCCGCACTAGCCGTCCAACTATAGCGTTCTTGAACAAAATTGAGGCCAAGGACACCTCGAACTCTCCTTTCGGTTGGATTTTCCCAAATAGTAGAGAGTGACTCCCTCAGCGAGGCAATGGATTCTGTTCGAAATAGCCATCCTGCTCCTGTCTTGCCCAGGGCGCTATTCCCTCCTACGTCGGATGCAAGGAAGGGAACTCCACAGGCCATCGCTTCCAGGACTGCACTTGACATGGTTTCATACCGACTCGGCATGGCCATCAGATCCAGGACGCGATACCAAGGCGCAAGGTTTTCTTGAGGCAATGCAGGCTCAATATGAACGATTCCACCCTCAAGAGCATGGGCAAGAGTGGCGCGCAAATGCTCCTTCATTTCTCCGCTACCGACAATCAAAAGTTTCATATTGGGAAAATCATGTAATGTTTGACAAAAGGCAGCCGCAAGCAGATCGACGCCCTTTAGATGCGTCAGTCGCCCAACATAGCCCATCACCAGGTCTTCCCTCGTCCATCCCAGACTCTCACGGACAGAAGTGGGGCCTGGAGTAAATAACTGACTGTGAATGCCAAGCGGAAGCTCAAGAATATGATCGCCAAGAAATTCCCGTACACGGCTGAGACAATCATCATGGGCGCATACAGCCTGGACTTTGCGCAGCACAGGCTCGAGTTCAGAGCTGACCGGTCCTGGTAACATCAGGACTGTCGGGCGAATAGATGCGACGTCCTTTGCCAGAAACGGGTCACCATGCACATACACAGCGTCAAATTCCTGCCAACGGGGAGAAAATTCTCGCTCAATGCGGCGTTGAAAGCGACGAGCGTGCCATCTGATGGTGCGCCAACATACAGCTTCCTGTCCTCGATCCCAGTAGGACTTTACCCGGCTGTTGCACGGAATAGCCTCTCCGATTTTTGTAAGTACACCCTGTCCGAATTTTCGTGACCACCACCCGGAAATTGGAATAGGTTCGATACTGGCGGGCAGGGGATTGGGAAACTTTCCCTGAGAATCAGCCACAAAGGCCACGGAAACGCGATGACCTCTTTTCAGAAATTCCGAAAACAAATTTCTGGTGAAGTATTCTCCCCCACCGCGAAGCACTCCTAGCTCAGAATGTAACACAAGAATATTCATCACAGGTCTCTTTCGAACCAGAAGATGAGCATGTGGCTCTGCATTGGTTTATCCATCTTTAACGTGTTACAGATCAGGCTCGTGGAATATTTAATATTTTCTTTTGTCCTGAGCCTTAGAAAATGAAGTTTTGTCACCTGAAGGGACAAGATTCTGTTGTTGCAAAAGCTTCAAGATCTCTTCCGCCGCCAAGCGGTGCCCATTCTCATTCCAATGCCCCACACCACTCGATCCGAAACCATGCAGATCCTTGCCCGTTTGAAGATAGTATTCGCGAAATTCCGGCATGAGCTGTAGAACAGTGATCCCCTTTTGCTTCGCGAATTCTTCCAGCATCCGATCAGGCTGTTCATAATCAAAGACCACGGCATACCTTGCGTTCAATTTTTCCCGGATGCGGGGATGTACCTGCTCGGCATTAGACAGGGTCACCAGGACAAACTTTGTACCATTTCCTTCGACCGTGTCCTTGAATTTCAGAATCAGATTTTTGGTAATATCAAACGCTTCTTTCCATGGCTTACTGACATCGGAACGGTAGATATTTAGATCGGAGAAGGTCTCTATCTCCCGGTTCTCTTTTTCTTGTGGCATTCCAGCTAATTGATTTTCAAAGCGGGTTTCTCTTAACTGCCGCATCAACAAATACACTCGCTCAGACACCAAACTGAAAAGATAGGAATTCCGCTTGAGGCTCTGGAATAGACCACGGACCTGGGATATCACGCCGCGTTCATACTCCTCATACCCGGAGCTATCCAGGACCAATTGCCCATTATCGTCAAAGACAAAATAATAGGCTAACGCTTCCCGAGAAAGTGCTTTGGAATTATCACGGAAATCGTTACCGGTCAGAAAAGCCAGGATAACCAGATCGGGAGAATACTTCACGCCAAAGTTCACATACCGCATATACGCATCGGCCGTACCAAAGCCGGACTGTCCAAGAGCAATCACCTCAACTTTTTTTGTAGAGGAACCTGCGTTGAGTTTTTTCTCAAGTAAAGCAGGAAAGCTATCTTCAAGCGGAACCTGAAGGGCTTCTACATAGGAATCACCAAATATGAGAATTCTAAAGGTGTCTTTCGGCTTCTCGTACGTTCGCTCGTAGTCTCGAAATCCATGGGAATTAAAATAGCCCTGTGAAAAACCTTCCTTTGTGTGTCGATAGTAGGCACCGGGAATATAGGTCACGCCTTTGCCCGGAACCAGCCGCACGTGAGATTTTTGATTGATCCGTACAACTGCCAAGCCAATTTCTAAAATAATTCCCACAATGATGATGGCCGGGAACATGACTACTATATTGACTCCCACGCCTTTAAAACGAGTCATGTATTATACCCGGGTGCTGGAAAAAGAATGGATTAGCCAGCCGACAGAAAAGACTTCGATTATTATTTCATTCAATTCCAATAGCAAAATGGTTACTTATTCCATTGTATGAGAGCAGGAGAGGTAAGGGGAAAAATTCAAAAGTTTCTCCTAAATATTCCCATGCTTCTCAAAGACAGTGAACGCCCTGACTCCATGCTTGGACCACGACCGACTCACTGTGATTCTCGACTATGTGTTTTCTTGCACGCAAAGCTATTTCCTCTCGTTGATGATGCGATTCCATCAGGGCACATATATCTTTTCCTATCGTTTCAATTTTTCCAGACACAACTCCTAAGCCTGCTCGTTTAATAACCGAGTCCGGATCAATCATTAAGCTGACAACGGGAGTCCCACTCGACCAGGCTTGCAAAAAGGTATTTGGGAAGCCTTCCCCCTCAGAGGTTGAAAGAAGCATGGCTGCCTCCTGGATGACTTCCTGGGCTTTTTCAGGAGAAATTGGCCCAAGAAATTCTACATTTGGTAAAGAACGAAGCCTTCGCACCATGTTGTCACCATACCCAATTTGTGATCGATGTGTCGTTGGTCCTCCACAAACAATAAACTGAATATCTGAGGACTGTTGAGCAATCTCAATCAGCAGATCTGGGCGCTTGGGCTCACGCAACATCCCTACCCATGCCACATACTTTCTTCGCTTCGAATGGGGTTTTACCCTTGAGGAAAGACCGGCGATGCTTGGAACAATATGGGCTTTCCCTCTCCATTTTCCAGGAAGTGCGGAAAACTGACCACCATGCTGAAGAAAGATTCTATCCGCTCGCATCAGTCCCCAGGCATACAGGGGCCACCAACGAGAGCGAAAGACCAGGGCGCGACGGACCTGAACATCCGTATCGAAGGCGGCAGCAAAAATCGTGCGTACTCCTACAAGCTTAGCTATCTCCACGGCCGGGCCCCACAAATGGTACGCACATCGCCAATACCACCAGTCCGGCCGCTCGGATTTCAAAAAATGATACCAGGATAGAAGAATTTGGCCTTTACGTAGGCCAACAAAATTGACTCCGTCGATGGTTAAACTCGCTCCGGAATCCAGCAAATCCCGCACACCAACGGTGACCTTCCACCCGGCAGCGACTAAGGCTCTGGCCAAAAGCCATTGCTGTCGTTCGGCTCCCCCACCACTTGCGGACAGACCCCTGGCATAATCAAAGATCAGGTCGTTCAGAAATACGACTTTCATAACATTTCGGTATTTCGCAAAGTCGAGTTGATGATAAAACTTTCAGACTCACCATCACCTGTTCGTTCAATGCCTGAATGGTCAAATCCCGGTTCATATATGTTACTTGGCAGGCGCTTTCTATATTGTGCAGGAGCGTTTCATCATCCAAGCCAGAAAGACAAACGGATTCCACAGTTCTCGCCCTATGGTGCCACCGGAGATACTGATCTTGTGAAGGTGACGAAGATACGGGTAATGAAAAAGATCAAGATTGGCTTCTCCCCAATCGAGCGTGGCTTCCACCGCAGGCCGCCAGGCTCCGCCCAGCCAGGAATCAAGAGGAACATGAAAGCCCTGCTTTGGTCTATCCCAGACCTCACGAGGAAGGATTCTTCGGGCAATCGGTAAGAGGAGGGACTTGAGTTCCCCATTGACAATTTTTTTATTTGCAGGAAGAGGAAGAATACGATCCAGGATTGTTTCGTCAAGGTAGGGTACCCTGATTTCGAGGGAAGCCAACATACTCGCTCGATCGGTCTTTACAAGACAATTTTCGCTCAAATACGTTTCCAGATCCGTACGCATGAGCAAATCCTGGTCATATATTCGACCATATCGATAAGCTCGCCTTTCCCACGGTTCAAAGAACTCATCGACTTTGGCTGCATTCTGATATACGGAAGCCAACACCTGGCGAAAGTCCTTTCCAAAAACAGGAAAATCTCCATAGCGTGCCCATGACCACCGAATGAGGTCCTGCGATGACAGAGTCCGCCAATAGATAGCGGACATTCCTCGTGGCCTCCAAGGAAGGAGCCGTAGGCTCCGGTCAAGGAAGGAAGCCAGAGGCAATGCTTCCCAATGTCTTTCACCCAGTAGGTATTTGGGATACCCACCGAAGACTTCATCTCCGCCGTCGCCGGAAAGCGCAACCCGGAGATGCGATGCGGTCATTTTCGATAGGGCATAGGTCGGGATGAAGGCAGGATCCGCAAATGGTTCATCCAGGCGGGAAAGGAGGTCGAGTAGTTCGTCCGGCCCAACCTCTTCCGCCCGCAGCACAACGTGGTCAGTGCCGAATTGACGGGCGACAAGGCCGGCAATTTCGGATTCATCCACGTTGTTGTCGATAAACGAACAGGAAAAAGTCTGTACGGGCTTTTGACTGTGCCGTGCCATGAAGGCCACAAGCAGGGATGAGTCGATTCCTCCGGACAAAAATGCGCCGATCGGAACATCGCTGATCATCTGGCGTTTCACAGCACGGTCAAGAAGGCTCTCTAGTTCAAATTCGTCCGGAGCGGACAACCCCGGAGTTGCAAGAGGAGGACTCCAGTAACGGCTAATCGCGGGTGCCTCGGCGCCAATCTCCCACTGGAACCGGCATCCAGGCTCAAGCTTATGCACACCCTGGAAAATGGTGCACGGAGAATGAATGTAATCGAATGCCAGGAGATCACGCACAGCCACGAGGTCGATTCGATCAAACCCCTCCAGGGCGCTAAATGGTTCTACTGTTGAGGAAACCACCAAAGCCCCCTGGTGCAACGCCCAACAAAGCGGTTTGATCCCCAGACGATCACGCGCTCCAAAGACTAAAGACCGACGACGATCCCAAATAATAAAGGCAAAGATGCCGTTTAACCGTTCGACAATGCTCGCACCCCAGCGGCCATACCCTTCGAGAATGACCTCGGTATCGGAGTGCGTTTTGCATAGGACTCCTTCGTGGGCCAGAAGTTCACGCAGCTGGGGAAAATTGTAAATTTCTCCATTAAATACGATGACATAGCGCCTATCCCTGCTTTGCATGGGTTGCGAGCCGTTGGCGAGATCAATGATCGACAACCGGCGATGAAGCAGCAGCACGTCCCGCTCCTGCCATTCCCCCGCCGCATCCGGGCCACGGTGGGCAATCCTCTCGAGCGCTTCTCGGGCATGGACCAGGTCGACAATCGGCTTATCCTGTAAAAACGCGACAAATCCACACATATCAAATTTTATAATGATTTAACCGACACAACTTGCCCCATTGAACGTCAAACAATCTGCGAATCTGACTCTCCACATAACTTCATTCTTCTCAATGGGTCACCGACGGTAAGAGCACCCGCTTCTAGACCTGACCTATCCACATCCTCATAGCGGGTCGCGGCCGCGAGCATTTTTCTTTGGCCAGAGTTTTTTCATTTGGACCACCACAACGACAAACCCCCTGGTATACACTTTCTAATTTCGAAAACGGGACCATACCTGCCAATGTAAACAGTGGTGAATTTTATTTTTGAAGGTATAACACCCGTTGATAAAAATGTCGGATAAGACTGCAAACTAGAGGCACTTTTTCGGAGAGGGCCGCCAACTTTAGAATGTTGCGTTTGTAACTTGCTTTCATATAGGCAAGTTCTTCCCAACTACATGTAAAGTGAATTTCCGACATCATCGTTTGATATTCACGGCAACTGAGGTAATTTAGATTTTCCTTAGCATAAAGACTATTACGCTTGGCAGTTTCTTTGACCGATAATCCTTTTTGCCAATTATTTCGAATTCCCAGCATGGCCCAAAAATAATAATAGAAAGATGTCTTAATGAGACCTCCGAAAGGAACAAAAATGTGAGGTTCGATGATTTGCCATTTCGCAGGTATCACATGAACACTCACTCCCCCGTTTTTTAAAACCCGATAAATCTCACGAAACGCCTCTTGTTGATGTAAAACATGTTCAAATACCTGATCAGAAATTATTAAATCAAAATACTTATCAGGAAAGGGGATGGTGTCATTGTCGGTAAATCGAAAAAATTGCCGATCCTGTTCCTGCCGTAACTTGATCGGAGTCCCTTTGTCCATATAGTTCCCTTTATTGAATCCAAAAGAATTTTTATATCCGGAATCAAGAAGTTGATAGACCCGACGGCCATCTCCACAACCAAAATCCAAAATATAACTATCTTCAGTGATAGGAATTCCCTTTTGCTTACATACCTCAATCTGTCTGATATCTATGCTTTGCATGAGCATTTTTCCTCCCTATTACCATTTGATGTCCCCTACCTATTGATCACCGAGATAGGTGGACTCAGCGAAAAAATGCCTGTCGGAATCGAGCATCAGAGGTTTCATTGCATCGCCTCCTGAAGCATAACAAAACGAGCCGCGAGGTCACTTCATTTAGACTTTTGGTAATCCAGCCGACACAATCTCGCCAACCGAGCGCCAAGCCACTCGGGAATCCGACTGAGCACGCGCAATCAGTTTTCTCAATTGCTCACCGACCGTTAAGGCACCTGATTCCAGACTTGGCATATCCAACTCCCAATAATGCGTCGCTGCGCAGAAGACCCCATCCTTGATTAACGCATGGTCGAAGATCGCTTCATTTCGCTGAAGAGAGGATCGGGGAGTCACGGCATTACCGGCAATCTCGTAATGGTCCTTCAGATCCAAGATCCAGGGAATACCCAATCCTCCGCTTTTCCGCCAATGATAGAGTCTCGACCACAGCACCCAGGTTTTCAGTGAAGTAAGCGGCCACCCGCCCCGAAGCCCGGCGACCCCTCCCAAGTGCAGTCCCTCCCGGGCAATGGCATGTAGTCCTTGGCGTCCGATTGTGTTGTGAGGTGGGACAAAAACCCGAATACTGGCGCCTAAGAGATCTTCCAGATATTTTCGTCCATCCATGACCCGCTTAGCTAAATCGGATCCCTGTGCAAATTCCGGTTTACCATGCTCCTCATCATGATGAAATCCATGGAGCATCGCTTCGAAACGACCTTGAGCAATCCCATCGCGGAGATACTCCACAAGCGATCGATTTTTGTGCAATGGATGGATAGACTGCCGATCCTGGACATGTTCCGGAACCGCTCTATTGGTTCCGGGACGACAAAAAGGAATAATGGCCAAAGAAATGGGCCCCCATCGGCTAATCTCCCCATATGCATGCTCAAGATCATCAGGCGTCGTAAAAAAATTCGTATCGTCGTCACGAATACAGAAATACATTATTCTTCCTTCTACGCCTGAAGATGTTTGCAGCAGGAATTAAAAAAAGACACACGAGATGTCCGTCCTACATGTGAGCTTTCAGGTACACATTGTCTCAACTGTCC
>JBGSSO010000323.1:0-13816 GCA_041737015.1 Nitrospirales bacterium
TAATTTGCCCAAGAGGAGCGAGGTCAACCGAATGCGGTCTTCCTGGGGGATATCCCGAAGAGAAGATCCCTCTCCCATCCAGAGTTGGATTGGGTCAATCATGACCTTGGTATAGTGTTTCCAATCTGCAACTGGGTTGACATATCGCAGAAGGGCTTCACTGTCTCCCGCGCCTTTTTGAAGCACCGAATAATCATCGAGAAACCCGGATCTTTCGACAGTGTTAGCCTGTTGGGTGGTCGCACAAGCCGTCATGGCTAAAAGAATAAGAGCCAAAAGAAATCGCTCTGCCATAGACATGAATGGTCTCCTTCGCTTCGACAAATGTTTTGATAATTTGGAAAATTGCAGAATGTAATTTTTGGTTCTTCCCGTTTGTGCGCACTCGTCCCTCAAGCGGCAGGGCAGATTGTTGGAAGAAAAATGTGTGAAATTGTCCCCCTGCGTAGGAAACCCTTATCTATAACATATGGCATGGTAAAAACTGGAATAGCAGTTGGTGACCACGGTCGGATGAAATTGAGCATGTGGTCTAAACCGAAAACACCCTCGTCGTCAATCTCGGCGGTTGGTCGTGGAGATTCGTCTTCCATAAAGATCAGACTCTTCTCGCTTATCTAGTGCAGATTGTGGCCCCTGGCCAAACCGCTAAAATATTATTCTTGGCTTCCTTTCAGAAGGTCGGGAGGGAAAATCTGGAGGGATTTTCTCGCTATTTCCATCTAACCGGCCGCTCTCGTGTGGCTTTCTGACTCTTGCGCGTGCCTCTCCGAGGCAGAGGTAACCCACCCATCACTTTCTTCCAGAAATGAAACCCATGAATGGGGTAGGGGGCGTACTTTACCCTGCGAGTAACGGAATCTATACTGCCTCGCACACTTATGACCTTTTCCCACCTTCTCATCCCTCACTGGTGTTACTGGTTCCTGAGGCCGCGCGTGAAATCTGGCGCGCGACGAGTCTCGGCCTGGCCTGTTCTGATCTTGGCTGTCGTGACATGGTTGCTGCTAGGGGGACCCGTGGCAGTGAGCGCAGCGGATGTCATTCTGCTCAAGAACGGCGATCGCGTGAGTGGAAGGATCCTCCTCATGGAAGACACGGTCCTGACCGTTGATACGGATTATGCCGACGTCATCAAAATCGACTGGGATGATGTCGAGGGACTGATATCCGAAAAACCCTTATGGGTGGCCTTTCATGACGAGGCCATGATTCCGGATAGCGTGGGGGTTCGGGATGGGGATCGCTTGATTCTCTTTCGGCTCGACCCGGGTGGCCCGGTGCAACTGGACAAAATCAAGACGATTAATCTGTTTGAGCTGTCTTACCGGGGGAACATTGGACTTGGGGGGAGTGCGACTTCAGGGAACACCTCAACCGAAACCATCAATGGCTCGGGAACGTTGACCGTGAACAAAGGCTGGCATCGATTTATTCTGGATGGGCGGGCGAATCGCGGCAAAGCCGATGGGGAAATCACCGCACAAAATGCGGCATTGAATACCCGCTGGGACTACTTCCTGTCCAAACGAGCCTATATCCCGTTTATTAATTTCCTGGAGTATGACAAATTTCAAGACCTTTCTCTTCGAAGCACGAGTATCATCGGGGTTGGTTATGATCTTCTGGATCGCCGGGCGAATTTCTTGACGGTCGCCGTGGGCCCGACGGCGGTGTATCAAAATTTCAGGTTTGAACCGAGCATGGTCATCCCGGGTTTTTCATGGCAACCCCGCTGGAATTTGGAATTTCTGGGTGGCGATCTAAAGCTCTGGCATGTTCATACCGGCACGCGGGATATCGGGCGGGATAATGGGGTGCGGCTGAATACCAATCAAGGTATTAGTATCTCCATCTATAAAGACCTCTCGATTCGGTTCGAATATAATGTGCGCTACAATTCCAAGCCAGCCGACGGTCGGAAAACCACCGATACCACCATCATCTTTGGGTTGAGTCTTGACCTATTGGGATAGGAGGAGAAAACGCCTTGGAGCGGTGTGTTTAGGATCTGAACGTCTTTGCCAGGAAACGGGTGAATGGTTTTTTGGGAGTAAGCCCCTAATTCCTATCTTCGGTTCATTATTCGAACCAATACTGAAGAGGAATCGGATTGGATTGAAGCGATGCGAAGGGAATTAACCTATCGAATAAGTCGTCGAACCTTGTGTGCACTTTCACTTGGCAGGCGGAGGGAACTTGGCGAACATCTCTGCGGTGGCTGTACGAATCTGATCCTCAACTTTTTCCGGGTCGGCATGAACTGTGTCATTTGCGGTCCCTCGCCAAAGCAATGATTTTTTCTCAGCATCGAAAATGTCCACGACCAGCGTGCCTTTGACTACCGTGACCGGCGTTGCGGTTCCAGAGGAAAGACCTACTCCCCACATTCCAAGTCCTCCACCGTACCGACCGTAGGTCGTTCCCCCGGCAGGACCATAGCCATACCCCATTGATGATGTGGTATAGCTCACCTCCTTGGTCGTGGCCACATGATAAGAGGCAAACATGTCCGGATTTGTGTCCACCTTCTGAAATCCTTTTCCGATCAGTTGTTCATCGATAGCTGTGATGATCCGGTGATCCATCAGTGGCTTTTTTGCGGGTGTACCTTCTGTCCACGCATAGGTCTGGTATTTGGTGAAGTCCGCTTGTGTATCGTAATCGATATACACTTTGGATGTGCAGCCCGTCATCCCCAGCAGAAGAAGAATGCCGATACACACAGTGCCTCTCATCATGTTTTTACCTTCCTATGACTGCTTGTCCCTTAAGAAGAACTCAAAGATATTCACCTTCGCCAGATTGACCGCAATTAGAGCATGATGTGAGAGGGTTCGGCACGGTTGAGGGTGTTGAAAATACGATGGAGGATGTTGCCACACATGCGTATGGTGATTCAAGCGGCTCGCTATCTCTGAAGGCTGAGAAAGAACGGGACGTCACCTGCCATTCATGCGGGAATGGGTTCTCAGATGGAAAAAATGTTTTCGTTAGAATAAGCAAGGTCGGAAGGAAAAGTTTGTATGCTCAAATTCGACACCATGGGGGATTTCCTTCCGACCTTGCAGAATATTCAAAGATTGACACAAAGGCGGGACCGAAAACCTGATCGCAAAGCCTGATCAAATTGGAAATAAGAACTTTGCGGTGAAATGAACCGTCCACTTGGGCGCCATGAAATCCTCCTGGAAATTATGTTCGTAGCCGTCACTGAACTGCACTGGCACCTGTCCGGTGATGAGAAAAGCCAAACCTCCAGCCGGCCAATTTCCTCAAAACACATTTTTATTACACGCAGATTGTTGAATAGCACCTCCCGTGTATGTCAGTCTTCCGTTCCTGAGTTTCCATTTACGGAGGTGGCTCCCGTCTTGCTTCTTGGTCCGCACTGGAATGCTCATTTCAATCTGGAGATTTTTTCCATCAAGGGTTTCCCATGCGCCGTGTGACAACAGTTTTTGGTCTATTCATTGGTGCATTGCTCATCTGTGGTACAGGGGCATGGGGCACGCTGGCCTTGTATTTTGATGGGCCGGGAACCGAGACCCTTCGAACCGTTCTGGCTTCAGCCTATGCCGTCGCAGGCCTGGCCGCCTTGGGAGCCTATTGCACCAGGCGATATCGTCGGAGAGCCGCTGTTGGCTATGCGGGGATGTTTATCGTCCTCTTTGTCTGGTGGAGCCTGATCGAACCGTCCAATGATCGCGAGTGGCAACAGGAAGTGGCAGTGCTTCCCTACGCCACATTCGAGGGCGATCTGGTGACGGTTCACAACATTCGAAACTTTGACTACCGGACCGAGACCGACTTTACCCCCGCCTATTACGATCGAACGTATGATCTCACCAAACTGGATTCCGCGGACCTGGTGGCTGCCTATTGGATGGGTCCGGAGATTGCGCATATTTTTCTCACGTTCGGATTTGGCGATGACCACTTAGCCATTTCCATCGAAGCCAGGAAGGAAGCCACGGAAGGCTATTCGTCAATCAAAGGGTTTTTTAAACAGTACGAGCTGATCTATATTGTGGGTGACGAACGGGATCTGATCCGGGTCCGGACGAATTATCGCAAAGATCCGCCCGAAGACGTGTACCTGTATACATTGGCTGGATCTCCGGATAACGCCAAACGGGTGTTTCTGGGTTACATGAACACCATCAACGACCTCCGCGAGCGGCCAAAGTTCTATAATACCCTCACCGCCAACTGCACGAATGTCATTTGGATGCACACGCGTTTGAATCCGGGACATGTGCCCTTTTCCTGGAAAATTCTTTTAAGTGGTTACACTCCCGCCTATCTCCATGAGC
Source organism: Nitrospirales bacterium (assembly GCA_041737015.1). Taxonomy (GTDB): domain Bacteria; phylum Nitrospirota; class Nitrospiria; order Nitrospirales; family UBA8639; genus Nitrospira_E. The sequence goes on from JBGSSO010000323.1 coordinate 4,317, forward strand.
AGGGGAAATTGGGCACCGATTTTTCTTTTGAAGCATTACAGGCTCGTGCCCATATTAACGAACGGGCCAGACAGGCCGATCAAACTGCTGATTTTTCCCGCCGCATCCGTGCCCGTCTTGTCCCTCTCTGATTTCCGCAAGCAGGACACTGGTTGTGTGTTGATTCGCAGCCTGTGTGCCATCTCAGATTCTAAAATTTCCAAGATCAGGTTGACTCCTTTCCTCTAGCGTTTACTTTAATTATTGCCTTTGCTACGCTCCCTCCCGCAAATTCAGGCGAAGATTATGAGGGAGTTCCGTTCTATCGCTTCGCATTCATCATCTACCTACAACCTAAGGGGTGTTATCTTATGAAGCAGTTCATCATGTTTGCCGTTGTCGCAGCTATCACGTGCGTGACTCCAGCTTTTGCGGAGAATGCACAAATCACCAATATGCAAATTCTGATCGATAAGGTCAAAGCCGATAAGAAACTGCTTATCGCCAGCAATATGGATTTGACGGACAAAGAATCCAAGGATTTCTGGCCGCTCTACGAGGGCTATCAAAAAGACCTGGAACAGTTAAACCGTCATCTGGGCGGACTCATCAACGAATATGCGGAAGCCTACAATAAAGGCTCCGTGCCTGATAAAGTGGCCAAAGATCTCATCAACGAATCAATCAAAACCGAAGGGGCAGAAGTTAAAATGCGGAGGGAGTATGCCGAAAAACTCAGCAACGTACTTCCGGCTCATAAAGTCGCGCGTTACCTGCAAATGGAGAATAAAATCCGGGCTGCGATCAAGTTTGACCTGGCTGCAAATATTCCTTTGATGGATTAGTCGAGGATTCAGCCAGGTTTTCTGATGTGTGCCTCAGCGAGATAGGATATGTTGAGTGCCTCGGTTTTTCGCAGACTGGACCGGCTCGCTCCTCCTGGAAGGGTGGGGTGAGTCGGTGATCCAAGCGTAGCAACGTGTGAGCCAATCCGAGAAAAACGTGGATTCAGGATTAACCGGATTCAGTCTTCACCCAATTTTCTGGAAGGAATGGGTAAGGTAAGATGGCGAGAGTACAACCTAACGGCCTATGGTTTTTCGTAATCCTCACCGCCGCCATTCTGGCCGGCTGTCAGACCCCGGTGGGTGTGGCCCGGGTCGATTCTGAAACCGTTCGGCACCAATTAACCAAAAACGTGATCTCTTCAGGGGAAACCAGCCCTTATACCGATATCGTGCTTCGTGTCACCGATCTGACTGACGCCTATTTTGATGATCCTCGGGAGGCGTTGAACACCTTGCACCATTTCTTTCTTGCCGAAGAGCAACGGAAAGTCTACGTGGCGTTCGCGCTTGCTGAATTGTCTTTTCTGTATGCCCAAAAAGCCAATCAACCGTCCTATTATCTGGCTGCGGCCTTGTATGCGTATCTGTATTTGTTTCCCGAAAATTCTACCCATCCTCTCAACCCATTAGATCCCCGGGGGCGAATTGCGGCTGATTTGTATAATCGGGGCCTGACTTCAGCGTTTATTTCAAAGGATCGTTCCCTCATGAATCTGGAATCCGGAAGCTATACCCTTCCCTTTGGAACCCTTCAGGTGGCACTTCCGGATAATCGGCTCCGGTGGGAAAATCGGAAACTCACCAATTTTATACCTGTCGCAGAGTTAGAAGTCCGTGGGTTACAAAACCGTTATCGGCAAGCCGGTATCGGAGTTCCTTTAGCGGCCGATCAAATTCCCTTAGGTCAGGAGGAAGGATTGCAGATTGCCAAGGGCAAAATGCCCGTCACGGCCTTTATGCGGTTCCCCAACCTCCTTGAACAAATGAAAAGCGATTCCATTCAGGGAGACTGGGAGCTGTACAACGCCTATGACCAGAAGACCGTCAGTATCAATGGAAGGGATGTGCCATTGGAAATTGAGTTTACCTCCTCTCTGGCGGCCAGTCTGTCCGAATCTTCTGTTTGGGAACGGGAACTGAAAGGGTTTTTCATGGGTGATTCGGTTGCGCTTCACTCAGGGGAATTAACGGCTCTCGAGCCGTACAGGCCTGGGCGCATTCCGGTTGTTTTTGTCCACGGGACTGCCTCCGGCCCTGGACGGTGGGCTGATATGACCAATGATTTGATCATCGATCCCTCAATTCGCAATCGTTTTCAATTTTGGTATTTTACGTATGATACCGGGAATCCCATTCTGTACTCCGCGGCGTTGCTCCGGGAACTCTTGCAAAACACCGTGGACCAACTACGACAGAAATATCAAGACCCCGCTCTCAATGCCATGGTCGTGATTGGGCATAGTCAAGGAGGGTTGTTAGCGAAACTTACAGCGGTCGACTCCGGGAATACCTTTTGGGATGCGATCAGTAACCAACCTCTTGAGGACATGAAACTCTCCGACCAGACCCGTGATTTATTGCAAAGAAGTCTGTTTATTGACTCCCTGCCATTTGTCAATCGCCTTGTCTTTATCGCCACGCCCCAGCATGGGAGTTACGTGGCCGGAAGCTGGGGGGCTCATCAACTGGCCAAGTTTGTCAAGCTGCCAGGCCAGTTGATGTCAGGCATCACCGATCTCATGACGCTCAAAATGGATACCCTCAAGTTGAAAATCCAAGGGAAGAATTTGGGCAGTGTGTCTGCCATGGAACCGGGAAGCCCCCTCATGACCATCCTGCCACAGACGCCCCTGGCTCCGGGAGTTTCCGGCCACTCAATTATTGCGGTGGAAGGTGACGGCCCTCCGGAGGAAGGAAACGATGGTGTCGTAGCCTATCAGAGTGCACACGTGGAAGGAATGGAGTCGGAATTTATCGTCCGGTCCGGGCATTCCTGTCAATCTAATACGCATACGATTCAGGAAGTCAGACGGATTTTATTGCAGCATGCCGTGGAAACTTGCAAGACCCATGGCGTTTGCGCCTGATGTTTTCTGCCAAGGGGGCATTGGGAGGATTGCACGAGCGTATTTTCATAAGCCCTGTCATCTTCGTGAACCCACATTTTTCGAGGTTACTGATGCGCGAGGGGTTTTTCAGTTGACGGCTTGGTACAACACGTTCACCGTACCTATTATTCCTCGTATTTTTTGTATTCTGATATAGCTATAATCCCGATTAAGAAAACTGCCTTTTTCAATCATCTTATCAATCTTAAGAGAGGGGAGGAGCGTGATGATCCGTTTATCATTACCTTTGGTTCTCATCCTGTTGGTGGGTGTATCGGGTTGTGCCAGCACCCAGGAAGCTCGGAGCGTGGAACAATCAGGATTTCTCGGAGACTATTCCATGTTAAAAGAAGGGGAAAAGGACGAAACCCTCCTGATCTATAAAAATCCTCAAGCCGATTGGAAGAAATACCAGAAAATAATTCTTGATCCCGTGACCCTCTGGATTGGCAAGGACTCCCAATTGCAAGACGTTTCTGCGGAAGATCGTCAACGGATGGCGGATCTCTTCTGGGTCAAATTGCATGAAGCTTTAAAAACCGATTATGAAATCGTGGCCTCACCCGGTTCGGATGTTATGCGTCTTCAAGCGGCCATCACGGAAGCCGAAACCTCCAATCCCGTTTTGGATACGGTTTCAAGCATCGTTCCTCAGTTGAGAGTCTTAACCGGGATAAAAGGTTTCGCAACAGGCGTTTCCGGTTTTACCGGTTCGGCGAGTGTGGAGTTGAAAGTTACGGATTCCTCCGACAAGACCCTGCTGGCCGCTGCGGTGGATCGCCGGGGAGGGACGAAAAATCTGAGCGGAGTCACCAATTCGTGGCACGATGTCGAGGAAGCCTACCGGTATTGGGCCGAAAAAGTACGCTGGCGGGCATGTATGCTTCGAGGTGGAGAAAATTGTGTGGAGCCGGAGGCGTAATGGCCAAGGCTCCCCCAGCATGATCTGGTTGGATCATCGCTCTGTTTATTGAAAAGGAGATGACTATGAAAGTCGTGCCCTGGTGGTCCGGTTGCGTGATCCTCACCTTGGTGTCCTGTGGGGGAGGGAATCTCCAGCATATGGATGCTACACCTTATGCTCAAATGATCGAACGTCCTAACGGGGAGTGTCCGCATACCAAGATTGAACAGGGTATTGTCAACAAGCATCCGGATGAGACTATCATGGTGACCGTTGCCGAGATCACAGGAGCCAAGGTGCTCACGACCACCCAAATACCTGTGAAAGGGAATGAAACGGTGTATATCGGGTGCGCCGTCCTGCCGTCCGGCCAGGATGCGGATCGAAAGATTCTCAACGTCCAATTTGAATAAGCGATTTCAGGGCCATGTCGGAAGCATGGCCCTGGACTTTCCATCACGGCATCCTTCAGATGATAAGGAAGAATCATGAATCAGTTTTTTTGGGTGAGAGTCCGATTTCATATTCTGAGTCTATTCTTGGTGGGAACATTGCTCCTGGCTTCATTGGCCCAAGCCGGGGGGCTCTTCCTGACTGAGATCGGCACTCCGGACGTGGGACTCGCTGGAGCGGGATGGGCGGCTCGCGCACAGGATGCGTCGACCTTATTTAAGAATCCTGCCGGTATGTCCCTTTTGGAGGGCGCTCAATTCCAGGGTGGCGCTCAACTGTTATATGGAGATATTGGGTTCACCTCCGACGGCAAATCCACCCCGTCCGGCGGAGGCGGCGGAAATCCCATCGAGGTGTTTCCGGGAGCCAGCGGATTTTACGTGCATCCCCTGGGAGACGATTGGAGAGTGGGCTTTGGCATATTTTCCAATTTCGGACTTGGATTGAAATACACGGGGGAATGGGTCGGTCGCTACTACGTGAAAGATGCGCTGCTGGCCGGAGTCAGTTTCATGCCCACTGCGAGCTATCGGGTGAATGAATATCTGTCGGTCGGCGGAGGGGTCAACGTGATGCTTGGCGCAGTCAAACAAACCGTTGGTATCAACAATCTCGGGAGTACCAACGACGGGCAAATGCAAATCAAAGATCAGGCTGTCGGGGTGGGAGGCAATATCGGTGTCATGTTCATGCCAACCCGAGGGACACGTTTCGGCCTCACGTATCAATCCCCCATTGACTTGAATTTTTCCGATAAGCCGAAGTTTTCGAATCTTGGACCCATCGGCACCAATCTGCAGAATAACGGACTGCTGAACAAGAAGCTCGATGTCGGCATCACCGTCCCCCAATCGCTGATGTTCAGCGCCTACCACGACCTCACCAGGCAATGGTCCATCATGGGTGACTTTGGATGGCAGGACTGGTCTGAATTCGGGAAGGTGGATATCGGCGTGGATACCGCGAACCCCACAAACCTCGTCGCCAATCTGAACTATCAGGATACCTGGCATGTGGCGTTTGGGACCCAATATCGCTTGAACCCCGCATGGGTGCTCTCAACGGGTTTTGCCTACGATAGTTCCATGGTAAAAGATAAAAATCGCACCCTCAGTCTTCCCCTTGGTGAAACCTACAAATTCGGGCTTGGAGCCCTCTGGCAAAAGACGCCCACCCTCAATCTGGGTTTTTCCTATGAACTTGCCTGGGCGGGAGATATGCCGGTTGATCAAAATCGTGGACCGCTGTCCGGTCAGGTGTCCGGTGACTTTAAGAACACCACTCTCCACTTTTTTGCATTGACCGTAACCTGGGGAGAAGGGGTGAAGATGGGGCCCGGAGGAGCATAACGCTACAGTCCTTCGGGAGAGCATCTGTGACAAGGTAGCGGGGAATAAATCGTTGCCGGGTTCGGGATCCATTCCTCAAATCTGCATTTCGATCATGACAGCATGAGGGAACCGATTTCTCTTGCTGTTCGCGTTGGGACCGGGTGAAGGATGCGAGGATTGGTCACGTAATACAATTGGTCACTTGAAGCATCGTGTGAACAGGAATATTAATCACGCGATGGATCGATCTTGGTCGCTTTCGGGTTCTCCCATATCCGGCAATCGCCATCTTTACGTGGATGAAACTTCTGGCGGAATTTTTCAATACTCGCCCCACAGGTTTCGGACCAACGTGAGAATGGAGGGAGAGACAAAGACTCGGAATTTGCTGCGCTATATGAAAAACGGGGAGTCATGGGATTTCGTCAGAAACCAGTCGTCATGCATGATTGAACGGCCAGGCCCATTCACATGCATCATGGATAGGGTGAAGAACTCATGACTGGCCGTTCGAATGCTGGGATGCGGATTACCTTCTATATTTAAAACGAAACAACGGATTACTGAATATCTTTTCGATACTCCCGTAGCCCGCGTTCCTCGTCTAAACGTTGTCGAAGTTTCTTACCCCAATAGTCAAATATCTCCAGCACCGGTCCCAAGGAATCTTTATCACGGGTCAGGAGGATCTCTGAGCTCATCCGCTTTTCCACATACGCCACGAGTCGTTCCTGGCTCTGAGTATCCAATATTTCGACCTCAATGGCCGCCTCTCCCTCCAGGGCATTCATGCCGGAAATCTTTTCGGAAGCCTGGATCAGGAGATCATTGGCCAGCGGAAGGATATGGTCTGGCGTGGACAGTGACGGGCGTTCCAACAATACGTCCGTCAGGGCCGCTCGGAGCCGCAGGACCCCCGGACCGGGATCTTTCACAATCACATAACCTCCTGCCAGCGCCCGGCTCATACTTTCCTGGAATCCCAGAGCCAATTTCCAGGCCGTTAAGGCATCAAGGCCGCCATACTCAGAATGTTGGCTGGGCCAGATCACCAGGGGATCGAGAATAATGTGGGTGTATCCTTTGAAATTCACATCGGGCTTTCGGTAACTCCACGCACCGCTGTCATCAGGCGAAGGACGAAGGCTGGTGTAATCGGTTAAAAACCCGGAAAAATTCAACGGTTCGATTTTTTTTGCACATCCGGAGAGGCTGATGATCACGCACAAGAGCACACTCAGCCGTTGTAATTGCGGAAAGGTGTGAATCACGGTATCCTCATTTTTTTGAGATCGAAAGTTGACGAGTATATCCCGTCTATTTCATAAAGGCCATATTACGGCCGCACTTCAAAGTAACTCCATTTTGAAAAAGAGGGTGTCCCATGATGAGAGCATGGCTTGTGGTTTGTGTTGGAAGTCTTTTCCTCTATGGATGCACTGAAGTGAAGTATGTCAAGGCCGGTGCCACGGAAGCGGATTTTGAGGCTGATAGAGTCGATTGCCGCAGTCAAATCCTTATGTCGCCACCCGGCCTGGTCATCCCCAGTGGACACATGGGAAAACCAGGGGTCAGCCAAGGGTTCATCACTCAATCGGCCGAACAGTCGGCACAACAAGAAGTTGACCAGTGTTTGCGAGCAAAAGGATGGGAACCGGAACCTCAACCCAAGTGAGTTGCTGCGTGGATGTAAGCGCAATCGGGCTGTCGTTGTGAAGAACGACTCTTGACGAAAATTTCACGCATGAATACGTAAGGATGGAAAGAGACTATGAATTCAGCATTGCATGATCAGACCATTGCGAAGGAACTGAAGATCTCCGACAAGCAGGTGGCAGCCACGGTGAGCTTGCTGGATGATGGTGCTACGGTGCCGTTTCTTTCGCGGTATCGCAAAGAAGTTACGGGCGGGTTGGATGAAGTCGTGATTACCTCCATTCGGGATCGTATCGCGCAGCTTCGGGAATTGGATAAGCGGCGGGACGTCATCCTGGCCTCGCTAGAGGAACAAGGCAAACTCACCGACGTGCTGCAAGGGCAGGTGCAAGCGGCCACGACCATGACCGAATTGGAGGACATCTATTTACCCTACCGCCCCAAGCGCCGCACCAGGGCCATGATCGCCAAAGAACGGGGATTAGAACCGTTGGCGTTGGGCCTTTGGGCGCAAGATGCCCAATTGAATGTCGAAGCTGAGGCACAGAAATTTTTGAATCCGGAACAGAGCGTAGAGACGGTGGAGGACGCGTTGGCCGGTGCGCGCGATATCATGGCCGAATGGATCAGTGAAGATCTGCAGGCTCGCGCCGCCATGCGTGCCCTGTATTTGGAGCAGGGAACCTTCAAGACCACTGCCGTACGCGGGAAAGATGTTCAAGGCAGCAAGTATCGGGATTATGTCGAATGGGAAGAACCGGTGGCCAAGGCGCCCTCACATCGGGTGCTGGCCATGCGGCGTGGCGAAACAGAAGGGTTTCTGACCTTTCGTGTGATCGTGCCGGAACCGGAGGCGCTGTCTCTTCTGCACCGCCTCTTTCTGAAAGGAAAAGGGCCGGCATTGGAACAGGTCACCCTGGCCATCAAAGACCGTTTTGCCAGGCTCTTGTCCCTCTCAATGGAAACCGAAGCCCGCCTGTTCACCAAAACCCGCGCCGATCAAACGGCCATAGAAGTGTTTGCGCAAAATGTGCAGCAACTACTCATGGCGCCACCCTTGGGACAGAAGACCGTGCTGGCCATCGATCCGGGATTTCGCACCGGATGTAAAATGGTCTGCCTGGACCGCCAAGGCACGTTGCGTCATACGGAGACCATCTTTCCGCATCTGGGAGCAGGCGGGGCCGCCAAGGCGGGAGACACGGTTGTGGAGTTGTGTCAGCGTTTTCACGTTGAGGCGATCGCCGTGGGCAATGGGACGGCAGGGAGGGAGACCGAAACGTTTCTGCGCACGTTAAAGTTGCCATCCGCCATCCCTATCGTGATGGTCAACGAAAGTGGCGCGTCCGTGTATTCCGCGTCACCGGTCGCCCGGGAGGAATTTCCCGATCACGATGTGACGGTGCGTGGCGCCGTCTCGATCGGGCGACGGCTCATGGATCCCTTAGCCGAACTGGTGAAGATCGATCCCAAGGCCATTGGCGTCGGACAATACCAACATGATGTCGATCAGGGGATCTTGAAGCAACGATTGCAGGATGTGGTGATCAGTTGTGTCAATCGGGTAGGGGTGGACGTGAATATGGCGAGCCCGCAACTGCTCACGGCCGTCTCTGGTGTGGGTCCGCAACTCGCCACGAATATCGTGGCCTATCGACAGGAGCATGGCCCATTTGCCAGCCGAACGGCATTAAAGAAAGTTCCTCGCCTGGGAGCCAAAGCGTTTGAGCAAGCCGCAGGATTTTTACGTATCACCGATGGCGAGCATCCGCTGGATGCCAGCGCCGTGCATCCCGAACGGTACGCCGTGGTCAACGCGATGGCCAAAGACTTAGGCTGCACCGTAAAGGATCTCATGAAGGATTCTGTTCGACAACGCACGATCGATCTTACTCGATACATTACGGAGGAAGTGGGCAAGCCGACCTTAACGGATATTCTCACCGAATTGGCCAAGCCGGGCCGTGATCCGCGACAACAATTTGAAGCCGTGAAATTTGATGAAGGCGTGCAATCCATCGAGCAGGTCACACCCGGCATGGTCCTGTCAGGGGTGGTGACCAATGTCACGGCCTTTGGCGCGTTCGTCGACATCGGCGTGCATCAGGATGGCCTGGTGCATATCAGTCAACTCGCCAACAAATTTGTCAGCGATCCCAATACGGTGGTGCAGGTCAACCAACAGGTCAAAGTCACCGTGCTGGAAGTCGACATTCCCCGC
>JBGSSO010000333.1:0-11310 GCA_041737015.1 Nitrospirales bacterium
AGAGGGGAGTTCGCGGGTGATGACGCAATTCTTGGGGCACATAGTGCGGGGTGAGAACATTTCTCTTGTGGATGGGGGCAGGCAAAGGAGAACCTTCACCTATGTGGACGACGGCGTTGATGCGCTGATGGCGATTATCGAAAACCCAAACCGGATCGCCAGCGGTCAAATCTATAATATCGGTAATCCGGCCAATCAGTACTCCGTGGGTGAACTCGGAAAGATGATGTTGGCCCTCGCCTTAGAATATCCGGAGTATGCCGAAACGGCTTCAAAGGTCCAGTTCATGGATGTCAGTTCAACTGCGTACTACGGCGAGGGCTACCAAGATGTACAACACCGCGTACCTGGCATTGTCAATACATGCCGTGATCTGAATTGGTCCCCTAAGACGACGATGGACCAGATGTTGCGGCTCATTTTCAATTCCTATCGCGGCGAAATTGCGCAGGCCAGGGCGTTGTTGGAATAACGCCTCATGCGCCTCGCACTCAAAGTCGATGTTGACACCCTTCGTGGCACGTTAGAAGGTGTGCCTAACTTGGTGCGTATGTTGCGGCATCACGGCGTCAATGCGACTTTTCTGTTCAGCCTCGGGCCTGATCATACAGGCCGTGCCTTGCGCCGGATCTTTCGGCGCGGGTTTCTGAAAAAAGTCATGCGCACCTCAGTCGGGGCCAATTACGGGCTCAAGACGTTGTGTTATGGCACGCTGCTCCCTGGTCCGGACATTGGGCGAAAGGCGGCCCATATCATGCGGAAGGCACGTGATGCCGGTTTTGACGTCGGTATTCACTGCTATGATCACATTCGCTGGCAGGACCATGTTGCCACCAAGGGAGAGGAGTGGACCCGGCGTGAAATGATCTTGGCGGGCGAACGGTTCATGGAGATTTTTGGCGTGCCTGCGCGCACGCACGGTGCGGCCGGATGGCAGATGAACGACCAGGCCTTTTGCCTGGAGGAAGAGTTTAAATTTGCCTATTGCAGCGATACCAGGGGTACGCACCCGTTTCTTCCATTTGTAGCCGGTAAGCTCGTCGCATGCCCGCAGTTACCCACGACATTGCCCACACTCGATGAGCTGATCGGAGTCGATGGAATTACCGAAGTTACTGTGGCTGATGAAATTCTGAGACGGAGTGAACAATCAGGTCCCTGCGGACACGTGTACACACTGCATGCAGAGCTGGAGGGTATGCGATTTATGCCCGTGTTTGAAACGCTGCTTTCTGGTTGGCGGGAACGTGGGTATCAGATCCATTCCTTGAAACAGCTCTCTCTCAGTCTGGATGTCTCCTCTTTACCTCTCCATCGCATAATGTCTGAAGAGATTGAAGGACGCACTGGGACGTTGTCAGTTCAGGGAGAGGAAGTCAGTCCTCCACCTTTGGGATATGCAGGACTACAGAAACCACAGGGCGTCTAGGAAATCTTCTGCCCCCATACTCTCAGATACATCACTGCGGTCGGGCTCCTTCAATGGGGGTGCGCGGGTCCGGCAAAAAATCATAAAGCACGTAGCGTCCCTCGGCCATCTCCCAAATCTTGATCTCTCGAAGCCTCTCCCCCAGATTATCGAATAGGGATGGGGAGGGATACTTTCCGATGAGCAGACGTCCACTCGGATTCTCCTGCACATAATGACGTACTTCTTCCGGTGATTGCAGGTTTTGCACAATAATGCCGGTGTAAAATGGCAGTGCTGCCCGCATCTCTTCATGTAGCTTATAGCCAACCAGTCGGAGCGGGCGGGCATCCAGGGCCTCAAGATTGACGGTGATGGGACGCAAGAACCGTCCGCTCCCTAGAACCGGCCATACAAACAGATTGATCATCAGCATGATTGTGAACATCAATCCGGCAAAGGCCTGGATGGCCCGCGCCTCTGTGCGCCATGATTTGGCGATAGAGAAAACGGCAGCGGACCCGTGTTGCAATAGTTTGGGAAGACTGGCTAAGGCAAACTGTGCAGGTCGGGGTCTAATGAGACCAAGAGGGGCCAATAGCAGAGCAAATCCGCGAATGATGAGGGCTATTAGAGCTGGAAGGATGGCGGACACGGTACCGAACAGATTAGTCGTTAGTCGTGAAATTCGTGAATGGGTATCTTGAATAGCCATCGAAGCAGCCCAGGTCCCAATGAACACGGCAAGAGGAGCAAGAAGGGGCATGAGATACACTTCCCGCTTGGTGCTGGGAAGGCTCAGCAGTAAGAGCCCCAGTGGGAAAATCATGGAAATGAAGCGCAGTCCTGCATGGTTCCAACCCTGGGGCATCTTGTCACGAAATGCCCAGAAATAGGCTGCAGGAAGTGTAAGGAGCCATGGTCCTATTTGATTGAATAACTTGGGGAAGTAGAACCAGAAGGGTTTTTCATGCCCGCCTGTATATTCCTCAGGATCTGGAGCGATACGATACAGTATGTTGTGGACGACAAACTCATTGAATAGGGCTTCCCCTTCATAGAGGTAGAGCAAAAGTGGCCAAATGAGGCACCCGATGATAAGGATGAGAATGCCGGGAAAATGTGCCCAGGACCTCAGAAAATCCCAGCGACCCCACAATATGATTGCCAGAGCCAATGGACTTCCGAGCAGGATAACTCCAACAGGCCCCTTCGTCAGGAATGCCATCGCCCCTGCAAAATAAATTACTAAAACCAGGGCCCAGAAGGGTAAAGGCGAATGGGTACCGCTCCCGGGTTTTTCCCTGAACATGGCGAGCGCAAATGCCCAATATCCCAACATGACGAACAACGCGAGCAACGGGTCGACCATGCATCGGTGAGCATGACGAAAGAATCCCCACATGGTGGTTAAAACCAATATTGTCAGCAAGCCGCTCCCCGGGCCTGCAAACCGCCGGCTGAGATCAAAGGCAAGTAAGAGGGTCAAAAACCCAGCGATGGCACTGGGAAGTCGGGCGACGCCGTCAGAGACGCCAAAAGCATGGAACCCCACCGAAATCAACCAGTAATAGAGTGGCGGGTGCTCCATAAAGGGTTCCCCTCCCAGCGTAAGTACCAGTAGGTTGCCACTAGTGAACATTTCCCGCCCAATCTCGCCGACTCGAATCTCGTCCGAAGCAATCAGCTCGTGATCGAAAATTCCCGTAAACGAGATCAGCACACTCAGCCCAATTGCAGCGAGGACACTCAGACGCTGTTTCGCGCCTTCATCGGAGAGAGATGTGCTGGTTGAGAAAGGAGATGTGGTCACAGTATCTTCGAGTTTATTTGATTATCCGCTAACTGGGTTTCGAATATTGGCTGGAAGCTTTAAAGAAGCGAGATAGGATTATCCGGCAACCATACGCATTTGCTATGAGGGGGCCTGGATGTGGCTATAAGCCTTATTGCTCTCACAGACTTTTATTAAGCCGGAGATCCAAGACCGTAACGACGGTGGTGCCTATCGAAAACCCTCCCGCACGTGGTCTATTGATAACGGGCCGCTTTTATCGGAGCCATTTAAAGGAATATTAATTCGCCGACATAAGCTGGAGGTACTTTTCCGCGATCCTGCCCACCTCGAACTCCCTAGCGCGGGCATGCAACTGCTCTTGGCCAAGTGGATGGTCAAGGACTCCGAGAATGGCTTCGGCCAGCGCTTTGTCATCACCTACCGGTACCAATGGGCCAAAGGCCCCCTTTTGGAGAATCTCGGAAGGACCGCTCGGGCAGTCTGTGCTGACAATCGGACATCCACAAGCCAACGCTTCGATCAGCACATTCGGACAGCCTTCCCATGCCGAAGAGAGCACAAATACCGAAGCTCTGGCCATAAAGGCGAAGGGATTGTCGACAAATCCGGGCATGGAAATATCCTGGGTGAGGCCCAAGGTTTCAGCCAGCGCTTCAAGCTCATTGCGTATTCTTCCCTCTCCGAGGATAACCAGCCGGGCTGGACGCACAGAACGAACTCGTCCAAAGGCCTTGATGAGACAGGCGAAGTCCTTTTGTGGGACATGTCTTCCTACCCCTAAGATGACCGGCAGGGTGTCAGGCGCAAACCACGGATGGTCAACCTGGATGCGTGCTTTTTCTTGTACCTGGGTGAAGGCCACCGGATTGTAAATCGTCGTAATACGATCACGATGGATTCCTGTTAACGAGGACACATCTTCGGCGACGCCATCCGACACGGTCAGAATTTCATCTGCCCATGGGTACACGCGTTGTAAGAGAGGAGCAAGAAAACGCCAACGCCACTTTTTGGATGTATTGATGATGGGAGACAAACTGGTTTGTTCGTTGATCACCATGCGAGTTTTTCCACCTGCCAGGCGTGCGGCTAACAAGGCTATGAGGTTCGCAGGAGTTTTCGCCGTGAGCATCGTATCTGGTTTCTCACGACGTAAATATTCAACCAGACCAGGGAGATACCCGATAGTTTTGGGAGGATGGGACGATAGCACGATCGGAAGGAGCATCGACCAAAGCGCACCAAAATCAGCTGACACGGCATGGAAGCATCCCCGCCATTTTGTCCCCCCCTTGAGCCCGATGACTGTAACCTTCGGGGAAATGCTGTTCAGGTAAGGCCCTGAAACCTGACATAAAATCAGGTCCACCCTATGGTTGCGATCGGCAAAGGCCTCGGAGAGATAGACCATGGCCCTTGCGACGCCGCCCCCGGCTAGAGATGGCAGAAATATCGCAAGATGTTTACGGTCCGGAGTTTCACTTTCTCTCTTTATGAATTGATTCGAGGGTGAAGCTATATCCGAGGAATTCGACGTCATCATATTCTTACAGGTTGCTTGAGGCTTAATTGAATGTATGCTGGGCTGATCGAGTGAGGACGTGTTCCCGTATGGTATTCCCGAGGCTTTTTCGCAGGGGGGAGTGAAAATAATATTTCAGGGCTACCCACCCCATGCCGTTCCAGGCCGACCAACAGGCCCGCATCCACTTTTCGCTGACCGCTTCTGCAAATGCACGCTCCGAATACCGGCGTGTCTGCAAATTGGCCGCTTGAAGTTTCAGTAACCAATTTTCCGCCCATTGAAGATAATCATGGTCCGGCGTGAAGTGGCATTTTCGCATGCGGGACAACGTCAAGTGGGGACCGAGATCCTGCTCCGTAAAGGGTGCCCCCAATACCTTGAGTTGATGGCGGATGATTTCCCGTTTTTTTTCATCGCCCAGCTCTACCGTTTGACTGGTAATTTGATCGGCGTGTATGCGTCCGTAGACCAGGCATTCAGGGAGGTTGGCGAGTTTGTATTTTTGGGCCAGTCTCACGTGGAGGTCATAATCCTGGCAGCGCGGGTAGTCATTTCGATAACCATATTCCCGCAAAATTTTGGTTCGAGCCATAATAGACCGGTTACTCAGGGAACACCGGAACAGAAGTTGAGTATCAACGTCCTCCGGTGAAACGGGCTGGCGCTTAATCTTTTTTAAGGGCTGACCGTGTTCGTCCATCATGCGGCACCAGCTTCCCACTTGGGCATAATCATGATGGGCATCCAAAAAGTCGACCTGTTTCTCCAATCGTGTCGGAAACGCCCGATCGTCGCTATCTAGCATGGCGATATAATCACCATGAGCATGTTCAAGGCCTTTGTTGCGGGTCTTTGGAATCCCGAGATTGCTTTCATTCCTGATTATGCGCACACGGGGATCCTTATAAGAACGCATGATTTCAATAGTTCTGTCTTTCGAACCATCATCTATCAGGAGTATTTCAAAATTGGTGAAAGTTTGTGCCAAAATACTTTCGATGGCGTCTCCAATATATTTTTCGCGGTTATAAGCCGGGATAAATACGGTAACTTTTGGATTGTCGAGCATAGTCGTCTAACCGGAATGTTTCAGTGGAACCAGAGGAGTACCCAATTCAGGCACGATTGGAGTTAAAATCGGATAAGATGTTGACTCCATTCTAAAAAAAGTTCATAACACGTCTCCTGAAGGTTGACGCGCCGATAAGGTCATCGGAGCTTCTCAGGCAGTTGGCCGTCACGCATTCTTATATAGGGGTTGCAAATCATATCCGATGTATCCCCCGTTTTCCAAATTTTTGGGTATTTGACACGACCAGTTTAAACCGAACAATCCTCAACGCGATGTCTTTTCAATTACGAGTCAAACAACGATCGCCTTTCTTATTGAAGCGAGTCCGATATTTTTTATCCCGGATTTTTGGAGTTCGCTTGCAAAAAGCGAAAAGCCTACATTTTGTGACCATCAATGGGCAGCAATTTAAGCGATTGGTTTTTTGTGATTCTTTTCTGGCTTTTGAAATTGAGCGGAATCTCGAGTGCTTCCGGATGGACGGGATTTTCCCTAATATTGTGATTCGTTATGAGCGAGAAATCTGGGTGGAGTTTGTTAACGGGCAGCTCATCAGAGAGATTGATGAAGCACTGGTTGAAAAAATGGCTATTTTTTATAGTCGTTTATACTCTGAAGCTCCCCGGTTGGTGGAAACGAATAAGACAATTTTTCCCGATCGCCTGGATAGGGATCTGCATTTTCTCAATCAGGTTGGAATCCTTTCAAATGGAATGTTGGGGGAGATCAGGAAATCAGTGGATGTCCTGCGGCCCACACACTGTTGGATCGGGTTTGATTATACCGACCCCGTCAAGAAAAATTTTGTCCTCAATCCCAAGACTCAGTTGCTTTGTGCCGTCGATGTGGAAGGCCTCGTCAACGAGTATCTCATAGGCATGGGTGCTGCCAAAGCATTGGTGCGGTGGTTGAATCCCTTCAAGGAGGAATTTCTCCAATCGCTGGCCAATAAGGGCGTCCCGGATATTCAATCCTATTATGGATTTATCGAATTGTGTTTTCTCGCCCAGTGGACGAAACGGGCATTTTTTGAAAGAGATTGGAAAGCCATAAAGCCCGCCTATTTTGAAGGGTATCGGAGGCTATAGGGAGTAAAGACAATGAGTGTTGGAACGGATTGAGAAATTTAATAGCCCTTAGGGCTTTTCCCGAAGACCCGCTGGATCCGGTCGTAAAAAGAGAGCCGATTAATGACGACAATGAACACCTTTCGCATGTGTCCTTCCGGACAGTGAACAGGGCGGACCCCATGCCAGGATTTATCCAATCTTTGAAATAACAGGCTATAATTTCCAATTGCCGTTGAAGCCAAAGATTGCGCGAAATCATCAAAGCCGGGAGCGCTTTTTCGGCTCAAGCCTCCTTGATCGTCAAGAATGACGGTCTCCCCACCCCAGGCCGGATCCCAATCTGCTTTCGTGTTGAAGTAAAAAATGTGGGATCCGAGTTTATGTTTGGCATCACAATGCGGGGACACAGAACATCCATTGGGGGTATAGTGCCAGTGGAAATTCAATTCCAGGGACTTTATTCGAAACAATCGTTTTAAAAAATTGGAATAGGGGTCTCCCTGAAGCTCGGCTAGAAATTGTTTCCAGTGGGGAGACAGAGGGAGGTCCTTGCTGTATTCCAGGGTATAGCGATCATGACTTTGTTGGCCATGAGCACGCTGGACCCCGAAACGTTTTGCAAACATGGAGACATCCGGAAGTGTATCAACCAGGCGTTGATAACCCTCATCGGTCAGAAACCCGAACGGGTTCATCCAAGGATAGGGCTTTGCTTCCTGAAAGGACTGGGGTGAAATAGCTTCTAGAGCCGAAAAGTTTAGATAGGTCATAACAATAAAAAATAAGGATTTTAGGGGAGGCAGTAATTCAACAACTTTTGAGTGCAATCCTTCAACTTAGGCTTCCACCACATATAAGAGTAACTGACAAGGTTGCCTTGGGCATCAAATTTACAGATCAACGGCTCACCAGTCTTAATCGTGACTTTTTTGATGCCGGTTTCATCGAGATGAAGAAGGAATTGTAGCAAGCTTCGTATACTATTGTTGTGTGCAACCAATAAGACGCGTTTACCCTCTTGCAGTGCGGGAGCAATTTCTTCCTCCCAACAAGGAATGAGACGGTGTTGGGTGCATTTAATGCTCTCTGCCAATGGAAGATCCTGAGAGTCCAAGTCAGAATATAATGGATCTAATCCTGGAAATCGAGGATCCTGTGAAGAGATTGAAGGCGGAACTGCGGAAAAGTGTCGTTGCCAGATAAGTACCTGTTTTGCCCCAAACTGGGTTGAGGCCTCCCACCAGGTCATTCCTTGGAGCGCGCCGTAATGACGTTCATTGAGTCGCCAACTCCTCCGCACCGGGACAGAAGTTAAATTCATGGCTTTAAGGACAATACCGGCGGTTTCATGAGCTCGACGTAAAACTGATGTGAAACACAAATCAAAAATAATTTTTTTATCTTTAAGAATTTGGGCTGCCCGCTGGGCTTCAATCACACCTTTTTTGCTTAATTCGATATCTGTCCAGCCTGTAAACCGTTTTTCGCGGTTCCATAGGCTCTGTCCATGCCGTAAAAGAATTAAAGTTCCCATGTAGTTCGTAGGAAAGTTTGCTCCATGATGGGTCGATTGACAGGTAATCACTTCGCAGAGTTAAAAAAAGAATGACCTATATTGTAATTTCGTCGGGCACGATCAAAAGAATACCACAGGCTTTCTCGAGAATGAATAAGGATTTTCAGAGTGGGGAATTTTTGCTTACGGAGAGATCCTGTGAATGATTGACAGAAAGCGTATTTTCAGGAATCATCAAACGCTTTACCAAGTTGCCGCCGAGCAGGGATTTTGCCTTGGTATCTAGGGAAGACCAATGAAGAGTGAGTTGCCCGGCCAAATTCTCCATTTTTCCCCACGGGATTGTAAATATGTCTTTATCCTCTGATAATTCGGAAATGGTTAAGCAGCCGATTCGTCAAAATCGGCTCCATAAGATACTGCATAAAAATCTGAGAATTCCCCAGTGGGTGGTTCGACCCTTTTATCGCGCTCTGAAAATCGCTGCAAGCCCCGCTCAATATCGTTTAGGAAAGCGATTGGCCAGAGAAATTATTGCGTCCACGAAGCCCCGGATGAGCATTTCTGACAGAGCCGGATATCGGCTATTTGGGCCTGACGATATTGAAGAAACTTCTCGCATTGTCAGGTATTGTGGAGCAGTGTATCAGCAATCACGAGAAGCTTTCCCGCCGGAGTATTTTCAAAAACATCCAGATAAGAAATTTCTGTTTCCTATTCTGGAAGGAGCCGAATTCTGCGGCCATCCGGAATTGCTCAGGCTTATGGTGTCCCGGCCTATACTTGATGCCGCAACGGCGTATCTGGGAACGGTCCCGAAGTTGACGGGAGCTAGGCTCTGTTGGTCACCAGAAAATGAAACGGCTCGATCCAGCCAGCTCTTTCATTTCGATTATGAAGATATCAGGCAGGTCAAAGTATTTATTAATATTTTTGAGACAAAGGAGGACCAGGGGCCGCTGACGTTCCTTCCCGCCGATATATCCCAGAAGGTGCAAGGAGCAATTGGGCGTGTGCTTGGTCGTGTGCAGGACGAACAAATTTATGAGGGAGGTGGACGAAACCATGAGGTGAAGTTGATCGGACCACCAGGTTCAGGGGCGTTCCTGGACACGTCCCGCTGTCTTCACTATGGAAGCCGGTTTAACCGAAGAGATCGCGTGGTCCTGATCATCCAATTTCTCAATTGCTATTCCGCGTTCCGACCAACGGCTCCATTCACTGTGCCTCCTGACCTTCCAGGATTTAAGCCGGACCTTGTTCAGAAGCTGGCCTTAGGGATTCATTAATCAAATAGGCTTTCTCGTGGATTATACTTTTGTGCGTTAGAAATATCTTAAGGATGAGAGATCTCATTTTAGAATAACGAAGAGGCTACAGCTTATGGCTCAATCTTTACTGTTGAATTTCCGGGTTTCCCGTGAAGACATACACTCCGCATTTGAACCATTCGTTCATCGACGTTTTCCTAAGAGCGATATTCGTTGGAAGCGTAGAGTGTTTCGATCCTGGAGGAAAAAATTTCTTGAATTTTGGCAACACAAAATTTTCAAGCGTTTGAACACCTCCTTTGGTGGGCGGCAATATAAAGTGAAAAGCACATATGAGAACTTTTGGGGTTCTACTGAAACTGGCGCGCATCTGAGCACGAAAGGCAAGGCTACTCCGTGTTTGTGGGGAGAGGATAGAATGTTAGCAAGAGGGATCGGGACCAAACGCGTACACCTTCTCCTGTTGAAGCGGGCTCTTGAAGCAGTGAAACCCGAAAGCGTCCTTGAGGTGGGGAGTGGCTATGGCATTAATCTGTTTGTGTTGTCCGGGTATTTCCCTGCAATACAGTTTTCCGGTTTGGAACTGACCAAGCAGGGGGCCCTGGCAGCAAAAAAGATCGGAAAGATGCCTGCTCTTTCTCAGGATATCGTCGATTTTGCGCCTGATGAAATTTTAGACAAGAGTGCAAATAGGCGCATCAATTTTTATCAGGGCAGTGCCAAAAATTTGCCTTTTGCGGATAACAGTTTCGATGTGGTCTATACCGTGCTGGCCTTAGAAGCCATGGAGGAAATTCGCCATCAGGCTCTCCGGGAACTGGCCAGGATTGCAAGGAAATATGTCATCATGATAGAACCTTTTGCTGATTTCAATGAGAAAGGCATTCGGTACTTCTATCATACAAGCCACCAATATTTTCGTGGAAGAGTTGACGAATTGCGACAGGATGGTCTCGAACCCAATCTTGTGTTTTCCGACATTCCCCACAAAATTCGCTTATGGCCTGCAATGGTCATTGCCAGTCCAATCTCTTAACTCCAAGATCTTGAAGCCGATCTATTTTATCCTGCGGAAAGATCGTGGCATTCCTGATTGAGTCTTCCTGTGAGGAAGACAATGCGTGTTATGTTGATGCGATCCGTCGACGGATTTTTCGTAGAATTTTATTGGTTTTGCGTTTACCTAAGAAAGAGATCTGTCGAAGTGTCCATGTCTGCTTTAGCCACCATAATCGCCATCTGATCCTTCCTAAGGATGAATGATGCTGAATGGTCTGAGGTGGCACCCCGGAAAGGTTTTTAGCCTCAGGCTTTCGTGCGACGGCCCGGATGTGATGGAAATCGCTTATCCGGCTGGTGTCAATCGTGCATTCAATCAAGACAAAGCCAGCTGCTTCAAGATATCTGGCAGTGGTCTGTGCGGTGAGATGATATTGATGGACGGGACCTGACTGAAACACTGATCCGGTTTTGTATCGAGCTGGCCGTAGCACATCCTTCTCGTCAAGAAAGAGATAGCCGCCTGGCGCGAGTACGTTGAAAATTTTTTCCAGGAGCATGCGGGGGGACAGGACGTGGGCCAGGACATGATGCGTCAGGACATTGACCGCATCGAAGGGACCCTGAAAGGGAATCGGTAACTGGGAGAAC
>JBGSSO010000020.1:0-2142 GCA_041737015.1 Nitrospirales bacterium
TTTTTCGTGATTTTCGTCGACAAGGTGGGGTATTCTTCCTACTTACAAGAACAGATCCGAAAGGAAGTACAAAATACGGGGGACCCTAATCCCCAAATGTCTATCATACAACAGTTCTTTCGGCAGAAATAGACTCACATATATCTACCGACAGATTGCCCTCTACCAATTATCCCCTGGTACAATCCAATCTATCCAAGCAATTTATCCATAAAATTGAGTATGCGCATCTTCCGGTCCGGGTCTTTTTCTAAAGACAGTGCCCGTTGATAATGCTGCACCGCTAGCTCCGGCTTGCGCTTTTCTTCATAGATCCGACCAACCCCGAATGTCGCTTGGGCATCATCAGGATTCGCTTTGAGCGCTCGGCTGAAATAATCCATGGCAAAATCGTCTTGTCCCTTATTATATAAAAACCAGCCGATCGCGGTCGCGGCCGGAGCAAAGTTCGGTTCCAGCCGAAGGGCTTCTTCGTACTGTCGCTTAGCCAAATCCAGTCGCCCCTTGTTTTCATACAGACCTCCCAAGGCGAAATATACTTCAGCATCATGAGGATCAATCTGCAACGCCTTTTTATATTCTTCAATCGCCGGCTCGATTTTACCTTGCTCCGCTAAGGCACAGGCCAGATTGGTATGCCCAAAGGAATCATCGGGACGGAGCTTCAGGACTTCGCGATATTGTGGAATGGCCATTTCCAACTGCCCTTGTTCCTGGTAGGCCACCCCGAGTTTCAGGCGAGCCGCCACATAGGAAGGGTCCCGCTTAATCGCTTCGCGGTAGGCTTTAACGGCCTGATCGATGCGGTCTTTGGCCTGATAAATCTGCGCCAGAAAAAAGTATGGATAGGGAGAGTGGGGAGCCAAAGCTCCTACTTGTTCATAACTGACCACCGCCTCCTCCAACCGTCCGGATTGCGTATAAAACACTCCTTCAAATAACAAAAAATTCGGCGCATCCGATCCCTGAACCCGCAAGCGCGCCATCCACTCCTGAAGCAATTGCACATCGGCCTCTTCTCCAAAAGCCCGAGGATAGACCTGCCACGCTTCGGCAAAATTCCCCCGCAACATGCATACGACATTCAGCGCGAAATACGGTAAAGGCCCGCACTCAGCCTGTTCGGACCATTGTCGTGCCTCTGCGTAGACCACATCCCATTCTCCCTGGCGAATGGCGTCATTGATAACACGCTCATAATCTACACTCATGCCCACATCCTTTGATCGAGTTCAATAATGCCTATTCGCTATCGCGTCAGCGAATCTTCAATGTCGGGCGACGTGGCCTCCATGAGGCTTCCTAGAAACGGATGTCGCTCAAGCATTTTTTGCTTCATGAGCCAGGCCACGGTTCGATACGACCAATGGCCTTTTACCCCGGACCGCAATTTGGCAATATATTCAACTTCCGCAAAATCCATTTTAAACAAACACCGAACACGAAACCCAAACGGAATGGCATAGAGGGCCGCTTCCTGATTGCTGACACGCAGCCGCTCAATATCCAGTTGCACAGCATCCATGGCTTGCCGATATTCTCTCTCCACCCCTGCCTCAGCCAAAACCGACGGCACCTCATACCCATGAATCGTCGTAAAATTTTGCTGAATCTGTTGACAACGTCGGTGCCGGTGCATATCCCGCCACCCACCGATATCCATCAGAATATCAAAGACAAAGGCATACCCGGATCGAAATTCCTTTATCAAGTCGTCATGGGGACCACGACCGCGAAGCGCGGCATCGACCACTTCCTGTTTCTCTTTCTCTGACCACTGTTGTACCCATTCAAGAAGGAACCGGTAAGGGGCATGGCTCACTCGATACACCAGCGTTGTCACTAATTCATCAAACGGCGCATGCGGCTCCAGCAAATCAACCGGCTGATCCCTGCCTTTCCACGATTGCGGGTCATCATAGCCGGCCTTTTTGAGTCGCCCTTTCACCTGGCGAAGCACGTCCCTGTAGACCGAACCTTGATATTCGTTCGCCTGCGCATACCGGGCTAAGGTCGGCGCCAAGGGCTCCAATCCTTTCGTCTCTTCTTGCTGCAACTCCGCCCACACCGTTAAGGGTAATTTGGCACACGCATCCTTTAGGTCTTCGCCAATCCCCTGCAATTCGGGCAATTGAGCAGACA
>JBGSSO010000028.1:0-5446 GCA_041737015.1 Nitrospirales bacterium
TTGGCTGGATCGGATGTTCGTAGACCATTTTCATCCTGATGAATCATTTCCAACCATGGGGCCGGATTGTGGTTTGGTGGGAACATGACCCGTTTACCGAAATGTGGAGTCAGATGCGGCCATGATACCTTTCCAGTCCTCGGCTCAAACAGAATCGGGCGCCGTTTTCCTGGTGTCGGTGAATGGTACTTGGGATTCTCGATTGTGCTTTCTTTCTCAGACAAGGCCTTATTACCATCCCATGCCCAATCCAAAACTGTCGCATCATAAGAAACAATTTGGCCTTTTTCGTCATCTTTGTGACCAGGCTTTCCTTGGGCCGGCAACTGAATTTCCACCCATTCTTTAATATTGATGACCGCTGGGTTCGATTTCCAATTGCTCTTTCCCTTTTCAACGATGGTGAATGTTTTTCCAAACCAATCGACCGTCTTTCCAATCAATTGATCGGAAGTGATACCCACCTTCATCCGACCTTTTCTATCAGGCAACTCTCTGAGGTTTGGCATGACATCCGTGCGGTTGTCGTCTGTTTGCATGGTATTATATACCCGCCAATACCCCCACATTCCTGCAACGTAATGATGAGCGACATGGCAATGAAATAAGAAGTCACCCGCCAGTTGTTGGCATAAACCCGACCCACATTCGGTCTCCAAATCTAACGCTTCTGATGGCCCAATCACCTCGACATCAACCCGGTCCGTTTTCATTCTGATGACCGGATATTTCACCGGACCGTTTTTCGCGGCATGCCACAGTGGCATTTCGTCAATCGCCCGTGGGCTCCTTGGCCATCGAATCGTCCCGCCGTGTGGATGGTGGGAATGAAACACCTCAGACCCTCCATGAACCAATCTGAATTTGGCAGGATCGCCTAGATAGGATCGAGGGATCGTCGTTGGGGCATCACCAAAAGTGTAAGAACTATATCCCATAGATTCATCTTCAAACCCGAAGTATTCGTGCTGCACATGCATGTTATTGATGCCAAATGGCTCGCTCCGATAATTGAGAGCTCGAGCTCCAGGCCGATAGGCATCGGTGAGAGGATCCCGTTGGGGCAAGAAATCACCATGTTTGTTCACCGGACGAAACGCTTCGTCTCCTACCTCATGATAAATCAACACGAACTCACGAAAATCCGGTCCCGTTCCATTTTTGATAATGGCTTGCCAGCCGCTGGCCATAGGAGTTGCGTCTCCGTTTCCCAACGGATTCAAATATTCGGAGCCATGCGGTTCAACCACAAATGTCCCCATAAGCCCCATGACCGTCAATTCTCGATCATTACTAAATGTATGAAATTGTCGGCCACCCTCCTGGGTGTCGGGATGGATATACCATTCCATCTCTACCGTTTTCCCTTCTTCAGCCACGGTGTCTCGATTGGTTGTCGTAGCAGGCTGTCCGGTCTTGCTGATAACCATATTCGAGCCGTGGATGTGGAGACTGGCCTCCTCACCAAACTCAAGTTGGTTTCGGAAGGTGAATTTCACACAATCCCCTTGATTTCCCCTGATCACAAGGGGCTGAATCCATTGATCCTGAAGACCATTAGCGACCGCGCCAGGGTCACCATGACCATCCACCTCTCTCGCTTCCGCATTCTTGGCTTCCTCTTCCCGTACCTTATCGATGTTTTCCGTCAGGACATACATGTAGCCAGGGTAGTAATCAAGCCATTGATTGAGAGTAATCTCGGCATTGATAGCCGAAATATCATATTCCCTGACAGGGGCAGTTGAAGGACAATTTCCACCACTCGCTGCAACAGGCTCCACATTACGATCAGATGCCAAAAGTAAATCTTGGCCTCCTGCCCCATATTGGTGCATATTGGTCATCGTGTTGTAAAAACCGGTAGCTGTATGGTCAGCATGTTGAGCACCAGACTCGTTTTCCATTCTCAGCATGATCCGGTCATGTTGGCGTTCCACCATGGCAGCTCGGTTCGGACGGCCCTCCTTGGTGTCCTCCATAATTGTCTGCCCTTTTAACCGCTCCGCCCAGCCAGGAGATTCTTGATGAACCATCCCCGTGCTGTGAATAACTTTATCCTGAATTTCTTCAGCCAGGAGCGTTTCCCCAGACAAAGAAATGGACCCTCCGACTAACAATCCAATGGAAAGTGTGGTGATGGCTTTCCTAGATTTCATGTGAAACATGGACCGGCCTCCTTAATGTGAAATAAACTGACGAACCAAAGACGTATTTTACAAATCAAACAGTCGATAATATTCCATTAAAATGATGGGGAGCGCAAAAGGTAATCCAATCGATTCAGGCTGTCAAGTCCGAAAGATATGAGTTTGATTTCATTGCATTTACGACCACTAATATTTAAAAATGGCATACCCGAAGTGAATATTTGAAAAGAGGCAAATTGTCGCCGATTAACGGCCATTCATTCACTGCCCGCTTTTAAAAATTCGGCTTAAAAAGAGGCTACGGCAGGGTGATGCCTGCAACGTAGGAGGAAAAATTCTGCTGCAGAGCAGAGGAAATTGGGCCAGGCTTTCCATCCTGTATAGGCTGTCCATTCACCTGAATAACAGGCAAAACTTCAATTGTTGTGCCCACGAGAAAGACTTCGTCGGATTGCAGGAACTCTGAAATAGGAATTGGTTGAAATTGGACGTCCAAGCCTTTTGCCTGAGCTAAGGTCGCCACCTGTTGTTGCGTCACCCCAGCGAGGACTAAATGATTGCGTTCCGGAGTGATAAGCACGCCATTTTTTACCGCAAAGATATTACTCGTAGCCCCCTCAGTCACCTGTCCGTCTCTCACAAAAATCGCCTCAAAGGCTTTGGCCTCATGGGCCTTTTGCTTGGCCAAGACATTGGGAAGCAAATTCAGGCTTTTAATATCACAGCGGTGCCATCGAGTGTCAGGTAGGGTAATGACACTTACCCCCTGTTGGCAGACTTCTGTTGGCAAGGCAACCATTTTCCGAAATGCCAAAAAGACCGTAGGTTCCCCATTAGAAGGGAAAGTATGCTCACGCGGAGCGACCCCTCTGGTCACCTGAATATAGATTTTTCCTTCCTGATACCCACTCTGCTGAAGACCAGAAAGAAGGAGGCGCTGAAATTGGGGTTGTTCTAAAGAAAAGTCGAGCTGGATTTCTTTGGCACTCCTAACCAGCCTATTAAAATGCTCACCACAAAAGGCAGGAACCCCATGATAGGCACGAATCACTTCATAGACGCCATCCCCAAATAAGAATCCACGATCATCCGGAGAGATCTTAATCTCTTCCAATGGAGAGAAGTGCCCATTGAGATAGCCAATATCCGGCATACCGCCTTTTTTTCAAGAAGGGGTTGGGAGAATAGTGATCTGAAAAACCCGTCGATCTTCCGACGTAAACTTCCAGGCCATCCGTTTACTGAACTCCAACCGATGCTTCCCTGGCTCCAGCGCCTGAAATTCGAAAGTTCGCTGCCCGGAATCTACCGCATTATTACTGACCGTCCGAAGAAACTCATCTCCCACTAATCCCAGCACTTTGGGGTCATAACTTGGTACCCATTGTTCCCCACGGGTCCGATCTTCCCATAAATGCACCCTAAAGGTGGCCGATTGGAAAACCTGAATCGCTTTTGTCTGCACCTGATCTATATTCATGCTCTCACCTTGACGAAACCTTAACTCATGTTACGTCTGTAAAGTCCATTATTTTCCTGTCAGCCAATCACGTTTTTTCAAACAGACAAAAACATTTCCTTTATCAACCACCACATCATAATTGACCACACAATAGCCTCCGCCATCTGGACCAAATCCCGAGCGAATGTCAAATTGTTGATGATGCCACGGGCAAGAAACGACAAAACCCTTTAATCGGCCTTTCCCCAAAGAGGCTCCCTGGTGCGGACAAATATCATTAATGGCAAAGCACCGATCATCAATGCGAAAAACAGCTACACTTTTGCCATCGACTTTGAATACACGTCCCTTTCCTTTGGAGATATCCTCCAGCTTCCCAACATAAACAAATCCCTCTTTGGGACTCAGGGGTTCATGTATCCTGCAGTCCATACGACGCTCAAAATTGGAATCACTCATAGCCGGTTCATCTTTACGAAACCAGCAATGTAAAGGTGACCTGCGCCCCTATCTTAACTTTGGCTTGATCCACAAACCCAGCATTGGCTTCAACAATATAACGCGCATCCTGAGGCGGGGGACCATACCAGGGGCATTGCCTTTCACTGCATGGAAGAGCTCTTTCGACTATATGCACGACAATTTTACTCTCATCGACCCAAATCACATCAACAGGAAACTGGAACTCTTTTGTCCAGACCCGATGGAGACCGGAATTTTCAAAAATATAGATCATTCCCTCATTGGGAGGGAGAATATTTCTAAATGCTAATCCGAATAAAAGTTTTTCCGGTGTATCAGCAACCTCCGCTTTCAACACCCCCCCACTGGGAAAATTAATATTGATGACCTGTGTCTGTTCCGGAGCATTAAACAGGAGCGCACCGGAAATCAGGAACAACGCCATTACCAGAAGAAAGAAAATTCGTTTTTTATTTGGGACCCCTTTACCTTTCAGAAAAGACAACATCGTTTTACATATATCCTTATTTTTCTAAATACCCCCCTTGCCTCAGGCCCTGAGGATTTGCTCCAGGCAAACTCATTTCAATTATTTCGCTATTTGCTCAAACAACACACCCAGGATAAGATATCATGTAGGTTGATATGATTTCAGCCACGATAAAAGAAAGAGACCTCGAGCCACATCTCCCCCCAAAAGAAATCTTTACCTCATACCATGGAGGCCTCGTATGCGCTACCTCCCAACTCTCATTCTCGCGTTTTTTCTTGTTTTCTTTTCCTTTACCAGCACCTCGGCCCACCCTTCGATTTCCACCGCCATTGACCGGTTTGTCTCTAACCTCTACCCCAAGGGCAGCCATTACTTCTGGGTGATTAATAACACCACAACCGAGTCTCCAGAAGAAATGATTGTCGATCTCAACACCAGTGTCAGAAATTTACCGGAAGAGGCACCGACGGAAAGTCGGTTTTTATTATTGGTTGTAGAAGGAGAACTGCTTGCGGCTCAGAAAATTCCGTTAAACGCTAACGTGGATTGTCAGAGTGACGAGGAAGTGTAGTTGATAAACGAATCAGGTATTAAAAAAGCCCCATCCTCTGTAAAAAGGATGGGGCTTTTTCATGAAAATTCACGAATAAGCAATGGCTACTTGGTCATGATCAATAATTGCCCACCAACATGGGCTGCATGTAATTGACACTTGTAGTTCAATAAATTGTTCGAAGTCACATACGTGAGATCACTCATGGGAATTCCGATATATTTGGTTTCCCCAGGAGCCAAAACAAGTTTAATATGCATCGATGTCGGAGCGGCAAAGGCCGAATCCGCGGAAAGCTCAAAACCATGTTCCTTGTCCATATTGTT
>JBGSSO010000039.1:0-6209 GCA_041737015.1 Nitrospirales bacterium
TATCATGCGCCAGCCGCCCAACCTGTTCTCCTATGGCCGCCAAGCGTTGAATCTGCTCCATGCGTCCACTGTGCGCATCCCCTTCGTATTTGAGGTAACGAACCGTCAGACTGGAGGGTTGATCCAAGCCCCCTAACGGACAGTCCCAACAGGACACCCGGCCTGCATTCCACTTCCAGTCGGAAAAGGGAACCGGTGGCCACCCCAGGCATGTCCAGAGATCCCGAACCTGCCAGTTCATCTTCTTCCAATCGATTCCACCCATCAGCACATGAGCCTCGTGATTGGCCGTCACAATCCGACCTTTGCGGTTATAGAGCAAGGCGGGCAAGGGAAGACTTTTCACCAAACGATGAAGGTGGTGATGCAATCGTTGCGTTTCGGCATACTTGGCCTCTAGCGCTAGACTGAGGGTTTCACTGGAGATCGTCGGCTCCGTGATAGGGTCGAGTGTCGGCCAGCTCAATTCCTTATTCCTCTGGGAACTCAAAGCGATCATCGGTTTAGGATTTAATTGGGGCATCGGGTATCCTGGTTGGTGGCGTCTCTTTCGAGGACATTTCATCCAACACCGCTGTGGCGGCTGAACGAATCGTATGTTCCAATTCTGGAGAACGGGTTTGTAATTCCCGGATTTCCGCGAGCAGGGTGGCCGCTTCACCGGACTTCCCCATGTATTCAAGCGAGGCCGCTAACCGATATTTGGCCCAGGTGTGCAACGCGGGCGGCGCATCAAAGGCCAGGGCTTGATCGTACAGATGCTGAGCTTCGACATAGTCCCCTTGATCAAACATGGCATCCCCCAAACGGAGGACATCGGAAACCTGCGTGGGTTGAATGGACACCACCTGTCGGAGGTCTTGGACCACTGATTCCATCCGTCCGAGCGCTCGATAGGCGCGTGCCCGGTTCCGGAGCACATAACGTTGCTCCACTTCTCCCTCCACATGCTGGAGAGCCGCCGAGAAATCTCGAATCGCTTCTGCATATCGTTTGTCCGTGAGGGCTTCCAAGGCAAGAAGGGTCTCCACCTGCCCTCGCCCCTGGCCTTTGGGAAATTCCTGGAGATAGGACGCTCCTGCCTCTCGCACCAAGGACCCGTTGCCCTGCTCTTGAGCAACCATCACCTGCTGAAGGCGAATATCTTCCCGAAGCGGACTGTTGGGGTACTCCTTTAAGAGTTGGTCATACCAATGCCAGGCTTCTGCCGGAAGATGCACCTGCTGATAGGCTTGCGCCACCATCAAGAGACGCTCCCGTTCCAATGGCACCAGCTGAAACGCCTCTTGATGGTCGGCGTGAAACCTGAGTAACGGCACCCAGGCTTTCCGTTCATAGAACGAGCGAATCTGATGCTGTAACAACCCTGCGAGTCGATCCTGTCCTGCCTGACGCCTCGATTCCGACGAGGCTACGACAATGAGGCGGATGTAGGTTTGAACCGCATCCGCGTATTCCCCTAGCGCATCATAGGCTTGCCCCATCCACAGCAGGCTTTCATCAGCCACATCGCTTTCAGGGGCATAACTGAGGATACCGGCGGTTTCGAGAACATAATCCCATGAGAGCGAGAGATATATTTCCAAATCATCAAATCGATGGTAGACCTTGGCCCAGTCCTCCTTGGCATGCTCCTGGGAAACAAACGCCACGACCCATCTGGTGAGTGCGACCTGCCCACGTCGACCGGGTTCCTGATCGGGAAAATGTTGTCGGGCTTGATCGGCAAAATACAAGGCCAGATATTCATGCCCGTCTGTCCGTAATTTTTCTGATATGTGGTTCAGGGCCCTCCCGGCTGTTTCCTCATGCGGATGAAGATTCACCGTCAACAAAAATCTGGATAGCGCCATGGCGGGATTTCCAACGGCAAGCTCCGTTAATCCATACTGGTACGATGAATTCCCAGACCGGCGAATGAGTTCAGGCTTTTCGGCTTCGACCACCCGATACCAATAGTAAGCTTGCTTCCAAGCCTTAGCCATGGCCGTGGCATCCGCCAACCCTAATGCAGCCTTTAGGCGATGGCCACTCCACTTGGGTTCTTCGACCACTCGTCTGAGAATCAGCGCTGCCTCCAAATATTGCTTATTGCTCATATACCCTAGCCCGGCTTCCACCATGACTCCTCCCGCTAACGGATGCTCGGGATAGGACCGGAGGAAATCTTCGAATATCCCGCTGGCCTCTGAGAACCATCCAGCCTCCCAATACACATTGCCAATGGCACAAACGGCCCATGGGGCATACACACTCTCCGGATCACTCGTTTTCATGGCTTGTAAGCGCTCAATGCGTTGAAAATTTTCTCTGCCCGGTTCATCCAAAGGATCAGGAAGAGAGGCCATGACCCAACGGGTTCCTTCTGCAAACTGTCCATGCTCCTGCTCATTCAGATAGGTGGCAAACATGCTTCTGGCTTCCAAGAGTTGTCCGGCACGTAACGCATCCTGTCCCTGTCGAATAATCTCCGGCATGACCATGTCGCGGGAAACGTACCAGGAAAAATCAGAACAGGGGCCTCCCAGTACTGTGCTGGGCCAGATTACACACAACAGGGCAATCCAAGTAAATTTCCTCACGTTCGGTTTCTGCTCCAACCTGATGAACGTATTCAGCAAAAATTAGACCGGAGTCATTCTTGCCGATAGAAAAAATTCGACAACAGGATTTTCGTTGAAAAACCAGGAAGTTTTGCAAGGACACCGACGAACGGACAATATTGCCGCCGTCAAGGAGTTGACGGAATGGTCAGAACCTCAGGCTGGTTGGGAATGGGAAGACGAAAACAGGGTAGGAGTGGCCAAGGGTCTTGTATCGTTACACGTCAGCCAGATCTTCCGATGGGGTCGCACGTTGTGCGACCACTTCGGCCAGGGATTTCTTTTTTAACTTTTCAATGAGAGTGGTGCGATTGATTTGCAGGAGACGAGCCGCTTTACTTTTGACCCAATTGGTACGCTCGAGAGCCTCAAGAATCAACCGGTTTTCAAACTCCTCAACCGTTCTCGAGAGATCCATCCCGGCCACTGGAATCGCCGCAGGCATCGTGGGGAGATGCGATGAGGGTAATCGCCGGATTTTTTCCGGCAAATCTTCGGGGACGATCAATCCCCGCCGTTTCAAGATCGCAATCCGTTCAACAATATTTCCGAGTTCACGAACATTCCCCGGCCAGGGATATTCACATAAGAGACTCATCGCATCATCAGCCACTCCGGTGAGTTCGGCTTTCCGGCGATCATTGAACATCGTGATGAAATGCTGGAGCAAGAGCGGGATATCTTCGACCCGATGCCGGAGAGGAGGAACAAGAACCGGCACCACGTTTAACCGATAAAACAGATCTTCCCGAAATTGTTTCGCAGCCACCAGAGTTTCAAGATCTTGATTCGTGGCGGCAATGACACGGGCATCCGATTTATACGTTCGAGTACCCCCCACTCGTTCAAACGTTCGCTCCTGTAGGACACGAAGAAGTTTGACTTGGAGCGGAGGACTCAGGTCTCCGATTTCATCAAGGAAAATTGTTCCTCCGGTCGCCAGTTCAAATCGCCCGACTCGTGACGCGACCGCTCCGGTAAACGCACCTTTCTCATGACCGAACAGTTCACTTTCTAATAACGCCTCGGGAATCGCTCCGCAATTGACAGGAATCAGGCTTCCCTGACGCCGCGTGCTATGACAATGAATGGTTTGGGCAATTAATTCTTTGCCGGTTCCACTTTCTCCTAAAATAAGCACGGTACTATCGGTATCCGCCACGCAATCGATCAGTTGAAACACTTCTTGCATCACCTGACTGGAGCTAATGAGTTTTCCTAAACTAAATTGGCCCTTGACGGTTTTTTTCAGTTCGACATTCTCGTCCTGAAGACACTTGACCCGTAAGGCACTGGCAATAGTGGCGCTCAGCACATCAAGGGAAAAGGGTTTAGAGAGGAAATCAAAGGCACCGGCCTTAATCGCTTTCACCGCCATCTCCACCGACCCATATCCCGTCATGACGATCGTGACCGGATGATTCGGAAGCTGCATAATGCGCTGAACCAACTCAATTCCGTTGATGTCGGGGATCATCACGTCGGTCAAGACAATATCGAACTGGGAGGACTCGGCCAGAACCAAGGCGTCGCCCCCCGATTCCGTGTCCACAACCTGATGCCCTTCATCCTCAAGCTGCAACTTGATGGACTCCCGCACATCCACTTCATCTTCAACCAGCAGGATCCTGGCAACCTGCTTCGCAATACCTGATTCAGCAGAATCGAACGCATCCATGAATGGCCTCCCTCTCAGCCCTAGTAAACGCACTTCCCGTTGATCCGGTTGTGCGGTGAGGAACATAGCTACCCCATTTGACGGGGAAGGTCAAGGGTTGTCTTCTAAATTACCCCAATCATTGCAGAGTCCCTTCCCCTGGCCCTGAAAACCTCGGAGAGACGCTGAATCCTCAATGAAGGGTCAAAGCCGTTTGATCCAAGGGCATATTTAAGAAATATCAAACACGTTCCGACAAGAATACGTAAGGAAAAACGGAAGGAACCTCTGACACACGATCTTGACGACTCATGGACACGCCACATATACCACAGCCTGCCCCCATGCCGATTTTCATGCTCTTTGATACCCAAACCGGCTACCTCTATGGTCACCTGTTTGCGACAGGGCCGGAAGATCCTTTTCTCCAGGAAGTCATTGACTGGTGGAGCCACTATTGCTCGAACAGCCCTATTGGCGTGGATTACCCGGGCGTGACTAAACACCCGGAAATGGCCAGTAGTCCTTCCTCCAATTAATCAGGGCAAAACCGTCCAAATCGCCAAACCGGACCGGAATACCAACATCAGTCCTGACAGATGGATGACCACAATATTCGCATTGGCTTCCGTCTGGTCAATCGCATTGCCGGATGGAAGATCTTGCGGAAAAAACCCTCCGGTCAAGGCAGAAAATCCCAATGCCCGTCGATTGGTAATGAGAACAGCCACATAGTCATTAACGATACTCTTCACCAACAACTCTCCGGCTCCCCATGGTTCTCGTTTCCAGCGACCAAGATCACTTTGAAAACCGTAGGCGGCCTGTCGACCTTGAACGATAATCATTCTGGGAGTGACCGTTGCGGTGACCACTTCCTCCGCCGAGGAAAGATTCATTTCCACCCACCGTTGCAACCGACCTGAAAAGCCAAGCAACCGTGTGGTTGTCTGGACATATCCCGTCACGCCTTTGCTTTCAACCACGAGCACGTCTTCCCCTGAGGCTAATACCTTTCTGGCAATTCCCTCGCCGGAAGTAATACCAAACAGCTGTCCCCTTGCCGACGTGATGGTGACCTGATCAGTGACGACTTCTTGCGACCAGACATGAAGCGGCCAGCCGGCCAAGCCCCATAAAACCATGACCGGTACCGTGCACATGCGCAGGGACATCTTCCGCATGATGGTTACCGATAGTCCCAGGGAATGCCCTTCTCCCCGGCCATGAGGGGACCCAAAATCAACTTCATTAATTGAGTCCCAGTTCCTTGAGTCCCCCACAACCCCCTCAAGGTGACGAGCCATTCAATTTGAGTGCGGTTAGGAAGCTTCGTATAAGTGAGGCCGAAAGAAAAACATCGGCAAGGATTTTGGTATAGCCCGACCACATCCCATTCAGCAGTCTGGCCCGTCCGTAAGTCATGATACCACTTGGTGCCCAAGGACACACCATGCGGCAACCGCACTCCACCTCCGGTCGTAAGATAAAGAATTTCCTCGTCCGAAGCTAAAACCTCATTAAACGACACGGGGTTCCAAATATCTCCCCGGCGGACTCTCGTCCCCGCTTTGGTGTACCGCTGACCAACGGTCATATACCACGTCTGCCGGCTTTGGATGAGTACATCAGTGTTCATCTGAGAAAAATATTTCCTATTCGGATCGTAAAAGGCATCCACCACCAGATTGAAGGCCGAGATGAATTGGGAGGAATTGACCGGTGAATGAAAATGCCCCCGTGTCCAGATATCCGAAAAACGGGAAGCGAAGGGCGGCGGATCGGCCACATGATAACTTTGGGCAAATAACAGATCCAACCAGGTATTCGAAGTCCCTTCACCCATTTGGCTCAGACGATTTTTCAAGGAATAGGTCACCAGACTCTTTTGAATCAAATCATCCACAGCATCGATCTGAACTAATTTCGATTGTTTCGTCTGTGGCACA
>JBGSSO010000046.1:0-47791 GCA_041737015.1 Nitrospirales bacterium
TCTCGCAACCGCGCCCTTCGTTCCCACTCTCATCTGGTACACACCCACAACCATCAGGAGGTAGAGCATGAATTGCACGACGGAAAAATTAAAATTAATGGCACCAAAGACCGATTTTTGGGCAAGTAGCAGCATCTGGTAAACGGGTTGGGAAACAAACAACAAAATAGCAAAATAGGAGAATCCCTTTTCAACGTAAACTGAAAATCCCAACCAATGAAATCGCAACAAGGTATAACCAACGATTGAAATATACACCGCAAAACCGATAGTCCCGTAGGGTAATATTTCAATACCATACCAGAGAGGATAATTTGTCGCCCCACCGATGTATCCAATTCCAGAGCCTATAAGGAGATACAAAAATTGCCTTCGACGCAATCCCTTTTCCTTCGCATAGGCTTGAATAAGAAGAAGATGGGCAAAAATTACAAGACCGACCCACCAAATCAAACAAAAATGGAAGACCAAGCCAGGCACACCCCAAAACGGAAAGACAGAAATTTGGCGGACACCTTGAATAAAGAAAGGCGTAAAATCGGCAAGAAGGAAAACCCCACCAACAAGGTAATTCCACTTAATCGTAGCGCTAAATGCATTCTCCTTCCCAAGTAAATACAAAACATGATGTAGAAATGTTATGGGAATAAAGATGGCTCCTGCCATTAAGAGACGAAGATTGAGGAGCGCAAAAAACTCAGAATCCGTGACTTGCCAAGCAAAATATCCAAAACTCCATATGGCAGTCGCAATTCCAAATAAACCAAACGTCCAATGCCTGGGATCCTTGGGAGCGCGGAAGTAGACAAAGGACGCCAACCCGCTAGCGGCTAATCCATTCAACAATCCACTGATGGCAAAATATTCCACGGGTTTCGTGTTATTGACGAAGGAGTATTAACTTAAAGGGATCCACACCTGGAAAGAATTCACCATGTCAAAAAGGCCGCACCAGCCTTGAGGGGTCTGAGTTGTTTTGAAACCGTAACCTGAATGGACACAATGGTCAAGTATTCGCCATTTTGATTTTCTGTGGGCTCCCCCCAGGTGCTTTAGTATTGTGAAGGATCGCCATGCGATTTTGTTCCCCAAACACCGTTCCCTCTTTGGCCTCTCAGGAGTCCCAATTTTCCTCGTGTGGTAGAGAAGCCACAAGACCATGACCTGGGATTCTCAAAGTAGGAAGGGTTGTGAAGGAAATTTAAAGGAAGGGTTTGTACTTTAGGAATACAAGAGATCGTAGGATGACAGTTGTGTCAAACTTGCAAGTGTGTGTGGATGAGAGTGGCTATTTGAAGAACGATCAATCAAAACGGCATGAAGACCAGCCTGTCGAGCCCCCTCGAAATCCTTAATAGGGTGATCTCCCACATGAAGTGCTTCTTGAGGGATTACCATATGCTCATCAAGTGCATGAGCAAAAATATGTTTGGCTGGCTTGGCAGCTCCGACCAAACTGGAAATGGTCACAGAATCAAAAAACGTGTTGAGCCCAAGCCCACGGGAAACCTGAAAAAACCGGCTATCAAAATTGGAAATAATTCCGAGTTCAAAGCCTTGCCCCTTCAGTTGAGCTAATATTTCGAGAGATTCAGGAAACAGCTCCCAATGGATAGACTTCCCAAACGCCTCGAATACCTCCTCAAAAAAATCGTCAAATCCCTCAAACATCCCTACCCGATAAAAAACGGCATGCACAACGTCAAACCACCACAACCGCTCGCACTGTTTGAGTTTTTCAGGCCGCTCCACCGAGAAAATCGGAAGAGGCATGTCTTTCATGGTTTGCTTGAACGCTGCATTCAATGCATGTTGGGTGCGTTCGGTGTCCGGAACCCCGTATTTCTTGGCATACGTTAAATACACCTCCCCGACTGATCCCTTAACATCGAATAAGGTCCCTACGGCATCAAAAAAAATGACTTTTATGGGGGAGGAACTCATACAATAAAATGAGGTGGGAAGAGTATCAAGGGCATATGGACCGTTGACATATCCTCCCCCCCAGAAATGGTTTTGTGGATTCGTTTAATCAGACCAAAATCAAAGGAAGGAAATTCAAGGAGAGAAATGAGGCTCTTTGGCCTTCAGACCACGGCCTCAAAAAATCAGGCTCTTATTTCTTTTTGCCTTTTTCGCGCCGGGCAACTTCTAAACCTTTTACCCGCTGTTGATTTTTTCGGTGTTTTCTTCGCAAATCACGATCTTTTTGCCGACCACGTGGCATGGTTGATTCTCCTGAGTGAATTGAAAATGTTTAAAATTTAGCAGAAGCTGTTTTTACCATAGGCATCATAGGAGGAACAAGAGGTCGTATTGCAGGGCTGTAGAGCCCGTGATAACATCGGAAACTTTTTTGCCAATTCCCTAATACCCTATCAACCGTAGTATGTCATCTTCAGAGTTAGAAAAAACGTACAATCCTAGTGAAGTCGAGCAGCGGTGGGGGTCATACTGGATTGAGCACCAACTCTTCCAGCCTGAACTCGACAACCTGTCTCCATCATTTTGTCTGGTCATTCCTCCACCCAATGTCACCGGATCCCTCCATATCGGCCATGCGCTTAATACGACCATCCAGGACATTATCGTTCGATGGCGACGCATGCAGGGACTAAAGACTCTCTGGGTCCCCGGGACAGACCATGCGGGAATCGCGACCCAAAATGTGGTCGAACGGCAACTCGCGCAGGAAGGTCAGTCACGAGAACAACTCGGGCGCTCCGCCTTCATCGACCGAGTCTGGAAGTGGAGACACCAATCCGGAGATACGATTATCGAACAACTAAAACAGTTAGGGGCCTCCTGCGATTGGTCTCGTCTTCGGTTTACCATGGACGAAGGACTTTCCCGAGCGGTTCGAGAGGTGTTTGTTCGCCTGTACGAGGAAGGTCTTATTTACCGGGGGGAGCGTTTAATAAATTGGTGCCCGCGCTGTCTGACAGCCCTTTCTGACATTGAAGTCGAGCACGAACCAACCAAGGGAAAGCTCTATCACATTCAGTACTTTCTCGTTGACGATCCAACACAATTTCTCATGGTGGCCACTACCAGACCAGAGACCATTCTGGGAGATACCGCGGTGGCCGTCCACCCTGAAGATCCTCGCTACCAGAAGTACATTGGCCAAAAGGTTCGCGTCCCTCTGACGACACGGACGATTCCGGTTGTGGCTGATCCGATATTGGTTGACCGGGAATTTGGAACCGGTGCCGTAAAAATTACCCCTGCGCATGACTTCAATGATTTTGAGGCAGGCGAACGTCACGGCCTTTCACGCCTGGCTATACTCGACTTCCAAGCTCGCATGAGCCCAATGGGACTCCAGGAGGCCCAGGCCGATCCCACACTTCAAGCGGAGCTCAACCTCAAGTCCGTCCAGGAATCCCGCGCCATTGTGATAGGAGCCCTGGAAAGTCAGGAATTTCTCTCCAAGGTCGAAGATCACGCCATGGCCATTGGGAAATGCTACCGATGCAAAACCGTTGTTGAGCCATACCTTTCACCGCAATGGTTCGTCAAAATACAACCCTTGGCGACTCCAGCTATCCAAGCGGTTGAAGCTGGTGACATCCGTATTATTCCCGATGGATGGAAAAATAATTATCTGGGTTGGATGCGCCAAATCAAAGATTGGTGTATTTCTCGCCAAATCTGGTGGGGGCATCAAATCCCCGCCTGGTACTGTCGAACCTGCAACACGGACAAGGTACTCAAAACTAGCCAGATTGGCGAAGCACCTGGCGAAAAGGGGATTCCTTCCGACCAGCTCACCAGGAGCTGCTTTATCACCCCCGATGCCCAACCCATCGTATCGAGAACCCCACCACAATCCTGTCCAACATGCGGAGGAACCAACCTTTTTCAAGACCCTGATGTATTGGACACCTGGTTTTCATCGGCTCTCTGGCCATTTTCTACCCTCGGGTGGCCAGAAAACACAGAAGACTTTAAAACATTTTATCCAACGGCAACCCTGGTCACCGGACTAGACATTCTCTTCTTTTGGGTTGCCAGAATGATCATGATGGGCTTGAAATTTACGGGGCAGGCCCCATTCCGCGATGTGTATATTCATGCCTTGGTTCGGGACGCCGAGGGTCAGAAGATGAGCAAATCCAAAGGAAATGTCATTGATCCTCTAACCAAAATGCGCCAATACGGAACGGATGCCCTGAGGTTTACCCTGGCCTCAATGGCCTCTCCGGGACGGGACATTAAACTGGCAGAAGAACGCATTGAAGGGTATCGAAATTTTGTCACAAAACTCTGGAATGCCGCACGCTTTATTCATCTCTATGCCGACGGACCACGGGCAGCACTCGCAGCAGAGTTCCGACCTTTTCCAGATCGATGGATTCTCAGCCGACTGAACCATACGATCCGTGAGGTGACCAAAGGGTTTGAAGACTACCGCTTTGACCAAGCCGCCTCCGCGCTCTATCAATTCATATGGCATGAATATTGTGATTGGTTTATAGAACTCGCCAAACCCTGCCTCCAACAGGAAAACCATCCTGATGCGCCTGCCACCCGCCAGACACTCTTGGAATCATTTGAAATCATCCAACGGCTGTTACACCCCGTGATGCCGTTTATTACTGAAGAAATATGGCAATCCTTCCCGCACGAAGGGCCATCAATCATGACGCAACCCTTTCCCACTGAAAAACAGGAATGGATCAATGCTGAAGCCGAACAGGCGTTTTCACTTCTCCAAGCGTTTGTCAACACGGCGAGAACCGGGCGAGCCTTCCTGAACATTTCCTCCGCTCAAGCACCTTCGATCTACGGAGCGAGTACCCAGGCCAACGACACGGCGACCTTGACCTTCCTTACGCCCTATATCGAGTCGATTCTTCGCTCATCGGTCATCACCGATCAGGGCATTCCACCTCTCCGCACTTTACAATTGCCTTCAGGTCATTTCAGTACCATTGGCATTCCCGTTCCCCATGAGATTGACCTCCATGAAGTTGTCAAAAAAATTCAGAAACAAATTGGAGAAAAAGAGAAGGAAGTGCAACGTCTTGGCAGTCGGCTATCCTCTCCTGAATTCAGGGAAAAAGCAGAGCCTTCCGTGATCCAGGAATCAGAAGACCGTCGCACCAAACTGGTCGATGAGCTGGGAATTCTGAATATGACCGAACAACAACTGGTTTCCATGACGGCCTAATGGGTGTCACTTCTCTCGCACCGCCTCCCCCCCTTTCCTCTATGCGACGCGTAATCAGCGCTGCACTGGAAGAAGACCTTGCCTACGGAGACCTGACCTCGACCCTTCTCATTTCACCAACCCTGTTAGCTCGCGCCGACATCATCGCAAAAGGCCACATGATCGTGGCAGGCGTGGCCGTTGCCAGGGAAGTGTTTCAAGCAGTCGATTCCAACATCACAGTCACCACGCATATTGGAGATGGAATAAGCGTGCGCCCCTCAACCACTATCCTCACAATAAAAGGGAAGGCGCAGTCGCTCCTTCAAGGCGAACGTATCGCTCTGAATTTCCTCCAACGGCTTTCGGGAATCAGCACCCTCACTCATCAGTTTTGTGAGGCTGTCCGCGACTATCCCGTCGCATTAGTGGACACCAGAAAAACAACTCCGGGACTCCGGGCATTAGAAAAATGGGCCGTTCGTCTTGGTGGCGGAAAAAATCACCGCTTTTCCCTCCACGATGGCATTCTAATTAAGGATAATCACCTAATAGTCATGGCATCACAACGTATGAACGTCACACAGACCTGCCTCCTGGCCAGACAACATGCCCCGCATGGCCTTCGAATTTGCGTGGAAGTTGAAACGGTTGCTCAGGTCCGACAGGCCTTGAAAGGAAAAGCCGATGTCCTGTTATTGGATAACATGACCCCCGATCAAGTCAGACAGGCCAGAGACATCATCCAAAGGCAGGCCTTGGTGGAAGTATCAGGAGGCATGACCTTGGAGAATGTTCGAGATATGGCAGAAGCCGGACCGGATTTCATCTCGATTGGGGCACTCACACATTCCGCCCCGTCCATGGACCTATCCATGGGCATCGCTCCGCTCCGAACCAAAACAGGTCCTCAAAAACGAAAACACCGATCCTAATTTTCACTCTAACCCTTTGCCTCATCCGTGTTATCCTCCACAAAACTAGCCGCCCTTCTCCCCTTAAAAAAAATTGGCGAGACACTTTATGTTTTTGACGAGTTAGCCTCAACCAATGCGTTCGCCATGGAAAGGGCCAAGAACGAGGCCCTTTCTGGAACCGTCGT
The DNA here is from genome assembly GCA_041737015.1 of Nitrospirales bacterium. Classification (GTDB taxonomy): domain Bacteria; phylum Nitrospirota; class Nitrospiria; order Nitrospirales; family UBA8639; genus Nitrospira_E. The sequence continues at coordinate 6,258 of JBGSSO010000046.1, forward strand.
TCTGGCGGACAAACAAACCGCGGGGCAAGGTCGATTAGATCGGGCTTGGTTTTCCCCAGGTAAGTCCAATATTTACGGATCTTTCCTTTTCGTTCATGAGACAACCATTCAATATTTAGGATGGATTCCCCTGATGGCCGGGGTGGCCATTGCCCAGGCACTTGAACAACAGACAGGAATTCGCATCGATCTTAAGTGGCCCAATGACTTATTAATAGGTGGACGTAAATTAGGTGGCATTTTATGTGATTCCTTTCGGAATCCAAGACACCATTCATGCGTGGTGATCGGATTTGGGATTAACGTTAACCTCTCTCAATCGGAATTCCCTTTAGAACTTCAAACCAGTGCGACTTCTCTGCAGATTCATTGCCATTGCGCTGTGGACAGAGAAGAGCTAATCATTAAGGTGATCACATCCTTGGAAAAAAACTGGGAAAACCTGAAGTCCAACGGTCCTCAATCTTTACTGGTAAAATACAAACATTGGTGTATCACGATTGGACAAACGATTCAGGTTCAGTTCCCTGATGGAAATCAACTACAGGGGCTGGCTCATTCAATAGGAGAACATGGCCAACTCCGAGTCATCCCCTCCCCTTCCGACTCAAACGAACAATCAGCTAGGATTCGAGATATTCATTCCGGGGAAATCCTTCATATTCGCACAACCGCCAAACAATGACCCATCTCTGAAGGATGGCTCAAAAGGAGTGACCTTTTTTTATGCTTCTAGCCATCGACATTGGGAACTCACATATTGTCTGTGGGGTTTTCCAAGACAGCATACTGATCTCACATTGGCGCTTATCCACCGATCATTCCAAGACCCCTGATGAATATAGCATTGTTCTTCGCTCCCTCCTTCAATTTCATAAAATCCTGCCAGAAGACATCTTAGGCTGTATTGTCACTAGTGTAGTCCCCCCTCTCACACATATTTTCGACATGTTGGCCCAATCATTACTCGGACAACAACCTCTTATCGTCACAAGTGCATGTCCTCATGGGCTCATCCTCCGATACGGTAATCCCGAAGAAATTGGGACAGACCGTCTCGTCAATGCGGCCGCAGCATTTGCCCGCTATAGGCGATATCTGATTATTGTGGATTTTGGGACCGCGACCACATTTTGTATCGTCACCCAACTAGGTGAGTACCTAGGTGGAACCATTGCCCCTGGCTTAAAAAGCGCAGCAGATACCCTACACACCAAAACAGCCAAGCTTCCAAAAGTTGATCTGGCAATCCCGGCTTCCGTGATTGGCAAAGACACGACCTCTAGTATGCAGGCAGGAATCATGTATGGATATGCCGGATTGGTTGATGAAATCGTGAGGAGAATTCAACAGGAAATCGGAGAATCCCCACTTGTCATCGCGACAGGTGGGTTGGCTCAAACAATTGTTCCCATTTCGCACACTATTCAGGAGGTTAGACCAAACCTTACATTAGAAGGGTTAAAGCTTCTCTATGATCGCATGACCCCTTCCTGTGGATAACTCCTCTCCCAATTTTCTACTGCTTGAGCTTAACCAAAAATCATAAGAAATTTAAGAGGATGGGTTGACTTGCTAGAGGAAGTGACTATCTAACTTTCGATAAGCAATTTGAAATGTCTCTCTCCTCTTACTGGTCATTCATGACGCAACAACCGGGAAAAGGTAAAACCATGTCCTCAACAGAGGAAACTACTGAAGAAGTCAGTCCTCAAGAACATTCAACCGAGGACACATCAGGAAGTACTACTGAAAATGGCGGAACGCCAGAAGAAGAACTCCAAATTTCCCAAGATAAATATTTGCGCCTGGCTGCAGAGTTTGAAAACTACAAACGCCGAGCCCAGCGGGATCAGAGCGACTCTATTCGATTTGGCAATGAATCATTATTGAAAAATTTACTTCCTATTATTGATAACCTTGAGCGAGCCATTCAGTGCGCCAAAGAAGTAGGAACCAGCGGCCCATTACTGGAGGGAGTAGAACTTACCCACAAACAATTCCTGGAAACCGTGGGTAAAGTTGGTGTTCGACAGCTAAGCACCACAGGACACTCTTTTGATCCTGCTATCCATCAAGCAGTGACCCAGGTGGAATCTGAAAATGTGGGGCCAAACACTGTCATCGAAGAATTTCAAAAAGGATATTTATTACATGATCGCATTTTACGCCCGGCTATGGTAAGCGTAGCGAAAGAAAAATCAGAACTGACAGAACCTGGTTCAACTGAAGAATCCGGTGAAGAGGGAGGAATACACGTATGAGCAAAATTATTGGGATTGACTTAGGAACAACAAATTCTTGCGTCGCGGTGATGAGTGGGGGAGACCCAACGGTCATTGCCAATTCAGAAGGCGGACGGACCACACCATCGGTCGTGGCTTTGACCGACAAAGACGAACGATTGGTCGGACAGATTGCCAAACGGCAAGCCATCACCAACCCAGAAAACACGATTTATTCGGTGAAACGCCTGATGGGGAGAAAGCATTCTTCTCCTGAAGTCAAAAATGCGGCAAACCGGCTTTCCTATAAAACAGCCGAAGGTGCTAACGGGGATGCCCACGTCATCATCCGAGGCAAAAGCTATAGTCCAGCAGAAGTTTCAGCTATGATCCTTCAAAAAATGAAGCAAACGGCTGAGGATTATTTAGGGGAAAAGGTGACAGATGCTGTCATTACGGTTCCCGCCTATTTTGATGATAGCCAACGGCAAGCTACCAAGGACGCAGGAAAGATCGCGGGATTGAACGTCTTGCGCATCATTAATGAGCCGACTGCAGCGTCACTCGCCTATGGACTCGACAAGAAAAAGGATGAACGTATTGCCGTCTACGATCTCGGTGGCGGAACCTTTGACGTGTCAATTTTAGAAATCGGAGAAGGGGTCTTCGAAGTCAAATCCACTAATGGTGATACCTTTTTGGGTGGAGACGACTTTGATCTTCGGGTCATGGATTGGTTGGTTGAAGAATTCAAAAAAGATCAAGGGATAGATTTACGGAATGATCGAATGGCCCTTCAACGACTGAAAGAAGCAGCCGAACGGGCAAAAATCGAACTCTCCTCCTCACAAGAAACCGAAATAAATTTGCCCTTCATTACTGCCGATGCCAGTGGACCAAAGCACTTGGTGCTTAAGCTCACCAGGTCAAAATACGAGCAACTGGTGAATGATTTAATTGAGCGAACCATCGAACCATGCAAAAAGGCCCTTGCCGATGCTGATATGACCACCAGCGACATCAATGAAATCGTCTTGGTGGGTGGGATGACTCGGATGCCAAAAGTGATCGAACGAGTCAAGCAATTTTTCGGTAAAGAACCGCACCGTGGCGTGAATCCTGATGAAGTCGTGGCAATCGGTGCGGCCATTCAGGGTGGAGTCCTCAAGGGGGATGTGAAGGATGTCTTGTTATTAGATGTCACCCCGCTTTCACTCGGCATCGAAACATTAGGGGGAATCTTCACGAAACTCATTGAACGCAACACCACAATACCCACCAAAAAGAGTCAAATATTTTCAACCGCCGCCGACAACCAAACTGCTGTGACCATCAGAGTCTTCCAAGGTGAGCGGGAAATGGCCAATGATAATAAACTCTTGGGACAGTTTGATTTAGTGGGCCTTCCGATGGCACCAAGAGGTGTTCCACAAGTTGAAGTCACTTTTGATATCGACGCTAATGGCATTGTGCATGTCTCAGCCAAAGATATGGCTACGCAAAAAGAGCAATCAATCAAGATCACGGCATCGAGTGGATTAAGTAAGGAAGAGGTTGAGCGTCTCGTTAAGGAAGCCCAAAGTCATACCGAAGAAGACAAAAAGAAACGGGAATTGGTCGAAATTAAGAATCAAGCCGATACCCTTATTTATAGTACCGAAAAGAATTTGAGTGAACACGGAGACAAGATTGAGGAAACGGAGAAATCCAACATCACCGGGGCAGTTGATGCACTTCGGAAAGCCATGGAGGAAACGGACCTCGAAGCCATTAAAACCGCCATGCAAAACCTCACCACCGCCTCACATAAATTAGCAGAGGAAATGTACAAAAAGGCTTCTACTGATGCCTCTGCCAGCGGCCCTGGACCAGAAGACGGCCCTGGAAGCACTGGCGGTGAAAGCGCCGGCAATGAGGAAAAAGTTGTGGATGCAGAATTTGAAGAAGTTGATAAAGGCAAGAATTAAAAACCTTGTGAACAGATCGATGCACATAGGCATACAATATTCCACCTTTGGACAACGCTGATGGCACAGACCAAAAAACGAGATTATTATGAAATTCTCGGGCTGGACCGCAATGCCTCGGAAGAAGACATTAAAAAAGGCTTTAGAAAATTGGCTAGGCAACATCACCCAGACTTGCATGCCGATCCAATTCAGAAAAAAGCGGCTGAGGAAAAGTTCAAAGAAGCCGGAGAAGCTTATGAAGTGCTCAGCGATTCGGATCGCCGAAAAAAATATGACATGTTTGGTCATGCAGCGGCTGGCCAAGGAGGAGGAGCCGATGGATTCGGGTTTGGAGGCGGCGGCTTCGGAGATGTGTTTGGGGATATCTTTGAAGACTTTTTCGGGGGAGGCAGAGGGCAAAATCGAGCCGAACAAGGCAATGATCTTCAATATAACTTAGAAATCTCCTTTGAAGAGGCCATCAACGGTAAGGAAGCCAAACTCAAAATTCCTCGTTGGGAAGTCTGTGAAACCTGCAATGGAACCGGCGCGAAATCCGATCAAGCCGTCAAACCCTGTTCCGCATGCCGTGGGGCGGGACAAATCCGCTTACAACAAGGCTTTTTCACCATTAATCGAACCTGTGGGCAATGCCAAGGATCAGGTCAAGTCATTGCTGACCCGTGCAAGACATGTAGAGGGCAAAGACGCGTTCACAAGGAACGGCTCTTAGCAGTCACCATTCCAGCAGGAGTCGAAACCGGCATGAGACTTCGTCTTTCCCACGAAGGCGAACATGGTATGAATGGTGGCCCCCCTGGAGATTTGTATGTGGCACTCAATGTTCGGCCCCATCCGCACTTTCAACGGAAAGGCCAAGAGATCCTCTATGACCTTCGCTTGGATTTTGTGACCGCGACGCTAGGGGGAAAAGTCGAAGTACCTACATTAAGTGGAACCACCATGGTGAAGATCCCTGCAGGGACCCAACACGATCAAATTCTTCGCCTTAAAGGCTTGGGCGCTCCTGGGCTTAAGTCCCAAACTCGTGGCGATCAACTGATTCGGACTAAAATCCAAATTCCTACAAAACTGACTCCAAAACAACACGAACTCCTTTCCGCCTATGCAGAGGAGTGCGGAATATCTACGGACACCCAAGGAGAAGGCCTGTTCGATAAAGTTAAAAACATGTTTGATTAACCTGCCTCTTTTACTTCCTCTTCATCCTCACGGAAACAGATGCCCGTCTTTTTCATCCATTCAACCCAGGTTGAGGATGAAAGGGTCACGATCCCCGACCCCTTATTCAGCCATCTTTCAAAAAGTTTACGAATGAGACCGGGAGACCCGCTGACTCTTAATGATGAGCGAAATCGTCGATACCATACAACAATTCTTCAGATAACCAAACAGGCTATCTACTCGACGGTTCTGAGTATTCAAGAATCCCCGCTCTCTTCCACTACCCCCATCACCCTGGCACAAGCAATTTTAAAAGGAGAGAAAATGGCCTGGGTCATCCAAAAAGCCACCGAGCTTGGTGTCCATGCGCTTGCACCACTGATTACCGAAAGAGTCATTCCACGCATGTCTACAGCCCACGCAACGAATTATCAGGAGCGATGGGGTCGCATTGCCTTGGAAGCGGCACAGCAAAGCGAGCGATGGGGCATCCCAAAGATACTTCCCATCCAGACCTTTCAGGATTTCCTACGGCAGAAAAATAAAGGAATACACATCATGTTGGCCGAGCGGCAGGAGAAGGCTTCGCTATCGACCATGGACTTACCATCGGATAATCCAAACGGAATTACGGTGTTCATCGGCCCAGAAGGAGGTTGGACGAAAGAGGAACGACAGATAGCCAAAAACCTGAACGTTGTTTTTGCCACGTTAGGACAGGGAATTTTACGAGCAGAGACTGCCAGCCTGGCTTCATTAGTCATTCTACAGGCCAGACTCAACTATCTGTGAGGTCTACAACGGAAGCACCCAGCACTAGGGATGAGATGGCGAAGAATTCAAATGAATGATCGTCCCGTGGTCTCCCACAGCAAACCCATTTGAAAGTTCAAGGAATGATTGAGCGTATAGGGTTTCAGAGTTTAGGGGTTCAATTTCCTGCCACGTAAAGCCAGCGTCATGAGTCTCTAAAATGGTCCCCCGTTCACCAACAATACGACCAACAAGTGAATTTATAAAACTAATATTCACCAAATCAGCGGGTTTAATGCATGGACTTCCACAGGATCGAGTGTGATCAACCCATACTTCCCCTCCATTCAGCGTTTGGAACATAGTTCCCTGCGTCCCAACAGCCCATCCAGCCACATTATCGGTAAATACAATATCAAAAAATGTGGCGGGATTATTGGTGGCCTGGAGTCCCCAACTCTTTCCCCCATCGGTAGTCGCCAAGATGACACCAAGGGCACCAACGGCCCAACCACGTTTTTCATTCAGAAAATGAACACCAAAGAGATCTGCTGTGGTCCCACTGACTTGATCAGCCCAGCTCTCTCCCCCGTCTTCCGTGTGTAAAATGACTCCACGGGAACCAACCACCCATCCATGATCGGTTGTGAGAAAATCAGCCGCGTAGAGGGTTCCATTTGTCCCACTCTCCTGCGGAACCCACTGTTTCCCACCATTCACAGTATGCAATACCGTTCCGTTTTGTCCAAGTATCCATCCGTGCAGAGCATCCGCAAAGGTCACCGCAGTCAATAAGGCGTTGGTGCGGCGAGGGCTCGAATTCCAAGTAGCTCCACCGTCGTCGGTGTGAAGAATCGTTCCTCCTGCTCCAACGATCCATCCCTTCCGGGCATTCAGAAAATACACACCAAGAAATGTCACCTTGGTAGGACTGGTTTGAAGTGAGAGAGCAGACGGAGTGGGTTGAGGAAAGGTTGGCTGTGGGTTCACAAATAAGCCTATACCAGCAAGGATTCCCCACACACACAGACCTTTCACCATTCGATTCCACGCAGGGCGATTTTTCATTAGATCATGGTTCCCAATTATGCCAGAATTCATTACTGTGCTCGCCCCTTTTCATTCCAATAATCTTTGTCAGGTAGGCCTCTCTGTAAAATCGTAAATGGCCCAGCCACGATCGTAATATACTTTTTTGGCGTACAACATTCGCCGGTATCGAGCATATCCCATGACCCGCGCTTCAAAATCAGTTCACCTTTAGTGAGATCAGCATCAAAACCTTCGGGATTTCCAAAGCCAAAGGCCGGGCGGCGAGGGACACGGATCCTAATTTCTGTATCGGTCCATGATTCGACATGAGTTGCAATGCCATTCACCAGCACCTCACTGCGAGACACATCCTGCCCTAATCTATAGTTTTGCCAGGAATGCGCGTCCTGATTGAGAGATAAACGAGTGGCTTCGGAGATTTTCAGAAATTCACCAAATCCTGTACCAGAAATAGTCACGACTTCATCCAAGCCGGCTTCTTTGGGGGAATAGGAGTAAATTTCCGGCTGAACAACAGTAAAATCTCCGGCCTTTAGTGTCACAATCTCTTGTCGTTCACAACAGGTGCCATCAATTTGAGGAGTAGCTCCTCCACGTTTCACAATCACCGGCCCGCTTTTTGCGCTGAAGGGCACCCATACATCGATTTGTTCATCAAGCCAACGGTGAATGACAGCCGGCACTCCCCCAATTTCAACCCCGTTGCCCCCGGAAAGAAAATCAAAGGCATAGGCAGTGCCGCCAGCTTCTGAATATACACCAAAATTTTTTCCCTTAATCGTCACGAGTGTCCCAATTGGTCCTTGAGGGGGAGTCATTCCTGAAATCTGACTAGTCAATACGGTAAATGTTCCAATCTCTCGCTCCTTTCCTTCTCGATGGAGCATCAGGGATCCTGATTTGGCATTTAACGGCACATGGGCCACGATGGTTCGATCGGACCATTGCGCAATGATGGCAGGCTTTCCCCCAAAAAATATTCGTCCATCTTCAGGGCGGCTTTCTCCAAATCCCTGACCTGACAGTACGACCTTACTCCCGATTGGGCCCTCAGTAGGATCAAAGGCAATAGAAGGAATCACCGTCAGAGTGACAGCATTACTGACCGCATACTCGACAGGAGCACAACACGATCCATCCGGTAATGGGTCGCTTGACGCCAAACGCACTTCCACATCCCCGGTCTTGGCATTGGCTGGAATGAGAACTTCAATTTTTGTAGGACGCCACCGTCGCACCTCCGCGCGAATCCCATTGATTATCACTTGATTAACCCCGAACATGGTATTGGGATCACGAGACCCAGCGGTATTGCCGAAATGTTCTCCAATAATCGTGAGCAAGGAACCCGCTTCGGCTTGCGAAGGATTCAAGCTGGCAATACGGACATTGGTAACGGAAAAAATTCCGGCTTCTCTCTTGGCCGTTCCATTGATAACCATCACCGGGCCGGAACGAGCCTGCAAAGGAACCTTGACCAGAATGAAATCAGATTCCCAGGATTGAATGAGCGCCGAGACACCTTGAAATTCCACTCGATTAGCCTGGGTATTTTGGAATTCGCCAAACCCTTCCCCACTAATTGTCACTGTCGTGCCCGGAGGACCATCGGAAGGGAACATTTCAGCATGGGCCATGGATGAAAAAAGAAGAAAACCTAAAGCAACGCTCAAGAGACTTCGAACTCGTTTCATAGGTAACAGACCTTGCTTATTGAATCTAAAAATGAATTAGGTATGAACAATGGACTTTTTCATTAAATCGAACCGGGAAGAGGAGCCAGCCCAACTTCGTGGCTACCAACACAGGGGATGGAACCAAGTCAGAGCGGGTGTTCCAAAAGACTATATCAAGCGATCTTTTCGTGCGTCAATTTAGAAGAATGGCACAGAAAGAAAGCTGGACATTCACAGCCATTTCAAAAATTTTCAGGAAAATTCTCCGCTTACCCAATGCCCTTTAAAGACCAATGGGTGAGAAAAAAAGTCCCACACCACCTATAAAAGATCTCCAGCCATTTTAATAGGTTTCTTCCGATTTGAAAATGCGTAATTGAGGGAAGCATCGCTGGAACATAATCAGATATCGAGCCATAGCAACGCCTGAAATCTCAAATGAAGTGGCTACAGGATCAAGAGGAGTGAATGCTGATGAAAAGCAGAAGTGGCGTTGCATTGGCTGAAAGGATCATTACGGTGCAAGAACCGGCTTAAGGGGGAGACACTTGAACGATCAATTCGAGTTCAATCGGAGCATGAAGAGGTAATTCAAAAGTCCCAAGAGCCAATCTGGCATGACGCCCGGCATCTCCAAACAACTTGACCAACAAATCAGAAGCCCCGTTAATCACCGCAGGCTGATCCACAAAACCTTCGGCAGACGCTACATGCCCCGTCAGACGAACCACCTGTTTGAGACACGCGAAATCTCCCATCATCTCTTGGAGAATGGCCAACCCATTGAGCATGGCCAATTGGGCAGCGGCAGCCCCTTCCTTGACCGTCAATTCTCGCCCCAGTTTTCCTGGTTGCGCAATTATCCCGTCACGGAAAGGCAGCACACCACTCACAAAAATTAAGTCTCCTGCCTGGCGAGCGGGGACATATGACCCGACAGGACGAGGGGCAGTTGGCAGCTCTAATCCCAGTCGGCTTAATGTTTCATGAATACCCATAGAAGATATTACCCAATCATTCACTTACGAAGCACGTTTACCAATTGATCGTCGTTGATAGAGGTCCACCGCCTTATTATGATCCGCTAAGGTCACAGAAAATTGATGACTCCCATCGTTCCGTGCCACAAAATACACAAAATCTGTTGGCGTAGGATAGAGCGCAGCATGAATTGCAGCCAAACCAGGGTTGGCAATGGGTCCAGGAGGAAGCCCGCGTACCTTGTAAGTGTTGTAGGGACTATCGACCGACAAATCGGCCTTCCGAATATTTCCATCAAATGATTCGAGGGCGTAAATGACGGTGGGATCGCTCTGTAAAGGAATACCCTGCCGGAGACGGTTATGAAATACCCCGGAGACCAAGGGTCGTTCGGCTGCCAGCCCCGTTTCCTTTTCCACCACGGAGGCTAGAGTCAACACCTCTTGAAGGGTCATGCCCATGACTGTTATCCGATCTTTGAGCTTTGGTGTCATCACATTATGAAACCGGTTCACAAATGTTCGAATGATGAATTCTGGTGGGGTAAACCGAGAAAAATGGTAGGTATCAGGAAAGAGATAACCCTCTAATGTGGGTGCCTGAACATTCAGGCTCTGAATAAATACCGGGTCATGGCTTAATCGAAAAATATCCTGCTTGAGGGCAAGACGTTTTTGGTCAAGGATGTCCGCTATTTGTGCAACCGTATAGCCTTCGGGAATGGTGATGGCATATTGATAGACTTCACCTTTCACAAGCTTGTTCAGTAATTCGGTGGGTTGCATTCCTGCATCCAGCTCATATTCGCCTGGAATGATTTTTCGATCGACTCGCTGTACTCGCCCCAAAAGAGTAAAAAACCATTCGGATCCCATAAGGTGATGTTGATCGAGAATGTGGGAAACCTGCGTAAAAGGAGTACCGGGTGGGATTTCGACGAGAACCGGTTGAGTTGATCCACCAATGGGTTGATTCATCCACACAAAACCACCCATGACCAGAACTACACCCGTTAAGAGACTTACTACGCTCCGGCGACCAAGGATCACGTCACGACGTCCCTTTTCCTACTGCTCCCCGTCGTTTCATGTGGGGGGACAATTCAACGGCATCATCATGCTGAAGGAGTTTACTCCCCCTTCAATGCACCTAAGTGTGAAGCAACATAGTCATATACGCTCTGCAATGCCTCATCTAACTGTTCTGGTTGATTACCACCCGCCTGAGCCATATCCGGTCGGCCGCCTCCCGACCCTCCAACGAGTTGAGCCACATGTTGAGCCACTTTTCCCGCAGGAATTTTGTGAGACAGTTCTTTGGCCACAATGACCAACAACGAAACTTTTCCTTCCTTGACCGATCCCAAAACCAAAAGACCAGAAGGCACTTTGTGGCGGAGCTTATCGGAGAAGGTTCGCAATTCCTGGATAGTCAGGCCATCGATCCGCTGGATAAGGATCGGCATCCCGCCTATGTCCCGAATCGACGCTTCCTGACCGGTGCCTTGCTGATCAAGCAATTTTTGTTTCGTACGCTCTAATTCTCGTTCGGTATCACGAAGAGTTCCAACGAGTTTCTTGACTTTTTCAACGACCTCATTTGGACCGGCTTTCAACACGGCGGCCAATTCTCTCCATTCGGCCTCCTGATGCTGACTCTGAGCCACCGCCCCCTCGCCCGTGAGTGCCTCAATGCGCCGGACACCTGCAGCAATACCTCCTTCAGACACGATACGAAACAGACCGACATCTCCGGTTCGAGCACAATGGGTTCCCCCGCACAATTCCTGACTAAAAGAGCCCATTTCTACCACACGAACCTGTTCACCATACTTATCACCAAAGAAAGCCAGTGCTCCTCGACTCAGAGCATCCTGAATGCCCATTTCTTCAACCTTAACAGGCAGGTTTTGACGGATTTGTTCGTTAACCAGTCCTTCGATTTCTTCAATATTTCTGGTGGTCAATCCTTTGAAATGCGAAAAATCAAATCGCAATCGATTTGGGGCCACCAAAGACCCATGTTGCTTCACATGAGGACCTAAAATTTCCCGCAATGCGGCATGAAGAAGATGAGTCGCCGTATGGTTTCGTGCCGCACTCTGCCTTAAATGACCCTGTACCGTTGCGGTAAGAACATCGCCGATGTGGACAGATCCTTCGATGACCTGGCCCTTGTGGAGAAACCACCCCTTCGCCAGCTTTGTGGTATCCTGAACGACAATTCTTGCCGACGGCCCCACCAACGTTCCTTGATCCCCGACCTGTCCTCCCCCTTCAGGGTAAAAGGGCGTAGTATCCAAGACACACTCCACTGTCTCCCCTTGTTTGGCCTCCTTAATGACATGCTCGTCCTTCACCAGAGCGAGCAGCCTCCCTCGGCCTTCTGGATGGGCATAACCCACAAATTGCGTCAATGGAAACTGCCCGAGAGCATTCACCAGTTCGCTTCGAGAATCCGCCTGGCTAAACCTCGCAGTTCTTCTGGCTCGATCACGTTGCGCCTCTAGCGCCTGTTGATAACCCGCATGGTCGACAGCCAACCCTTCTTCTCGTGCAGCATCTTCCACCAAATCAAGCGGGAACCCATACGTATCATACAACTTAAAGACCGCTTCCCCCTCCAGGATTTGGCTTCCCTGTTGCTTCGCTTCCGCCAGGATTTGATTGAGAAGAGGCCAGGCCTGTTCTAAAGTTCCAATAAATCGCGCTTCCTCACCCTGGACGATCCAGGAAACCGTATCTTTCATTGAACGAAGATCCGGATAGACCGAATCCATGTGATCAACCACGGAGGGCACAAGGTCATATAAAAATTCTCGCTCCATACCCAATAACCGACCATGCCGTGAGGCTCGACGCATGATCCGTCGCAGCACATAGCCACGCCCTTCATTCGATGGCAACACGCCCTCAGTGATCAAAAATGTCATCGCCCGCAGGTGATCCGCAATCACACGCATGGACCGATCAGCCTCTAGGGAAGCACCATACTCCTGTCCAGTGCCCTTCCCTATACTTTCCAAAATAGGGCGGAATACGTCGCTATCATAATTTGACGCGACCTCTTGAGTCACCGCTGCCAACCGCTCTAACCCCATCCCCGTATCAATGCTGGGCTTCGGGAGAGGATTAAGAGTACCAGCAAGATCCCGATCAAATTGCATAAACACCAAATTCCAAATCTCAAGATATCGATCGCAGTCACATCCAACGGCGCAGGTCGACCGACCACAACCGAAAGCCTCACCCTGATCAATGAGGATTTCGCTACAAGGACCACAGGGACCCGTCTCCCCCATTTGCCAAAAATTGTCCTTTTCACCCAAACGAACAAGACGACTCTCTGAGATGCCCATTCGTGTATGCCAAAGATCATAGGCTTCCTGATCATCACGAAACACCGTCACCCACAATCGATCAGCCGGCAGTCCGGCAATCTGAGTGAGAAATTCCCACCCAAACGCAATCGCCTCTTCTTTAAAATAATCTCCAAAGGAGAAATTGCCCAGCATTTCAAAAAACGTGTGATGACGGCGGGTAAAACCCACATTTTCTAAATCATTATGTTTTCCCCCTGCCCGCATACATTTTTGAATGGAGACGGCTCGGCTATACGGTCGGGATTCCTCGCCCAAGAACACACCTTTAAATTGATTCATGCCGGCGTTAGTAAACAGAAGCGTAGGATCTGCTTGCGGAATGAGTGGCCCGCTGGGCACCACCGTATGCCCACGGGCCGAAAAGTACGTCACAAACGCCTGTCGAAGTTCAAGTGATGTTGCGATCATGGCAATGATTTTCGATCAGGATGGTTTGGCCACTCGGCCAGATCAGTCACGATTCCCCGCTGGTTTTTTGACATCAGAACTGGCAGGCGAAGATGATTCATCTTTTTTTTGAGGTTCCCCTGAAAGGCCATAGCTGTTTCGTAATTGCCTGTCGATGTCCTGGGCAATATCCGGATTACTTTTCAAAAAGGTTTTGACCGCCTCCCGGCCCTGACCCAGGCGTTCCTCTTTATACGAATACCAGGCTCCGGCTTTATCTACGATCCGACGCTCAACACCTAAATCCACTAATTCGCCGACTTTGGAGATGCCTTCGGCAAACATGACATCAAATTCGGCTTGTTTAAAGGGTGGCGCCATTTTATTTTTGACCACTTTCACCCGTACCCGACTTCCCAGCACTTCCTGACCCTCTTTAATCGATTCAATCCGGCGAATATCCAACCGCACTGAGGAATAAAATTTCAAGGCGTTGCCGCCCGTCGTGGTCTCCGGATTGCCAAACATCACCCCAATTTTCATGCGAATCTGATTGATAAATACCACCGAAGCTTGGGATTTTGAAATCGCCCCGGTTAATTTTCGCAAGGCCTGGGACATCAATCTCGCCTGAAGTCCCATATGGGAATCTCCCATCTCCCCTTCGATTTCGGCACGAGGGACCAGGGCCGCAACCGAATCAACGACGATGATATCTAACGCTCCGCTTCGGACCAGCGTTTCGGTAATTTCCAGAGCCTGTTCGCCAGTATCCGGCTGGGCCACCAGCAGATCATCAGTGTGCACACCAAGCTTTTTGGCATAGGTGATATCCAAGGCATGCTCAGCATCGATAAAGGCCGCCGCCCCGCCGGCTTTCTGGGCTTCGGCAATCGCATGCAAGCACAGCGTGGTTTTTCCTGACGATTCTGGCCCGAACACCTCAATGACGCGACCTCGCGGCAACCCTCCGATGCCCAAGGCCATATCAAGCCCGAGAGACCCGGTCGAAATGGCCGGAACGTCATGGGGAATGTCTTGCGTCCCCAGTTTCATGATCGCTCCTTTGCCAAATTGCTTTTCAATTTGGGTCAGAGCCAAATCCAGCGCTCGGGTTTTCCCATCTTTTTGTGTCTCTTTTTGAGGAGTTACGCGTTCTGCCATTGAGGTTCCTTTTGTTCAATATCCCTAATCGTGCAAAGTGGCGGCTATCTTACCCCACCCCCTCCAACAGGTAAATGCCTATCTTATGATTGAAAGTTTTGATTCAGGCTCATTCAATAGGACCGTCCACAAAGCCGTATATTCGGCCCCGAATTGGCCCACATCACTGCGAAAGAGGGTGATCCGGTCTACCCGTAGGACCCCAAGATTCTGATGTTGCTCCAGCAAGCCGGAATGAGTCAGAACGCCACCCACCTGAGAATTGTCATGTTTTATCCTGGCCAGGGTCAAATGAGGATAATAGGGCTTCTCCTCAGGGGGAACACCCAACGTTTCCAACGCGCCTTCGATTCCGGAAACAAGATTGAGCAAGGCAGGAATGTCCCCAGTGCATCCAATCCACAATATCCGTGGACGTCGAATTTGCGGAAAAACCCCCAGGCCCTGAATCTCTAATGTGAAAGGATGCTGACTTTTTCCGATTGGATCAATTGCGATCAAAACCTGTTCCACCATGTCAGCGTCAACATTTCCAAGAAATTTCAACGTGAGATGAATCGACTCAGGGCGAACCCAATTGACACTTGGTAATCTGGCCCGCAGCTGATGCTGAAGCTCACCCACCTTCTGGCATAGGTCCAAGGAAAGTTCCACCGCCAGAAAAATTCTCAGACTCTTCTGATTAGGATACGGTTTCATTGGCATATCGGCGGATCAAATCCAAAACGGCCTGAGAGGACTTCAATGTAATTTCTGCCCGGTCCCCATGAAACAGCCAACGGTGCCACCGCGGACCTTGTGGACCATCAATCGCTCCATACACCAGACCCACTGGCTTGTTCAGGGTGCCTCCACCAGGACCGGCAATTCCTGTGACCCCCACTCCTACATTGACTCGACTTCGCATTCGAATCCCTTTGGCCATAGCCATGGCTACCTGTGAGCTCACGGCCCCATGCCGACGAAGCGTCGATGCAGGAACCCCGATGAGTTCTTGCTTCGCTTCATTACTGTAGGACACGACTCCCCTGTCGACATAAAACGAACTACCAGGTACTGCCGTCAAGCGATGAGCCACTAACCCTCCGGTGCAGGATTCGGCGACTGCAACGGTCCATGAACGATCGCGTAAGACTTCCCCGACGATTTCCTCCATGGTGCGTTCACCTTCCGCAAAGAGCCATTTCCCTAAACATTCACGTACCTGATGAATCAGGTGAACCCATTCCGGGAAGAAGGGGGACCTTTCCTTCACAGTAGAGGGTAAGCCCTTGACCACCCAACAACTCACGGTCACGGTCACTCCCCTGGGCGAAGCCAGAAGGCCAAAATTGATGCGTCCATAATTCCTCAAAACAGGATTCAATTGCTTTTGGACCTCGGTTTCGGGCAATCCAAATGTATGAAAGGTATGCAGCCAATAGTGTCTAGTGCTTTTAAAAATCTTTCGGAGCACCGGTTGAACCTGAGAAATCATCATGACTTTTGCCTCACGAGGCACTCCTGGCAATACGACAATGACCGATCGCCCGCGTCGCATCAAAAAACCAGATGCCGTGCCCACGGTATTCGCCAACATCGTGGCCCCGGAAGGAAGAAACGCCTGCTTGGCCAAAACTGGTGTAATCGGTCTTCCAAATCGTCGATAGCACGCCTTGAGATTGTCGTAAGCTCTTTTTCGTTTGATCAGTGGGCATCGAAGTGCCTCAGCAACAGCCTCCCGGGTACAATCATCAAGCGTTGAACCGAGCCCACCCGTCAAGACAATCACATGAGCACGCTTCAACGAGCCACTTAGAGCTTCTTGAATATCACCTTTCTGGTCACCAACGGAGATCTTTTTCCGAACCTCAATGCCACACTCCGCGAGAAGATGTGCAACAAATATCGAATTGCTATCGACTCGCCCGCCCAGAAGCAATTCTGAGCCCACGGCAATAATGTCAGCATGAAGGGGCTTCATGTTCAAAAGATTCAGTCCAGTTGCATCAAATAGTGGTTCACCCATCCCAATGCCCATTAGGGAATGGCAGCGAAATCTAGATCAAAGGTCACTTCGCCTCCGACTCCCGGGAAAACTTTAACAGTGGTTTGGGCCAAGGCATCAAAAACGTCATAATTAAAGAACGCCACAATCTTTGCACGATACATGGAAGGTCCTTGTCCTGGGCTGAGCAGCGTTGCTCTGGCATCAAACCGAATGCGATCAGGCTTGATCAACCGATCTCCCTGTTTAAGCAAAAGATAGCTGTCCTTGGCAAAGCTCGGTGAACCCCCAAAAATCATCACCACGACTTGCAAGGATTTTTCGTCCAGGACTCGTTGAATATCCTGGGATGCGAGGTGTTCTCCTCGAAGAGCAAAATGACTGGACATCACCGCAATTCCATTTAATTTCGTCATAAGAAATCCATGGGCATGAGGAACATCTTTAGATATACCGAAGTGCCAATACAGCATATTGGGTGGAGTTCGGCTTCGAGCTCCCTCCTGACCATTTTTGACGGCTTCCAGAATTTGAGATTCCGAGGGATGTGAAACAATGCCCCACACCGGAGAGAAAACTAAGATGACCAGCCCTACTTCAAAAAGTAACCAAAAACCGGCACCTCTTAACAACCCACATATAGCCCCCACAGGTTGGGAAAATGGTTGAAATAACAAGATTTGACTCATGAGCTATGAATTAAAAGGTTGTGCCCATCCATATTAAAATCCGTTTCCACACTCCTCCGTTTCCGAAATGATCTTAACAGCCATCACGCCACCTGCTCATTGACAATATTGCAGTAGCGATGTTAAGACCTATTTTTTTAAGTGATTAAAAAAACACGGGTTTTCTTTCCAGGGGAGGTATGATTATGGCTGGTGCCGAAGAGGCTGCCAAACAACAATTTGTCAATTTTGCTTTCTATAAAGTCGACCCTTTGTGGAGACGTCTTCCCAAAGAAGAGCGAGACCTCGGCAAGCAAGAATTTGTCCGCGCAGCGGAAGAATATAACGGCAAGGTCATTGTCGTGCCATATACCACAACAGGCATACGCGGTGATTGCGACTTTATGTTGTGGCGAATTAGCTATGATCTCGAAATGTTTCAAGAAATGAGTTCAAAACTCTTGGCTACAGGCTTGGGACGTTACCTTACCACGCCGTATTCCTATCTTTCCATGACGAAACGATCCATATACGTCGATCATCACGTGCATGAGGGCCAAGAAAGTCGAAGATTGAAAATTTCTCCTGGCCGTGCGAAATATATATTTGTGTATCCATTTGAAAAAACTAGAGAGTGGTACCTGCTCACCAAAGCCGCCCGCCAAGGCATGATGGATGAACATATCGCTATTGGGCACAAGTACCCCTCAGTCAAACTCAATACCACCTATTCGTTTGGATTGGATGACCAAGAATTTGTGGTCGCCTTTGAAACCGATTCTCCACAAGACTTTCTAGACCTCGTCATGGAATTACGCTCCACCGAAGGCAGCCGGTATGTCAAACGTGATATTCCAATTTTCACTTGTATTATGAAAAGTCTCAAAGAAGCTGTTGAAACCCTCGGAGGGTAACCTCTCTCAATCATTCTCCCAACGCACTTCAGAACAGCCCACAGACCCCATTCCAAAATGAATCCTTCAACAGATACCCTTCAATTGAAGGGTATCTGTATATGCTTATAATTCCAATTTTCCGAATAAATTTGAACTTTTTTTCAATACAAGGATAGAGTCGGCACTTGATGGTGCTCCTACCCAATAGTGCGTGCGAAGGATTTCATAAGTCAGAACAGCAGCATTTCTTGCCTTGCCGATCCTTCCCGCCTGCGGCACCCAATTCTTTTAAAATACCTTGCATTTCAGAAGTTCTGGTTAACCCCCAACAAGACACTCGACCATTTTGACAGGTCTCAAAGAGGTGTGTTATCAAGAAAATCAAAGTCTAATTTTCATTTGGGAGTGTCAGAATGGAAGGGGAAAAAGATATTCTTTTCGTGCGCCGGGACAAAGATGGCGCGGTGACTTTATATATTGACGAAGATTGGGCGATTGAACGTGGGGTCGATCCCTCGCAATTAGTCAAAATTGAAATTCCCAGAGAACTCTATGCCAATGGAACGGTACAGCAACTAAGAGAATACGCAGCCACATGTCTCGAATCTCTTGATAATGGCACTCCATAAAACTAAAAGCTGAAATACAAAATCTTGCCCTTGAGCTCATAAATAATTATGCCTACAACACTACGTTTTGAACACATTGAGTCAGCCATTCAGGCGCTTCCAACTCAAGGCCGCACTATGCTGCAGCTTCTTTTGTTGCAGTACTTGAACCTGAGCTCTGAAGCCATCGGCTATATGGTCAACGATCAACCCGATTCCCGCTTCGGAGCAGGCAATCAGCCAAAAGGAAACCCGCTCTCTCTTGAAGCCGAACGAAATATCACATCCCGGGCGAACCAGTACAAGGATTACTACCGACAAAAACGAGAACGCCCAGGAATGCACATTGAATTCCTAACTCAAGTATTGAAAAACATTGACAAATCCATTCAGATCGCAGAGCGGTTACTCATTTCAGACTTTGGTTTGGTCCAGAATGCCTTGCAGGATGCTAAAACCCAAGCACCCTCGATTCTACTTCGACAGGAACTCCGGAAATTACAGCGTGGATGGGATAATCAGGAACTGTCCACGAAGGAATATCAAATACAACGACTGCTCCTGGAATATCAGGCCTTATTGCGACGCCGTGGGATCTTCAGACGTCGACTGAAGTTCGCTCAAAATGATTTCATTGTTTCCGGAAACTCCCCATTAAAGGATCACGAGATTGCCCATGTCTGGGGAATTCCCTTAGGGAGCCTAGCTGCCAGAAAGGTCAAGGCCCTTCAACACTTTCTGACTGAATTACAAAAACATCAGGAAAAACTCTCTCCACCGAACGAGCCGTTACAACCCATTAACCTCTGGCAAGAAACCCTTGCCCTCTTGTCCCAACGCCCCATTGAAAAGTCAATGGTTGAATACGATGGTTTGGAAAAAACAGAGGAGGCGTTACTTGATAAATTACGAGCATTCGTTGAAGGAAGCATGTCAGAGCCTGAAGAATCAAAGTTTTGGACAAGTATTACCAAAGTAAATGACACGGAATTTTCCGGAACATGGAAATCTCATGCTCGTTCCATTTTAGCTTTCCAACGATTACACGCTCTACTCAATGATATGGATTTTTCAGATGAAGGATTGGAAGAAAGCCTACGGGTTAAAATTTACCCACAACTCCCTGAAGACCAACTGGCCCCTGAATCCGAGGATAAGCCTATTGAGCTTAGTGAAAAGGGCTTAGGTGTGCTGAATTATTTTGTAGGAGAACAAGACGACAAACGAAGGGGATAATCCTGGCCTCCATACCGGCCACATCATCATTCTCCGCTAATTTTCATTCCCGGATAGAGTCGCCTTCATGACCTCGTTGGCCCATTCGGTACTGAGAAAGTACTCATGGCGCACCACATGCGGCTCAAAACGACTGCTCTCAATTTGATCCCACTCCCCTCGTTCGTAAGACATCACGCATTTTAAAATTTCCCCTAAACATCCCTGCCGTTCGGTCAGAGCGAGCAGAATTTCAGAAGTAAGAGGAAGGTCTGCGAGAAGTTGTTTCATCTCACAATCAAAGTAGGCATCCAATACAGAAAAGAGGCCAACGGTAAAGCCTTGGCTGGCGGACTCTCCTTGCAACCGGCTCAAACCTTGACACATTCGTCCCCGGATCAGGGCAATGCGCATCAGTTCGCTTGGCTTTCCACCAGTATGAGCCAGCACAAGTAAGGAGGCCCATTGCCGCATACGTTCGGTCCCTACCATCCCCACTGCTTGTCCAATTGAATTAACCACCCGAGGAAGGCCCACAGAAGCAGAGTTCACAAAACGAAGAAGCTTGAGGCTCAGTGACAGGTCATTTTCGACTAATTCCTCAAGATCTTTTATTTGAATATCCGGATCTTGCAATTTGGCCAATAAAAGCACAATCGCCATGCGGTTACCGGAAAGCTTGACTCCCTCCATGATTTGCGGTTTACAAAAGAAGTATCCTTGAAAATATTCGAATCCCTTTTCATAACACAGCGTATACACTTCTTGATCTTCGACTTTTTCTGCAAGCAATCGAACGGGGTATTGCTTCAACACATCAATTTGCTCAAGAAGCTGTTCACTAGTTAATGCCAATATATCCACTTTCACAAAGTCAGCAACCTCTAATAATGATCGATGAGAATCCCGAACGATAAAGTCATCTAACGCAATTTTATAGCCAAGTTGCCTAGCCCTGATAAGAGATTGGATGACGATGGGCGTAGGCTCAATGGACTCCAACACCTCAAGAACCACATTGTGCTTTGGCAGGACTTCATAATTTTGGCTTAAAAAGAAATTCGCTGTCAGATTGATGAACGCCTGACCCGTTCCAGCTATTTGGTCAATTCCCATCTCTAAAAACGTATTCACCATGACCCTGGCGGTGGCCTCATCCCCGTCAACTACTTGCGCACTATTGGCTTGACCATCTCGATACAGGAGTTCATACCCAAAAACTCCTTTTTGACGATCAAAAATAGCTTGTCGCCCAACCAGAACGGATTGTTTGATGCTTGGAACAGCCGTTGAAGTCATAAAACCCTTCCAAGGTAAATAAATAACAGTTTTAGAAGTATCTCTACGATCGCGAGGTCCTACAATGAATAAGTCAAGGCGGCTCTACAATGAATCCGGTACACAACGGATAAGAAATCCACCTAAAACTTGATCATTTCCAGAAAAAGAATTGTCCAAAGTTCTCCAGCTATGGTATACGTCTTTTCGTTCCTGGTGAAATACGGCGGTGTAGCTCAGGTGGTAGAGCAGCGGACTCATAAGCCGCGGGCCGGGGGTTCAAATCCCTCCACCGCCACCAAGCTCCTTCTTCCCCTTTGCCTCCCTGGACCTCAGAAGACATCCGAAGGTTCTCACCTTGAGAAGCATCGGACACAAACGTCACCCGACATGAACGTTTTTGGTCGCATTCAATGAAGAATCTACCATTGATGCGGAATGACTACTGTCAGACGACGCTTCATTCAATGGCACTTCAATGAATACCGAGGTCCCCTTAGACGGTTGACTGTGAATTTTTAGACGAGCCCCTATCTTCTTTGCTCGATTGACCATATTTCCTAATCCATGTCCCTGAGCCCGGACAAGATCAACTTCAAAACCCTTCCCATTATCTGAAACCTCAATAACCGTGTCTGTAGCCGTCATCCTCGCAGACACCTGCCCTTTCTTTGCATACGAATATTGTACGCTATTCCGTACAGCCTCTAGTACAATATGTAACAGCTGCGCACCCTGCTCACGTGACAGATGATCCTCACAAGAGGGATCAACATAGACCAGTATCGGGAACGAGGATTCCCGACTCAAATCCTCTACAAGGGTCTTGAGTGCCACCTCGAATTTATTTCCGAGCAGAACTCCAGCCTTGAGATTCTCCAAAAACACCTGGAGCATCTCTGACATTTCCGCCACTTGCTCAATAATGTAGTTGGTGGGACGCCCTATCTCCATAGCCATTTGAATTTTTTGCAAGGCGCGGGCTATTCGTTCATGAAATTGCAGAATAATCACATTTCGTTCTTCAATGACGGCTAATAGCTCCTTATTGCGTTGAAGAAGATACAGAAAGGGAGACAACCGCACGATTCCGCCTAACAATAATCCCGCGACAACAAAACCGAGCCACGTACTCACAAAATTCAATGGAGGAGGATTGAGTTCAAGGTATGGAATAGATACCCCATAGGTTTTTTGAATGGCCAGGAGCCCAACCGCCGCATTTAAGAGATTCCACACCAGGGGGTTTTCAGTCGAACGTACCCGACGAAGAAGCAAAAAGACCGTCAACCAATGCATCAGGCAGGTTGCAAGCAATAGCCAAAACAAAAATCTTTCACCATCCATCAAACTAAGACGTCCTTCCTTCGTGATGCCTGGGCTTTCCCTCTTCACCCTGAAGGGGCACACACTCTCACCACCGTGTTTCGTGACCTCCAATATGGTCAGCTATGGTAAGAACGGATCAAGCCAGCCAATAAAACCATTGCCGAAGGCATTTCATCACCTCGCTCCCTTTGTCGGAAAATCCCCGGGGCATCTTAAGAAAACAGGTACCGAATCACTTTGATATAGGCTTTCCGCTTTGATGGTGTCCTCCAGTCGCATCTCCTTCTATAGAGCCTGGCGCCATGACACTCCGTCAATTCCAGACTCCTCCCTTTGATGTATTTACTGGTAGGGATAAGTCAGACAGACTCCTCGTAGAATTGAGATCTAGTCATATGCGATTTGTCCTTATTTTCTTGTTCAGCCTTCTTTTCTGGTCAATGACCATCTCGATTGAGTATGGGAATCGAAATCCCAGTACCACTTCCGCAGCTCAAGCCTGTTCAGGAGAAGTCAATGGAGAAGTCCTACTAGATTATCTATACATAGGTAGGATTAAGGGAATAAGAGATAATGGCCACATACTTACTGTTGGCCTTCCCTCCGATTGGGCAACTCTCACCCCAGACATTCAAGAAGAGACATATGAAGCAGTCGCCTGCTATGCCAAAACACAACAGCGCACATTACAGGTTATTGAAACGCCATAAAGAACCTGACAAGCGACTCAGCTTGAAGAATCTCAGGCAGGTGGACCGTGTGGGCGCTGGAGAGACTCTCGATAATATTCAGATAGAACCTGAGCCCGTCCTTTATCAATAAGAACGAGCTGGCGTTGATCGAAATTATTGGCGCAATACAGATACGTTAGATGGGTTGTGGTCCCTAACTCGATATGCATTTCTCTTCCCCCACCGTCCTGGAACGTCGTCTCCTGTTGAATGCATTTGGAGGGAAGGCCCTCATAGATGATTTGAGCAGAGGGATGGTGATTTTCATAACAAGGCAAGAATGGATCCTCGGCAGCGTGAATCATGCTTCCCCAAAAGTCATGAACCAATTGTTGAAAATCAGATTCGGTTATGTGCGTAACAGTTTCAACTAATTGATACAATAGATCCCCATCCGCCTCACCCCCAATAACCAATCCTGTCAAACCAGAAGAATGCTCACACAAACCCCAAGCAACGATCTCCTCCCATAGTCCGAAGCGAAACATCCAGGCTCCCATTTTTGAATGAACACCAGAAATGCTGGCACTCACTTGATCCGTAACCAGCACCTGCCCCATTCGCTCGGCAGCAAGCCCGATGCAACGATAAAGTGTTTCGCCTGGGGCCCGATACGGTTCCTCATTCCATTCAAAAGTTTCCACACCATATGAGAGTCGGGCAACCTCATACAGAGGTCCATCGATCACCTCTTCATCCACTGACCGATATCGGCAGAAAACCGGAGAAGATATGGGAAACAAGCCTCTGGCATCTAATGCTCGTTGAAACAAAACCCGTCGACCAAGATTCCATGTTTTCTCAAAAAGGATCATTCGTCCCATTGGCCCTAAGGCCCACAACAAGGCATCCAAACGTCCCGGCATCCCCGTCAGAACTTCCATCTCTTCCTGTCGTTGAAGGTCGCCAGCACGTTGAAACGTTTTCCAGGTTCGGCTAGGAAGCCCTGGCTCCCGTTCCGCCTGAAACAACGCATGCGTCGAAAGGATAAGATCGTAGGTTCCCGAAATCTGCTGTGGTGGCACCTGAGAAATCTCGAAGCGAACATTTCTGATTCGTCGTTTTTCTGCCTCAAGACAAGCCATTTCAATTGATCGAGATGATCGATCGATCCCTACAAATTCAACACCAGGATGCTGTTGGGCAAAAAAAATGGTCAGAATGCCAACCCCACAACCAAAGTCCAATACCTGGCGAGCCGGTGCAATCCGGCGACACACAGAGGTTCCAATCGTCAAAAAATAATGGAACCGTTGGGAATACAGAACGGGGATAAGATCCCGACGCGCCAATTCATCATAAAACTCAATGTCGCCCTTTACGTCTTCCCCTCCGTATCGATGTTCGATTAATCGTTGAAAATCGCGCAATTCCTCTTTGGAAAGAGTCGCCCGTTGCCAGTCATAGTATGACGCCTCATCATGAAATTCTCGCAATCCCCATGAACGCAAATAAGGGATAAGCTCTGCATGGTATTCAGAAATTTCTTCCCTTTTATATCCCATAATAAACCAGATTAAGATAATTCCTCGAAAGAAAATTGAATACAGGAAATATTGGGAGACAAAAAAAACACAGGGATAGAAGAAAGGCAAATAACAGGAATGGGTAACGAAGACATGGGTATATGCACAGCCGACACCAGGGACCGGCCATGCATGTTTCATCCAAAAGCCGATTAGAATTTGGCAGATAACATCATCGCATCCTGGTAGGTCTGAGGCACTGGGTGTGGGTGTTGAAGTTGTCCAGTTCCCAATACCATATATTTTTCAGTCGTAAGCTTCGAGAGAATAAGAGGACCTCGCCCATGCATACGAGTGCTATTACTCCCAATATCTGGACCAATACCAAACTGGGGTCCGCCATGAAGACGGGTCGAAGCATTCACCATAACCGCGCTCGAATCGACTTCCCGAACAAAGCGCATAGCCAACTGATAATCCCGAGTTACAATAGTATCGGTATGCCCTGGGGCATAGGTCCCAATATGATCGATGGCTTCTTGGCTATCTTTCACCACTTTAATATTCAGGGTTAAGGATTGATATTTTTTCCCCCAATCCGCTTCCTCCGCCGCCTTAATCCCTAAATGCCCGGTCATTTCCAAAATACCCATCATGGAAACCGTTTTAGGACAGCCACGCAAGGTCACCCGATATTCCTGAAGAAGCCTTCGTGTTAACCCTGGCAATAAATGCCGAGAAACGCCCTGATGCACCAAAAGAGTGTCCAAGGCATTCGCTGCAGATGGCGATTGAAGTTTGGCATTCACCGCAATCGTTTGAGCTAAAGGGATATCGACATCCTGATCGACATAAACATGACACAGGCCTCCCTCAAATCCAATGACCGGAACTCTCGACTGCTCCAAGATCCCATTTCGCAAACCAGCACTCCCTCGTGTAATCACGGCTTGGACATACTGAGGATATCGCACCATTTCCAGGGCCGCCTCCGGGGAACTCCGGTCAAGAAATGTCAGACCCCCTTCGGGGACACCATTGGACACCGCCGCCGCCTGAAGATAGTGAATAATCGCACCATTGGTATGAAACCACTCGGTTCCCCCACGAAAGACACAGACATTATTGGTCTTCAGGCACATCCCAAACGATTCAGCCGTCACCAGAGGACCCATGTCCGACACCACAGCCACAATACCCAGTGGAGAACGGACAGTATGAACCTGCATTCCATCTGGAGTCAGCCAGGCATGACTCACCTCTCCGATTGGATCAGGAAGAGCTTGCAAATCAAACAACCGTTGCTGCATCAGGTGAATGGTGTCTTCTGAAATTCGAATCCGTTCTGAGGCCTCACGATGGGCTTGTTGATCAGTTTCCTTGGAAATGCCAGCCAGATCTTTTGCATTGGCCTCTAAAATTTCCTGAGTATGATCGACTAAACTCTCGGCCATCGCCAGCAAGGCCTGATTTTTCACACGGGAAGACATGCATGCCATAGGGCGAGCAATCTCTTTCGCTTCTTTCAGAAGCGCTTGCACATATAGTTTCAGAGGTACTTCAACCATCTCTTCTCACTCCTCCATCATAAAAATTTCTGAATGCCCGATTGACTATAGCCGTGAAGTCTCATAGAGTCAAAAAAAGCATTGATTCAAAAAGATTTTTCTCACAATTCTTTCAGTTTATTCTATGAGGCCTTCCCAGAACTCAGAGTATGCCGCGTACCCATAAAAAGATGGTCGGGGTTGAATTAGAATTTTCACCTATGCTACTCTCCATTGGTTTAATGGAAAATTATTGAACGTCAATTAATTGCATGAATGTCTCTTCACTTGGAACAGCCTGCCTGATAAGACAATCCACATCTATTGTCTCCTGCCGGTCCCATTTGAGCCAAATTACTGTTTTGTGTTTCGTTAAAAAATCCACGGTTTTGTGTTAATCCGTATATCTCTGAAAGGGGGTGGGAAGGTCCGTTATGGTCACGATTAAATCGTTATTAGAAGCTGGGGTTCACTTCGGGCATCAAACAAATCGCTGGAACCCGAAGATGAAACGCTATATCTTTGGGGAAAAAAACGGCATTTATATTATTGACCTCCAAATTTCTCTCCAATGCTTCCAAAAAGCCTACGAATTCACCCGGGATACGGTGGCTGCTGGGGAATCCGTCTTATTCGTGGGAACCAAACGGCAAGCCATGGGTATTGTGGAGGAAGAAGCCAATCGTTGTGGAATGTTTTTTGTGAATCAACGATGGCTGGGTGGCATGTTAACGAATTTCCAAACACTCCGTCGCAGCATCAACCAACTTAAAAAACTCGAAGCTGCGGAAACCGATGGCACATACGAACGACTCAAAAAGAAAGAGATCGTTCGAATGAAAAAAGAACAAGCCAAACTGGAAAAATATTTGAGCGGCATCAAAGGCATGAACGATATTCCCGGATGCATTTACATTTTGGACACCAGAATCCAGCACATAACGGTCAAGGAAGCCAATCGCCTTGGCATTCCGGTTATTGCCTTAGTGGACACCAACTGTGATCCTGAAGGCGTGGATTTTCCTATACCCGGTAATGACGATGCCATTCGATCCCTCAAATTATTTACCGGACAAATTGCCGACGCCTGCATAGAAGGTACGGAACTTCGCCGGAAGCGCCAGGAGTCAGTCGCGAATGGCGAGGGATTTCTTCCAGACAACACTGAACAAGGTCATCCATCCGTTGTGCCAAACAAG
Source organism: Nitrospirales bacterium (assembly GCA_041737015.1). Taxonomy (GTDB): domain Bacteria; phylum Nitrospirota; class Nitrospiria; order Nitrospirales; family UBA8639; genus Nitrospira_E. The sequence goes on from JBGSSO010000046.1 coordinate 33,937, forward strand.
AACACCCAACCTGTCTAAGGATCCTGGGTTCATCCAATTGAACTGAAATTTATAATACTGTCAGTAGGAGAGCATGTATATGTCTAGTTTGAGTGCCTTGGTGAAGGAGTTGCGAGGCAAAACAGGGGCAGGAATCCTTGATTGCCAAAAAGCCCTTCAAGACACAGGAAATGATGTCGAAAAAGCCATTGATCTGTTGCGTCAAAAAGGGTTGGCCGCTGCACAAAAGAAAGCAGGCAGAGAAACCAAAGAGGGTATTATCTCCTCGTATATTCATTCAGGATCAAAAATTGGAGTCCTGATTGAAGTCAATTGTGAAACAGACTTTGTCGCACGCAATGAAGAATTCCAAGCTTTCGTCAAGGAAGTGGCCTTACAAATCGCCGCCTCCCATCCTTTGTATGTTAAACGTGAAGACATTCCGGGGGACTTGATCGAACGGGAAAGAAATATTTATCTCGCGCAGATGAAGGAATCGGGAAAACCCGAAGGGACCTGGGAAAAAATCATCAAGGGGAAATTAGAAAAATATTATCAAGAGCAGTGTCTCCTGGAACAAGCCTTCATTAAAGATCCCAGCATCAGCATCCAAGATCTTCTTTCGCAGAAAATCGCGAAATTAGGGGAAAACCTCACGATCAGTCGCTTTACGCGCTACCAACTCGGCCAGGACTAATGCCGCTCAAATATCGTCGGGTCCTCTTGAAAATTAGTGGAGAAATGCTGGCCGGAGAGCAAACCTACGGCATCCAACCTTCCATTTTACATAATCTCGCAGCCGAAATTGCCGACGTCCTGACTCTGAAGGTCGAAATCGCCATTGTAATTGGAGGTGGCAACATTTTCAGAGGTCTCGCTGCCAGTGCCTCCGGCATGGAACGAGCCTCGGCCGATTACATGGGCATGCTCGCCACCTTATTGAATGCCCTGGCTTTGCAAAATGCTTTAGAGAGCAAAGATATCCCCACCCGGGTCTTATCGGCAATTGAAATGCGGCAGTTAGCCGAAAGTTACATTCGTCGTCGAGCTATTCGGCATTTGGAAAAAAAGCGTGTGGTGATTTTTGCCGCTGGCACCGGCAATCCATACTTTACCACCGACACCGCTGCCGCGCTCCGAGCCATGGAAATTGGTGCGGATGTGATCATGAAAGGCACGAAGGTTGATGGCATCTACGACGCGGACCCTATGACCACCCCCACGGCCAAACGCTTCACGGAATTACCATTTTTATCGGTGCTCAATAAAAGCCTGAAAGTTATGGATGCCACAGCCATTACGCTATGCATGGACAACGATCTGCCTATCATTGTGTTCGATCTGACATCCTCAGGAAATATCAGAAAAATCCTTGAGGGGGAACCTGTCGGCACCATTGTTTCCAAAAATGCGCTTGTCACTTAACGTGGGGAATGATCATGAACGATCCAACCATTCTTAAAACCACGCAACGAATGGAGGGAGCCATCGAGCACCTCAAGAGAGAATTCATGTCCCTTCGAACGGGTCGCGCCTCCTTAGGACTACTCGACCATATCACCGTTGATTATTACGGGACGCCAACTCCACTCAAGCAAGTCGCAAACTTAGGGATCCCTGAGAGCCGACTGATCACGATTCAGCCTTGGGATACCTCACAAATCCGAGAAATTGAACGTGCGATCATTAGTTCAGAACTTGGCCTCACTCCATCCAATGACGGCAAACTCATTCGCCTCCCCATTCCCCCACTGAGTGAAGAACGACGGAAAGATTTAGTCAAACTCAGCAAAAAATATGGGGAAGAGACCAAGGTACAGATTCGTGGATTTCGCCGTGAAGGCAATGACGAACTCAAACACCTTCACAAAGAAGGCTCACTCACAGAAGATGTCCAGCACCGGCTAGAAGCCGAAATCCAAAAGCTCACAGACAAATTCATACAGACCGTCGATGACCTCACCAAGAAAAAGGAGGAGGAAATACTCGCGATCTGAGGAATATTTGTGACACCGATCCGGCCACCTTCATCTTACGACCTTCGACACTTCCCGTCTCCGATTACCGTTTCTATCAATCTTGATGCGCTAACCAGGAATTTCCAACAGATCCGGCAATCGATCGCTCCGTCTACAAAAATACTGGCCGTCATTAAAGCCGACGCCTATGGCCATGGAGCAATTCCTGTGGCTCAGACCCTGGAACACATGGGAATTTTTGGATTTGGTGTGGCATCCGTCATGGAAGGCATAACCCTTCGAGAGCAGCACATTCACCGCCCCATCCTGGTCATGGGGCCCATCCTACCTCAGCATCTAAGCGAAATTATTCGCCATCGCCTTACTCCGGTGATTTCTCGTGCAGAAATCGTTCAACAACTCATAGAGTCACTATCTCCACGCGCCACCCCATTTCCCATTCATCTCAAAGTCGACACCGGATTACACCGACTTGGCTTCGAGGCTGATCAAGCCCTCTCCCTACTAAACGAACTATCACACACGACCCCTCTCATTGAAATACAGGGCCTCCTAAGCCATTTCGCTGATGCCGACAATCAGGACCACACCTTAACCAATATGCAAATCCAAAAATTTCTGGCATTTATCGACCAAGCGAAGCAATTGGGAGTCCAACAACCCATTCTTCATATGGCCAATAGCGCCGGAATTCTTTTCCATCCAACCGCCCATTTGGGCATGGTAAGACCTGGATTAATGTTATATGGGTACGCACCCCGGCAGGAGAGTTCTCCGCAGTCCCTCACACTTGAACCGGTGATGCAAGCCACCACATACGTGGCCCATCTCCGCTCACTTCAGCCTGGTGAAATTGTGGGATATAATGCACTGTTCCGCACACGGAGGCCATCTCAAATCGCCGTCCTGCCGGTGGGCTATACCCATGGATTTCCCCGCCATCTTACGGGCGTCGGGCATGTCCTCCTCAAAGGAAAAGCGGCCCCCATTATTGGAAAAATTTGCATGGATATGATGATGGTGGATGTCACGGACATCCCCAATCCAACTGTTGGAGACGAGGTCATGCTATTGGGAAAACAGGGAATGCGGGCAATAACAGCAGAAGATCATGCCGGATGGTTAAAAACGATTCCCTATGAAGTCTTGTGCGGGATCGGGGGAAAGGCAAACCGGATTTACCTTCCCCCTACACTTGCCTCTTCTCCTTCACACTCCCCACCCCAGTCAGCCAAAAAAATGTTGGAATAACGAGTCAGCACACCGATTTCTTCATAACACGGCCACATTGCCTCAATCAAACCGCTTCAGGATCATGACGTTTTCAGCTTACGCTTTAAATGTTTCTCCACGCTCGCCACCTTGCCGGCCAACCGGCCTTTGTGCCCACGCCGGTAATCAACCTTAATCACACAAGAAATCCGCGGACAATCCTTTTTCATCCTGGTATAACATTGCTTCACCACTCGAAACACGTCATCCCACTCGCCTTCCAACACCGTTCCCATGGGATTGAGGCGATACTCCACCCCGCTTTTATCAATCAGGTCTAGTGACCGGGACACATATTTTCCAACACTTTCTCCCTTACCAAGAGGCGACATGCTAAATTCCAACAGCACCATTAGGCACCTTCCTTTCCAACCGGTTCCGCCTGCTCCTCACTGGACAATTTCCAACTATTGGGATACTGCAAATCCCCGGTCAATTGAAAGCCATTAACCGCTTCCGCCAAGCGCTCACGGCGCCGCAGATCGCTCACTTCCGTGCTCTTTAGCTCTTCACGCAGGGCGCCTAACCAATCAAGGAACTGGTCGAATTCTTCATCAAACAGCAATTCAAGATTGTGACGAAGCACCTTGGCCAGAGCCGGAGCGGTCCCACTCGTACTAATCGCTATTCGAAGATTCCCGCGTTTTACCAGCGCAGGCATCGTAATCGTCGAATATTCAGGCAAATCCATCGACCACACCAGAAAGCGTTCGGTTTTCGCCAGCTCAAACAAGGATTTGGCCAAGTCCAAATCATCCTTCAACACATTCATAATCAACACAACCCCTTGAGTATCGCCAGATCGAAAGGTCCGTCCCCGGTGGATAATTTTCCCTGAGGCGGTCAACTTCCGCAAATCGACATGAAGGGTGGGATTGACCACGGTAATTTTTGCTCCGGCATCCAACAAGCGATGCACTTTTTCAAGGGCCTCCTCATCACCACCAATCACCATACACTGGCGACCATCCAAATCAACTGTTACTTGAAACCCTGCATTTTTCGTCATGAGTATCCTCCTTTAAAACCCGAGACATCTTACCCAACATGCACCACAGGGGGAAAGGGTAAAATCCCCAATCCCATGGCCCACACAATTGCCTAGGTCACAGCTATCACAAGACGCACGGAGAAGAAAACTGGGGAACGGCGGGAAAGTTGAGGAGCGAAGTCCGCATCTCAGAGGTGTTGAGGAAAATAAAGGATTACTCAGGCAGGACTTATTCGACCGGATGCTGCAAACTTTCTGAACTTTGAATACCGAGAGACTCATAGATTTTCAAGGTCGCTTTTGATTTATTCAAAGTATAAAAATGAATCCCCTTCACTTTATGATCCACAAGATCCACCACCTGTTCAGTCGCCCAATGAATGCCCACCCCTTCCGCATAACCATCATTCTCAGCTCGATCCATAGCCCGTAACAGCTTGGCAGGAATACGGGCTCCAAGCGCCAGCTCAGACATGCGAGCCATGCCCTTTCGGGAAACAATCGGCATAATGCCGGCAATGATGGGCACTTTAATACCCACGACTTCGCAACGTTCACAAAAATCGAAAAAGTCCCGATTATCAAAAAATAATTGGGTGCAGATATAATCAGCTCCTGCATCGACTTTTCGCTTCAGATTGTCCATTTCCTGTAACCGGTTGGGCGTACCGGGATGTCCTTCGGGAAATCCCGCCACTCCCACGCCCATTTGAGGAAACTGCCGTTTAATAAAGCATACCAGGTCAGACGCAAACTGAAAGCCATCCTCCGGAATCTCCACAGCCGTGCTTCCCTTGGGAGGATCTCCCCGCAAGGCCATAATATTATGAATTCCGCTGGCCTGGTAATTCGAGAGAATATGATGAATTTCCTGACGTCCGGACCCAACACAGGTTAAATGCGACACAATCGTCAGATCGGTTTCCCGTTGCAGCTTCACCACTAAATCATGCGTGCGTTCCCGGGTAGACCCGCCAGCCCCATAGGTTACACTGACATACGCAGGCTTTAACGGCATGAGGGCCGAAATCGCTTCAAACAGTTCTTGAAACGTCCGTTCCGTTTTTGGGGGGAAAAACTCAAAACTAATCGCAGGATTATGCGTCCGCAACACCTCTGAAATATGCATGGCCATACCTTAAATCGCTCACCCAGATTTGTCTAGTCTCTATCACGATCCTGCCTTGGAATAAGGACCAAAATGGGCCTCACGCACCAACGAACGAGAATCGTCCCTACAAGACCTGTCAGAACCAGAACGGTCAAAAGATGAAACACGGTCACATCCCCAATCGCAATGGGAATTCCCTGTGCCTTGAGTGTACCCAGAAACATCGCATACCGGATCATCCCCATCAGCACCAGAGTAAGTACCGTACAAAGCAATCCACCCCAAACAAGCCCTTTGACCTGCGGCACCATAAATGACGCATTCAACAACACCATGGCGACCAGGGCCGCCATCACCCCCACAAAAAAGAACGCAGAGGCCAAGCCAGCCCCATCAATCAATCCCCCCCTCGGGACCTCACCTAAGACGAGAAACAACCAGGGACCAATGAGCATTTGCGGAACCAACCCCGTTAACATCCAACCAACCCCGTAACGAACATGCTCATCAGAAGGGAGGAAACCTGAACGAGAGAGGGAGTCGGACCCAGCCGATGCGCCGGACCATCCGAGCAACCCCAGCAGCGTCACCACCAATCCCCCTGCAGCCAAACTGGCAAAAATGAGGTGCAGGATTTTAGGAACCACGCGGGTCCAATCCACGGTCCGCAATCCGAGTACAAACCATCCACCCGCCACCTGGCCTTCATGCGACATGGCATCCCATCGGGCTACCCACAGGATGCCCGCTCCAAGGAACAAGACCCCAGCACAACCCAGCCAGGCAAGCCCCGGATTCATTCCGGAACCATGGTACTGCCGGCTTTTCCAAAGACAGACTCCGCCCAACACAAAACCCAACATTTCCTCGTAGCTCCACGGCCCTTCGGCAATATGAGATTCAGGCAGAGAGTAACCAAGAATTGCCGGCACGAGAAGACCGACGACTCCAGACATCACCAACAGACCGATTGTCAATCGAACGACCAAGGGGTTGAGGACATCCCGCAGGCCTCTCTGAGAGAAATCGCCCTGCCAGCGACACAACATGCCCGTTACCAGCAACAGAAGCGTCAACCCTAACGGCAACACCATCCGCCATACATCCAAGACCGCAAAGAGGAGAAACCCGTCAACCATATCCGTTCTCTTTCCTTAATACATGATGTAAAAAAATGAAAAACTTCGTGAACAGGCCATGCCGGATAAACAAGGATCCTCTAGCAGGCTGTTGAAAAATTCAAAATTCTTCTGAGAGCTTATCGGGATCCAAAACTTTACGATCTTCCATGAGCGAAGCAGGATGTTCAAAAAGGCCCGTCCAGTCCTGTCCTGAGGCTTCTCGAAGGAAAGGCCGCAGCCGCTTGGACGGGCGGATCGTACAGAGAAGTACGTGAGCACGGCCAAGGGGCGAGAACGCCCCTGGCGGACCCTTCGGCCAGACTCAGGGCATGCTTTTTCAACACCCTGCTAGGGAATAGAACACGTCCCGGAAGGCAAAGTCATCCTCAGCCCTTCAAACGGTCTTCATGCCCCCAACTTAGCGGGGTGAGGCCGGGACAAGCTGAAGCCATCCCTGATTATGAAGAAGATGAACGGGAGTCTCAAAGAGGGCAGACAAGCGGTAATCATTCAGAACGTCTCCCTTCAGACCATCTTCCATGATCCGGCCCTGTTTCAATAACACGACCCGATCAATCTCCGGAGGAATTTCATGGACGTGGTGCGTCACCAAAATCACCGTGCCTCCATGGCGTATGAAATTCCGAATGGTCTGAAGGTATTGAAAACACGCCTGCACATCCAGCCCGGTGGTTGGCTCATCTAACACAAGGATCTGAGGCTCGTGAACCAAAGCCCGACCTAACAAGGCTCGCCGTTGTTCTCCGGTAGACATCTCACCGAAAGGGCGATCTCGAAGATGGGCAATCCCGAGCCTACGCATCATCTCAGAGCCTCTGGTACGATGTCGGAGACTGATGGTTTGATGTTCATACACATCTAAACTGGAGAAAAATCCCGAAAGGATAATATCCAGTCCAGTGGTATGACACGGATAGGCCTGTTGCATATCTGCAGAAATTATCCCAATCTGGGAGCGTAGTTCCCACACATTCCAGTGCTCCTTCCCCATCAGCCGGATATAGCGATCTGGCCCAACGACCGGATACAGTTCCCTCGATAGCAGCTTCATGAATGTCGATTTCCCTGACCCGTTGGGACCCAGGATGACGGTCGAACACCCCTGGTTAATCACCAGGGACAAATCATGGAGGACAGGCTGAGGTCCCCGGTACACGGTCGCATGGTGAACCTGAATGAAAGCGGATATGCCTGAACTCAACCTATCATCCGACATCCACAAGCCCTCCTGCCCCATGAACAATTAACCAAGGCCCACTGGCCACATTAAACACATGACCGCCTTTTCGGAATTAGTAGAGTCCATAGACCTCTAAGGGATGGCACGGCCTGTCCCAGCAAATCCTCTTACCCCAAAACCCAGCAGCTCTATTCTTTACCAAAACAAACCGTCTCACACCAAGACAAATTGTTCCATCACGAATAAATAACCGAACTGAAAACTCCACATAATGCTCAAAATCAGGCCATCGTTTATAATGAATAGACACAACCATCACTGGCACATCAGTTGCTTCTGAGAAAGGTTGTGAGAGAGAAAGTAAGCCGTACCTAACGGCCAACATTCACCATTTTCAGCATACGTATAAAACGAGGGAGGTCGAAATGAAAAGGATGTCTTCAGGATGCGCAATTGGGACGATGGCCTTTGTGTCCGGAATCACATTGGGAATCGCAGCAGGACTGTTGTGGGCTCCCCAGTCCGGAAAACGAACCAGGGAAGACTTACAAGATCTTGCCTCCGATACATTCGATCAAGCCGAAGACTGGTTAGATAACACCAAAGAAACCGTCGACGATTTTGTCAAAAGAGGAAAAGCAGCCGTCATGGGCGCCTAATCCTGGAAATTTTCTTACGCGAGTGGTCGGACAATGTTTAGGGTCTATCGAGCCGTGAACGCAAGGAGCATCCATTGGTAAGCCATGCCATGCTGAGCCCTTCGGGCAAACCAAGACACGTTCCATGAAGGATCGTGCTGAGCCGTGGATGCTCCACCTGGGCACAGATTCTTCGCCTTGGGCTCAGAATGACAAACGGGTAGGAGCCTTGCTGGGTCAGCAGGTGTTTGTCCCCTCCCTGAATAAGGTTATCTCTTGTTGGACACGTACTCCCAGAGATTCTTCAAACTCCGGTGCCTTGGACCCTTGCAGACCAACCCGAAAAAATCGAGGAACAATTTACCCCCTTCTAGACTCTTCCTGCCCAGAGGGCTACAATTGAGTCTTAGTAGTATGTCCCATTGACCTACCGAGATTCCGGTATCGATTGAACGTGTTTCCACATTACAAGTTTTTCCCGAAATTTTGAGCGTGATCCCTGCAGTGGTCTGCTGTACATTCACCAAGCACAAGTCCTTCAAATTTGCCGGACCCCCCCCCTTCTCTGACGAACGGTTCCGCCAAGGGGACATGGCGCGAATCCGATAAGACACCAGACATGAAACCAGTCCCGTTCTCGAACCACCACAACAGATAAGGACTTACGATCTTGCCATGGCAGGCATAACACAAACTCCGTTTCATCAACGAATCGTCATTGGCGTCGAAATCGAGGCATACAGTATCAATGTGACCGATCACAAGATCGGCAGGCGCCTGTCAAAACCCCGGCCTGGTCTTTCTGAATCCGGCGAACGATTTACCCGGGATGCCTCCATCGGGAGTGAATATAATAGCCGACCTTTCACGACCATCCGGGAAAGCTTGTTTTTACTAAAGGCCGGTTTGCGAAAATACCTGCGAGGCCTGTATCGCAGTCGAGAAGATGAACAGGACTATCGTGTGCCGTTATTTGTGGGAGGTTGGACGAACCGGTTTGCCGGCACCCACCTCCACATCTCTGTCGCCAATCGCAAACTCACCAAACAAGAAGCGACCGCTCTCAGTTGGCATCTCCATGACCAACTCCCGTTGCTCATCGCCACCGGAGCCAATTCTCCCATATGGGACAAAAAAGTCACGGGCAAAGCCTCCAACCGGTTCCTTCGTGGAAATGCCACCTACTTCACGCCCACGAAACGAGGGGATCTCACATCGGTCGATACCAGGGAACTGGTCTATAGCAAAGGCCGGAAAACCAAACCGCCCACTCTGGAAATCCGGGTCTTCGATTCCAACATTCCGGAATTCGTCGTGGCCAATTTATGCCTGGTGAAAGCGGTCTGCCTGCGATGGCTCCGAGGAGAAGCCGCAGCCAATCGGATGAGCCATGCCGATTACCTCCTCGCCCGGACAGAAGCGGCCACAAAAGGCATGAAAGCCAGGCTTCCCTGGAAACGCGAATGGATACCGGCCCCGGACTATTTAGACCAGTTCTTATGGGAACACCGGGAAGAATTCGACGCCATGGATATTCCTGAAGAGATTTACGAGGTCCTGCGCCTGCTCAAACGCAGATATAACGGAGCCCGGCTCATTCATGATTCGGTGGCCCTAGCCATTCGCGAGCACCCGCAAACCTGGCAACGCCGTTTCGCCAAACGCTATCGCTCAGGATTAGGTCATTTGCTCAGTGGCAATACCTTGCAGGATTTTGCCGCAGAATTAGAAGTCCCCTTTCCCAGCACCGAACGGGTGTGGCTGGGCCGGAAGCGAGCGTCCATCGATGAGTAAACGCTTTCCCGCCCCGTTAATCGGCATCACCTGCGAAGCCGTGTCCAAACGCAAGGACTTCGCCAACTACGACTTGTTATGTGATCACCGCTATGCGACAGCGGTCACCGAAGCGGGCGGGCATCCCGTGTTGCTCCCGATTAACCACAGGGAAACCCTTCGCAACCGTTATCTGGAAGGCATCGACGGGTTGGTCATTGTCGGAGGAGACGATCTGGATCCAACCTGGTATGGAGAGCGCCCTAAAAAACGCACAAAAGTTGCGTTTCAAAACCGGTCCAAATTTGAAGCCTGGCTGTACAAGGCCGGGAAAACCCGTCGGTTACCTATTTTAGGAATCTGCTACGGCATGCAGCTGATCAATGTCCTGGAAGGCGGAACCCTTCATCAACATATTCATCCGCCCAAGAAGGGCTACAATGTGGATCATGAAGGCAAGAAAAACGGGCTGCATCCGGTCAAAGTCATTCAGGGCACTCGATTAGCTAAAATCCTCGGAAAGGGTCGCAAGGTGGTGGCCACACAACATCACCAGGGCGTCCGGACACTCGCTCCCGATTTCATTCCTGCCGCCATCGCCAGCGACGGACTGATTGAGGCGATGGAACATCCCAAATACCCTCATATTTTTACCATTCAGTGGCATCCGGAACGACAACTCCGCAGCCAAACCACACAACGGCTTTTGCGGGCCTTCGTCCGATCCTGCCAACACTACCAGCGAACAAGAAACCCGTAATCGGCCCTCAACTCATCCTTCCTCAACCAAAAGAATTCGTAAATAATACGGGCAAGGGATCAGAAATGAGATGGAAAAGTGTGGCAGGCTGTGTCATGCGGCAATCTGAAAGGTACTAATCCGGCATGCGACATTGGCAAGGTGATCCGGCATTCCCCCACCACATTGTCATTCTGAGCCGGAGGCGAAGAATCTGTGCCGAGATTAAAGATGCACACCTGGGCGAGATCCTTCGTTTCTCTCAGGATAACAAGGACGTTGCAGGATAGAACCATGCTACACACGCATTCACCATACTCCTTCAGCCATGCGGCCGTTGGCATCCCGGTAAGGCTTACCTAATTTGATAACGATCTGTTGAAATCTCAAAAAATGATTTCCTGGCAACATCCCTGGAAGCTTCAAGCCAAGGCCTCCCTCATTATCATCCTCATTGTGGGCGGAGCCATTCTGGTCACGGAACTCCTGCATCAATATTATGTGGCGGAATTGGCCAAGGATGTCATCCACTCCAAATCTCTAGTGCTCCTGCGCCAAATCGGCGCACGCTTTCAATCAGAAAAACAATTTCACAATGCAACATTGCGGGAGAAATATTTAAACGATCTGATGAGCCGAAACCCGGATCTCATCTTCCTCCGTGTCTACGGGAAAAACGCCAAGGCAGATGAACCGCCAATCCTGCTGACGCAAGTTGGAGACACCAAGGACGATTCAAGTGAAATCCCGTTGATGGTCACCCACACGTTCCAATTTGAAGAGCCCCAAGGCCGCTTTCACAATCAACCCGGTGATGATCGGCTCAAACTGTCCACGCCTCTTGCCATACAGGGAAAAACCACCGGGGTCATCTACGCCGAATACTGGACGGGACAACTCACCACCATCACGAGATTTTTCCTCAATTGGTCGCTCATCATCAGCCTGATCATGGGATTCGGCATCGTGGTGGCGTTAAACTTCTTTCTCTATCGACATGTGATCCGTCCACTTGGACGGCTAAAAGCCGGGCTGGCTGAGGTCGAAAACGGCCAATGGGCCACCCTGGTCCCGATCGGAAAAACAGACGAAATAGGCGAATTAGCCCGCCAGTTCAATTCCATGGCACAACAGATCCAAGAGGTCATGAGGGAAAATGCGTCATTGAATCAGGCGTTAGCTCAAGCCCGGGATGCCCTACAAACCAGAGTGGAGGATGCGACGGCAGAACTACGGCAACGGAATGAAGAGCTGGCCGCCGTCAATGAACGACTCTCCATTGCACAACGTGACATTCTCCGGCAACAACGGTTGGCGGTCTTGGGTCAACTGGTCGCCACCATCGCCCACAAGATCGGCACACCCCTAACGGCCATCTTCGGACACCTGCAACTGCTCCAGGAAGATCCGCATCTTCCGCAGGAAGTCCTGGAGAGGGTGCGAACCATGCTCAAACAAACCGATCGGCTCACCCACAGCATTCAGGACTTACTCACCTTTACGCGAACACCGACCATCTCCGTCGAACAGGTCTTTCTTCCGACCCTGATCGACCAGTCGTTGTTATTATTTCGCCCGCTTCTCCAGGAACATGGCATTCAAGGCCTTACGCACTTTGCACCCGATCTGTGGTCGGTCCAAGGAGATGCCTTTCACCTTCAGGAGGCCATCAACAACCTCATCGATAACGCCATCGATGCCATGCCGGACGGCGGGCAATTGACCATTCAGGCACGAAACGCCGAAGATACCTCTCAAGCGGGACCGGAAGTGATCGTCGATATTCACGATTCAGGACCAGGGATTCCGCGGGAACACATAGAAAAAATCTTTGACCCCTTCTTTACCACCAAAAGTGTAGGGTCAGGAACTGGATTGGGATTAGCCATCACCACGGAAATTATTCAATTGCATAAGGGCCACATCACCGTGCACAGCGAAGAAGGCCATGGCACCAGATTTCTCATTCGGTTGCCGGCCTGGAGGATCTCGGATCATGCCTAAAGCCACCATCCTCATCGTCGATGATGAACCGGACACACTCACCCTGCTTCGGGAAATTATGGAAAAAGAAGGTTATCAGGTGCACACCGCCACGAGCAGTCAAGCCGCCCTAGACACCTTCGTCGATCAAACGCCGGATGTGGTGTTGTCGGATATTCAAATGCCGCACATGGACGGGTTAGCCTTACTGGCCGAAACACGGAAACGCAGCCCCCTCACCCAGGTCATTCTCCTCACCGCCTATGGGTCGTTGTCGACGGCGGTGGAAGGCATCAAAGCCGGGGCCTTCGATTACCTCTCCAAGCCGTTCGCATTGGAAGAAATTCGTTCCGTCGTCCGACGGGCCTGTGACCATAAACACACCCTCGAGGAAGCACGCGCACCCATGCGGCCGCTCCTGCCAAGAGGAAATGGCATCAACCAGATACAAGGGAACAGTCCGCCGATGGTGGCCGTGTACAAACTCATCGCCCGGGTCGCACCAACGGAATCCACCGTCCTCATCCATGGCGAAACCGGAACAGGAAAAGAACTCATTGCCCGGGCCATGCATGCCAACAGTCTCCGAAGCGACGGACCGTTTATCGCCGTCGATTGCGGTACGCTTACAGAAAATCTTCTGGAAAGTGAATTATTCGGTCATGAACGCGGCGCCTTCACAGGAGCCATTACCCTCAAAAAAGGACTCCTGGAATCCGCCAATCGAGGCACCTGTTTTCTAGATGAAATCGGCGATATCTCCCCGAATCTGCAAAGCAAACTCCTCCGGGTCCTGCAGGAGCATGAAATCCGCCGCGTGGGCGGCATGGAATCAATCAAAGTCGATGTCCGCATCATTGCCGCCACCAACAAACACCTCAAAAAACTCGTGGAAGCCGGGAAGTTTCGGGAAGATCTCTATTACCGGCTCAACGTCGTCACGCTGCACCTGCCATCGCTGCGAGAACGGGTCGAAGACATTCCCACGCTCATCGACTATTTTCTCACCAAATATACACGGATCAACAATAAGGTCGTCACTGGAGTACACCCTCAAGCCTTAGCGCT